>JAJFUE010000182.1 GCA_021372575.1 bacterium | reverse complement strand
CCTGCCGCTGCTCTCCACCTCGCCTCGCGGCGACGCAGTTGCGGTCGATTACGGGCCGGAGAGCGTTTGCCCGGAAGGGACTTGCACCCTTCTAGATACGCACCCTTTCAGGCGCACGAGTGCGGCAGCTTGCTGCCGCTTTTCTGAGCAAGCTTGCTTGCGATCGCGCGCCGGGAGCAAGCTCCCCAGCTCCAACATCGGCAGCTTGTTGCCGCACTCCACATGGGTGTTTGTCGCTAACGACTACAAAGACCGCATCGAATTCTTTCCTGACCGCCGCCTGATGGCATAATATGAATTTACGTTGTGACAATTTATTTCGGGCAAAGGGAAAGCCACATGATCACGTTCAAGGGCGAGCCGATTACTTTGGAAGGCACTCCGGTCAAGGAAGGCGATCAGGCGCCGGATTTCTTCGCGCTAAACCACGATTTCGAGCATGTGCGCCTTTCCGATTTCAAGGGCCAGGTCGTGATCATCAGCGCCGTGCCGTCGGTCGATACGACCGTCTGCGCTGCGCAAACGCGCCGCTTTAACATCGAAGCCGCGCGCCACGGGATCAAGACGCTCACGATCAGCATGGACCTGCCGTTCGCGCAATCGCGTTTCTGCACGACCGAGAAAATCAACCACGCCACACTGCTGTCGGATTTCCGCGACCGCGACTTCGCGACAAAGTTCGGCTTGCGCATCGAAGGCATGGGCCTCATCACGCGCGCCGTCTATGTGATCGATAAAACGGGCAGGATCGCCTATCGCCAGATCTGCGCGGACCTCGGCCAGGAACCAAACTACGAGGAAGCCATCCAAGCGGCCCGGAAGGCCAACGCTTAGCCAGTGATTTAAAGCCTTGTTATTGCTCAAATTATTTCGAGCAAATGATTGCATGTAGGCCGTGACCGGCGATGCGAACGCACCAAAGGTGCGTCCGCGAGTAGCCCCCGGCGAAGCGTAGCGCCGCCGGGGGTGAGCGGGAAAGCAGAATTGCGCCCCGAAGCGGGCGCGAGATACCCGAGTTGCGGGCCCCTCCGGGGCCAAGAAATTTGGGGAATGACAAGGGTTTAAAGTCGGGTTACTGCTCGAACGGCGATTCGTTTTTGAAATCCGGAAAGTACACGTCCGAGCTTTCCATCGCCTGCGCCAGGATGTGCTCAAACCCCAGCTTGACCGCGTATTCGACGATCGCGTTGTAGTCGCGCGGATTGATGCGCTGATTCAAATTCGGGAACTCATGCGCGCGGTATTGCGGCGCGTATTGGCTCATGATGCTGAGCGTGGCGTCCACCAACCCATGATCCTCGAGCCAGATCAGCGCCTCGTACGATCCCGCAAGGTTGTTCGGCAGCACGAGGTGCCGGATGATCATCCCGCGCCGCGCGACTCCGTTTTCGACGCGCAGCGGCCCGACCTGTTTCCACATCTCGACGATCGCGTTCTTCGCGACTTCAGGGTAATTCTTCGAGTCCGAGCAATACTTGCTCGCCGCCGGGTCCATGTATTTGAGATCCGGCAGATAAATATCGACAACGCCTTTGAGCAGCTTGATGAGCTCGGCCGAATCGTAGCCGTTCGTGTTATAGACGACCGGCAGGCTCAGCCCGCGCGCGTATGCGTCGCGCAACGCGTGCAGGATCGGGCAGATGACATGCGTCGGCGTGACGAGGTTGATGTTCTCCGCCCCCTGCTCCTGCAGCGACAGGAACCTGTCCGCCAGTTCCGCCGTGGAAATCTCCGTGCCCATCCCGCCGTGGCTGATCTGGTAATTCTGGCAGAACACGCAGCGCAAATTGCAGTTCGAAAAAAACACCGTCCCGGAACCGCCCGTTCCGACAAGCGGCGGCTCCTCGCCGAAATGCAGCGTATGCGAGGCCACGCGCACGCGCGACGGATCGCCCGGCGTCTTGCAATACCCCATCAATCCATGCAGGCGATTGATCCGGCACCCCCTCCCGCACAACGCGCACGACCGCAGCATGCGCTCAACCTGCGGAAGGATTTCGTCGATGCGGTGGATCTTCTCGGCGGCGATCATAGTGTCTGAATCCAGGAATACAATTCGCGCGAAAGGACCAATGAGGCGAGAGGTTCCGTAGCTCTTTTTGAAACGCCCGCTTCAGCGGGCTGAACGGGTTGCCACCGGCTTCAGCCGGTGGTTATTGGACATTATACCATTTTTGAGCCGGCTTTCAGCCGGCTTCTCGTGCGCGGCTTCAGCCATCGATGATTTTGCACCTTATGACGATGTCGTTTCGGTCGCCGCCGCAACCGGTTGCTGTTCTCCGGTCTCTCGGGTGATCTTCGCCCCGATCGCCGCCAGCTTCGCGTCAATGTGCTCGTAGCCGCGGTCGATGTGGTACACGCGCAGGATCTCGGTCGTCCCCTCGGCGGCGAGTCCGGCCAGCACGAGCGCCGCCGACGCGCGCAGGTCCGACGCCATCACCGGCGCGCCGGTGAGCTTCTTGACGCCGCGCACGCGCGCCTCACCGACGCCCATCTCGATGTTGGCGCCCATGCGCATGAGCTCGGCCACATGGATGAAGCGTTCGGGATAAATCGTCTCGCGCACGATCGAATCGCCGCCGGCCATGCACAGCAGCGCCATGAATTGCGCCTGCATGTCGGTGGGGAAGCCGGGGAAGGGGAGCGTCTGAATATTGGTCGGGTTGATCCCGTTGCCGGGCTTGACGCGCACGCCGTCGGGCAGCACTTCGATGCCGATCCCCGCCTGGATCATCTTCTCGAGCAGTGCGTTCATGTGGTCGGGCCGCGCGCCGTGGACCATGACGTCGCCGCCGGTGATTGCACCCGCCAGCAGGAACGTGCCCGCCTCGATCCGGTCCGAAATCGTCGAATACACGATCGGTTGGAGCGAGCTCACGCCCTCGATTTCCAAAGTCGAACTGTCGGCGCCGGTAATGCGCGCCCCCATCAGGTTGAGCATCCTTACGAGTTCGCCGACTTCGGGTTCGCGCGCCGCGCCGCGAATCACCGTCCGCCCCGGCACGAGCACCGCCGCCATCAGCACGTTGCACGTCGCGCCGACCGACGAGCCGTGCGTGCCTTCCAAATTCATTTCGCCGCCGCGCATGCCCTCGCCCTCGGCGATTACGTAGCCGCCCTCGATGCGGACCTTCGCGCCCATCGCCTCGAACCCGCACAGGTGCAGGTCGATCGGCCGCGGGCCGATGGCGCATCCGCCGGGCAGCGACACGCGCGCCTGCCCCAGCCGCGCCAGCATCGGCCCCAGCACGTACACCGACGCCCTCATGCGCCGGACCATGTCGTAGGGCGCCTCGGTCGTGTTGAACCCGCGCGCGTCGATGGTGATGCGATCGCCCTCGGTCACGACTTTCGCGCCGACGCTCTGCAAGACGCTCGACATCGTCTGCACGTCGCGTAGCTGCGGGACGTTGCGCAGCGTGCTGACGCCGTCGGCCAGCAGGCACGCCACCATCAGCGGCAGCGCGGCGTTTTTTGAGCCGCTCACGGTGATTTCGCCGTTCAGGCAACGGCGCCCTTCGATCAAAATGCGGTCCATGGAAGCTCCGGGGGAGGGGATCGGTCTCAGGCACGCGGCCTGGCATGAGCTACTAATGTAATGGCAAACCGGGAAAAATTAAATGGAATTTCAAAGACACAAAAATGCAGTTCACAAAATACACGAAAGAAAACACGAAATGGCACGAAAATGAATTTATCCCGCGGATAGGAACCCAATCCATCACATCGAAACATTTCCGTGCATTGCGTGAGTATGTTTCGCGCATTTCGTGACTGATTGGAATTTATTTTATGCAGCATCTTGAATAGGATACTCCCTACATATCCTTGGAGCGCGACCATGTCCGACCTTGAACGCTACACGATCACCATGCCGCGGGAACTCTTCGAGTCCTTCGACGAGCGCATCCGGCGCCGCGGCTACAAAAACCGCTCCGAGGCCATTCGCGACCTCGTCCGCGCCGATCTCGTCCGCGAAAAAGCCGCCCGCCCCAATCAGCGCGCCGCCGCCACGATCACGATGGTCTATGATCATCACCACCACGAACTGAACGAAAAACTTACCGCCATGCAGCACGATTTCGGCGAGCTTGTCGTCTCCACGCTGCACGTTCATCTTGATCACCACAACTGCCTCGAAGTGCTGGTCTTGCGCGGCCAGGTGCGCCGCATCGAGGCGCTCGCCGACGCCATCTCCGTCCTCAAAGGCGTGAAGCACGCCTCGCTCACCATTACGACCGAAGGCGCCGAACTGGCCTGACACCCCTCGCCAAACACGCGACAAAAACGCTGCATCAGGGTATAATAAACCTTGGTCCGGGGGGAGCGCCGCCATGGAATCCAACTTGAGGATTTTGCACCTCGATATCGACGCCGACGTCAGCGAGGCGGTGCGGAAAACCCTCACCGCCGGCGCCGGCGGGTTCGGCCTCAAAATCGACCGCGTGGAAAGGCCCGCCGAATTCCGGAAAGCCGTCGAAAGCCATGATTACGACCTGATCCTGTCGGCTTGGTCGCTGCCCGAAGCCGACGGCATGGAAGCGCTCCGGTTCGCGCGGCAGTCCCCCCCGTGCCCCCCGTTTATTTTCCTGGTCGATGTGATCGCCCCCGAACAGGCCGTCGATGCCGTCAAGGCCGGCGCCGACAACGTGGTCCTCAAGACCGGCCTCGACAGGCTTCGCCCCGCCGTCACCCAGGCCTTCGACGCGCGCCGGCCGCAGCCAGCGCCTCCAAGGCCGGATCACATCGTCGAATCCGATCGCCGCAAGGACGAACTTCTCGCCATGCTCGTTCATGCGCTCCGCAATCCGCTCGCCCCCATGCGCAGCGCGCTTGAAGTGCTCCGCCTCATTGGCGCCCACGACCCCGCCCTCAAGCACCACACCGATATCATTGACCGCCAGGTCAGCTACCAGGCGCGCCTCATCGGCGACCTGTTCGACATCAGCCGCATCCTCGAGGGCAAGATGGAGATGCGCAAGTCGCCGATCGACCTCAACGACGTGCTGGCGCAGGCCGTCGAGCTGAGCCTGCCGCCCGTCGAACTGCGCCGCCACAAGCTCAACATGCTCGTGGAAGGCAGGCCGCTGCGCGTCGAGGCCGATCCCGACCGGCTCGTTCAGGCGATCTCCGCGTTGCTGGCCAATTCGGTCAAATTTACCGAGCAAGACGGCCAGATCTGGCTCGAAGCCAAGGCCGAGGACGGCACGATCATCGTCAAGGTGCGCGACACCGGCATGGGGATCGCCCCGGAAATGCTGCCGCAAATCTTCGACCTGCCCATCGAGCTCGGTCGCGACCGCTCGCGCGGCGGGCTCGGCGTCGGCCTCACGCTGGTCAAGCAGATCATCGACCTTCACGGCGGCTCGATCGAAGCCCGCAGCGAGGGCATCGGTTGCGGAAGCGAATTCGTCATCAGGTTGCCGGCATTCATCGACGAGAAAACCGGCAACGCGCCCCATGCGCAGGGATTTACGCCGGCCTGGTCGCCCATGCGCCGCATCCTGGTCGTCGATGACGTCGCCGACTCCGCCGAAAGCCTCGCCGACCTGCTCATCCTGTGGGGTCACGACATCCAGACCGCGCACGACGGCCCGACGGCGATCAAGGTCGCGCATGCATTCCAGCCCGAGGTCGTCCTGCTCGACATCGGCATGCCCGGCATGGACGGCTATCAGGTCGCGCGCACGCTGCGCGAAATGAAAGAGTGCGCCGATGCCCTGCTCGTTGCGATGACCGGCTACGGCCAGGAGGAAGACCGCGAACTGGCCCTGCAGGCCGGCTTCGACCGCCACCTGACCAAGCCCGTTGAGCTTGAAGAACTGCAGAAAATCCTCACCAGCTTCTAAATAGAAATAGGTCCTATAAGACTTATAAGACCTATAGGACCTATCTTTTGTGATGGTTGTTTTTTATTCCGCGCTTCGCATTCCGTACCCCGCATTCATTTCGCCGCTCAGGCCAATTCGCTGACCGGCACGTGCAGCGGGAACTTCTCGGCGAACTGGCGGACTTCGCCGGCCACTTCCTGCTGAATCTGCTCGTTGGTGACGTCGCGCAGCACCTTCGAAATCCACCCGGCGATGCGCCGCATGTCGTCCTCTTTCATGCCGCGCGTCGTGAGCGCCGGCGTGCCCAGGCGAATGCCGCTTGTTTCCGTCGGCTTGCGCTTGTCGAACGGGATCATGTTCTTGTTGCATGTGATGCACGCGCGGTCCAGCGCCTGCTCGGCTTCTTTGCCGCTGATGCCGTACGGGCTCACATCGACCAGCAGCAGGTGGTTGTCCGTGCCGCCCGAGCACAGCCGCAGGCCTTCGGCCGTCAGCGCGTCGCCGAGGACTTTCGCATTGGCGCGGATCTGCCTGGCATAAACCTTGAAGCCCGGCGTCATGGCCTCGCCGAACGCGATCGCCTTGGCCGCGATGATGTGCATGAGCGGGCCGCCCTGGAATCCCGGGAAGCACGCCTTGTCGATTGCCTTGGCGTATTCCTTCTTCGCGAGGATGAAGCCGCTGCGCGGCCCGCGCAGGGTCTTGTGCGTCGTCGAGGTGACGATGTCGGAGTACGGGACGGGGTTCGGGTGCTCGCCGCCGGCGACGAGACCCGAGAAGTGGGCCATATCGACCATCAGCATCGCGCCGGCGTCGTCGGCGATCCGGCGCAGCCGCTCGAAATCAAGCTGGCGCGGGTAGGCGCTGTGTCCGGCGACGATCAGCCGCGGCCGGCTTTCGCGCGCAAGTTTTGCCATCTGGTCGTAGTCGATCCGTTCGTCCTCGGGGCTCACGCCGTAAGAAACGAAGTTAAAGAAGCGCCCTGAGAAATTGATCTTCAGGCCATGCGTCAGGTGTCCGCCATGCGCCAGTTCCATCCCCATAATCACGTCGCCGACTTCAAGCAGCGAGAAATATGCGATCAGGTTGGCCGAGGAACCCGCGTGTGGCTGAACGTTGGCATACTCGGCGCCGAACAGCTCTTTGCTCCGGTCGATCGCCAGTTGCTCGACGACATCGACGAACTCGCAGCCGCCATAATAGCGCCGGCCGGGATAACCCTCGGCGTATTTGTGCGTCAGCACCGATCCGGCCGCCTGCAAGACCGCCGGCGAGGCGAAGTTCTCCGATGCGATCATTTCCAGCTTGTAGAGCTGGCGATCGAGCTCCGACTTCATCGCCGCGGCTACCGCGGGGTCTTGGGCCTCAATCTGATCGAAATTCATAAAAGACCTTCCTTCCGCAAAATATAAGATGAACGGAATAGGCCAATCAGCCCCATCTGGAGCGCGTCCCCCGCATGGGCGGACGCTGGCTTTGCACGTCAGTTTATCAGGATTTCACGGGTTTGCGAGCGATTTCTCCGCCGGCGCCGTTCTTGCTCCGGTGCCGTGCCTGGGGCTGCGCGGATTTCTTGGATGCCGCGGCGCGCGACGCTGCGCTCTTGGCCACGCTTTTCGCGGGTTTCTTTTGCGCGCGGATTTCCTTGGCCGCCTTGCCGGCGACTTTTTTGCCCGCGGCCTTGGCCGCCTTTTTCGCCCCGGCCTTCTTGGCCGGCTTGGCCGGTTTCTCGGGCTCGACGGGCCGCGGCACGCCCGTGACGAACTCGTGATCGACGAGCCGATCGCACGCGGCCTTGATTTCCTTATAGACTTTCTTGTACACCTCGAGCGTGCAGCCCATCGGGTCGGTGATCTGAACGTTCTTCAGGTCGCTGCCGGTGTATTCCTTGAGCAGGTGCGTCTTGTTTTTCGCCTCTTCGCTCATCCGGATCGCCGACTGCCGGTGAAACGGGCTCATCGCCAGGATCAGGTCCGCCTTGCGGATCAGCTCCGGCGTCAGGGGCGTCGAGCGGTGGCGCCGCAGGTTGATCTCGTCGCCTTCGGTGACCTGGATCGCTTCGGCGCTGGCAAGCAACCCGTTGATCGTCATCACGCCCGCCGAGCGGACTTCGACGTTCTTGATCTGGTTGTCGGTCAGCAGTTTCCTGAAATACGCGGAGGCCATCGGTGAGCGGCACGTGTTGCCGGTGCAGATAAACAGGACCAGACGTTTCTTCTGTTTTAGACGTTCCCGGAAGGGGATGATCCGATTGATCACGAGGGGAAGGTCCTTATCAATGAGAATGAACCAATTGGCCGATTCAGCGGCCCATTTTTGCCCTTCAGGCGCAACCCCATGTGGGGCACTCCGTGCGCGAAAGCAGGGTAACCTCATCTTAAACCGATGGCAAGAATAGTCAAGACCCTAAATTCACAATTTGCCAAAATCCCCAACCCATCATCCAAACCTTGCATTTTCAGATGTCTTTGACTCAAATGAATCTTTGGCGCGATGTTTCGGCAACCGGGCGTAAAGTAAAATTACTGGATACACCATGGATTTTGTCTGGGCTCTCAGTTTCCTCCTCGGTTACGAACTCCTGAGCCTCCCGCTGCGCGCGGCCCTGGCTACCAGTCCCGCCAACGGAGCCATCCGCCGCGTCCTGTCCCGCCTTGCCGGTCCCGCGGCCTTCTGCCTCCCCGTCTGGATACTCGGCCACTTCTGGCCCGGGGCGATTTCCGTCTGGTTTTTCTGGTTCCTCTACCTCGTCTGCGGGGCCTTGCTTTTATTCCGTGTGTGCCGTGTATTCCGTGGTTTGCCCGCTTTAAAAATCCTGGGCTACGATTCCGGCCCGGGCTGGTTCGGCCGGTTTGGCGTGGACCTGCTTTCGGTCGCGCTTTTTTTCGGTTATATCGCCCTGCGCCGATACAGCCCCGACATGACCGCCTATCCGATCAACAGCTCGGGGGCCGAGAAATTCACCAACGCCATGCTTTTCTGGGCGAATTGGCATGCCGCAGCACTTCCTCCCCAGGACTACTGGCTCGCCGGCCAATCACTGGTCTATTACTACTGGGGCCATTTTTTCTGGGCTTGGACGGGCCGCATGATCGGCGCGCCGGCCGCTTTGACCATCAATCTGGCGCTGGCCCGGATCACGCTCCTCGTTTTCGAGGCCTCGTGGCTCCTGGCGCGTTCGGTCCGCTTGCCGTCGGGGTGGGCGAGCGTCGCCGGGCTCATTGCCGCATGGGGCGGCAACATCGCCGCGATCCCTTCTGCGTATGCACTGCTGAAAACCGGCGTTCCGATCAACTGGGGCGGCTATTCCTATTGGGACGCCCGCAGCGTCATGCCCGGCACCGTCAACGAATTCCCCGCCTTCACCGCGATCCTCGGCGATTTCCATTCCCACCACATGGCCCTGCCGTGGCTCATCGCGTGGCTGGCGATCATCCTCGCCGCCCGGCGCTGGGCTCGGCCGGCGTTGCCGGTCCTGATCGCGTGGATCGCGCTCGGCGCGGGCGCGGCGTTTTCGAACTTGTGGAACCTGCCGCTGATGGCGTGGGCGATATTCCTCGCGCTGCTCTGGATCATCGGCACGAACGTCCGCGCGTTTGCAAAAGCGGCCGGCGCCGTCGTTGTTTTCGGATTCGGGCTGGCCATCGGCATGCACCTTATGCGCGGCGGCCAGGCCCTTCCGCTCAACGAAACCGCCGGCGGCGGCATCCTCTCCAAACTCCCGCTCAAGTTCCTTCCGGAAGCAATCCAGTCCACATTCGGCCAGTTGATAAGATTCTGGGGCCTGCCGATGTTCGCGATCGGCCTCGCCGCATGCGGCCGTGCCGCTCTCGAGCGCCGCTGGTTCCTCACGCTTCTCATTCTCAGCGCCGTCATCATTGCTGTCTCCGATTTCTCCGGTCCATTCCTCTGGCTCGTTGTTTCAATCTGGTCCCTGATTCTGATCCTCCCCGCCCGTTATTCTGGACTCAGGACTCAGGACTCAGGACTCAGGACTGAACTTGCGCTTCTGATGTTCGGCGTCCTCGCCGTCCTGATCGGCCTCGAGCTGGTCTTTATCGACGATTTCTACAGCGGCGAATACGAACGCTATAACACCTATTTCAAGTTTTCGTATCCGCTCTGGCCGGCGCTCATCGTTTGCGCGACCGTCGCGGCAAGATCCTTGTGGCGATCGCCGCTGATGGCGATTCGCTGGATCGGACGGCCGTGCTTGATCGCGCTCGCGCTCGCCGCGGCGGTTTATCCGATTTTCGCGTTCCCGGCGCGCATCGTCCAGGCGCGCGCCACCGATGAAATCCCAATGCCGCCCACGCTCAACGCGGTCGATTTCCTGAAATACCAGCGGATTCCGTATCGGATCGAAGTGCCGCTGATCGATTGGATCCGCAGGAACGTTCCCCCCGGCGAGCGCGTCGCCGAGGCCGCCGCCGCCGAGCCCTATAGTTATGGCGGCCGCGTGGCGAGCCTCGCCGGCCGCCCCATCCCGCTCGGCTGGGCGCACCATGAAACCCAGTGGCGGGGACCCGCCGCTCAGGATATGATTCAGCGTCGGACGGAATGGATCGATAAAATATACAAGTCCCCGACGACGCCCGAGATCCTCGCGGCGGCGCGCGCACTGCGAATACGTTGGGTCTTGTGGGGCATCGAAGAGGAACGCCGCTACGGCGTGCAGTCCATTACGCGCCTGCGCGCCGCCGGCCGCATCGCCGCCGCCAACGACGGCTCGCCGTATGCCGTCATCGATTTGGGCCCGCAAATTTTGGAGGAGCATGAATGAGTCGCTGCCGCCACGATTTCTGGTTTTACGCCTCGGTGTGCGTGCTGGCGCTCCTCGCGATCGGGCCGCGGTTCGTTGTCCTCGAGGAGCGTCCCCTGCACCACGACGAAGCCCAGCACGCGTGGTACGGCTACTCCTTCATGCTCGACGGCCATTACACGCACAGCCCGATCCTGCACGGCCCCTCGCTCATCATCCTCACCGGCCTGTGGTATCGCCTGTTCGGCGACTCGATCGGCATGGGCCGCGCCATGGTCGCGCTCTTCTCGCTCATCGCGATGGTCGCCGCCGCCGCGCTCTGGCCGCGCCGCTACCGCTGGTGGCTGTTCCCGCTCATCGTCACGTCGCCCTACCTGCTCTATTACAGCCGATTCCTGCGCAACGAGCTGATCTTTTGCGCGTTCGTCCTGGTCGGCCTCCTTGGCTTTGCGAAATCGACCCAGGGCGGCTCGCTCGGCAAGCGCGGTGCGTGGGGCATGCTTGCCACGGCCCCGATCGTCGCGCTCCTTGCCTTCAAGGAAAACGCGATCTTCGTCATGGCCACCGGCCTCACCTTTGGCGTCGTGTGGCTGCTGAAACGTTGTTTCTGGCGCCGGCCCGCGTTCATCCTCCGAACCGAAACCAAACCGCGCAAGCGCCGCAAAACCATCTCGGCACGCCTGCCGTTTCGACCGCTGACTCCCGAAACAATTGTCACGCTCATTGGCTGGTTTGGCGGCATCCTGATCGGCATCGGATATGTCATCCTGATCTACGGCAAAACAACCGCCGACGGCACGTTCTCCCCGCTCCAGAACATCAACAGCAGCATCCAATACTGGGCCGGCCAGCAGAGCGAGCACCGCATCAGCGGCAAGCTCCATTATCACCTCGTGATCATGCTGATCTATGAGTTGCCGATCCTGCTGATGCTCCTTGCCGGCCTGATTATCGACGCGATCCGCAAGCCCGCGCGCGCCAACGTCTATCTCGTCTCGATCGCCGTATGGCTGGCCTTCTGGTTCTTCTGGAACTGGCTCGGGAAATTGCCCGGCATCCTCGGTTCGTTCGAACAGTTCCTCCACATCGAGCCCAACGTCTCGATGATGATCATCGGCCTGTGGATCGTGCCGTTGCTGGCGTGGTCGGTCATGGCGCTCAAGGAACACTGGGTCCTGGGCGCGTTCATGGGCTGGTGGGCGGCCTGCTCGATCTTCCAGTATTCCGTCGCCGGCGAAAAAGTCCCGTGGCTCGGCGTGCACATCATCCTGCCGATCTACATGGCGCTCGGCTGGGTGTGGGCCCCGATCCTGCGACGTTCCGGTTTCGCCCTCAAGCTGGTCGCGGCCCTGGCGATGGTGCTGGCCACCGTGATCGCCGCGCGCAACGACTACTACCTTGTCGGCCCGCGCGCGGCCGATCCCGTCGAGCGCATGGTCTATAACCACACGACGGTCGAATACGATCACATGTGCCGCGAATTCCTGCGCCGTTGGGAACGGCTCGATTCCTTGAAACCGGTTGCCGAGCGCCAGGTGGCTCTGGTCGAGGAACTGGGCTGGCCCGGCAGTTGGTATTTCCGCCATGCCGGCTATCAGTTGCCGAACACCCCGCCCACCGACCTGAAGGATCAGGATCTGGTCATGGGCACCACGTCCATCATGCAGCCTCTCTGCGCGCGCATCGATAAAACCAAGTGGCGCTGCACGCAGATGTCCCTGCGCGACCACTGGTCCCCCGAGTGGCCCGATTCGCCCACCGACGCCATCGGCGTGGTCCAAAAACCCCAACGCTCACGATTGCAAGCCTGGTGGCGCTACTACTGGTTCCGCGAAATCTGGGGCGAAAAAGGCCACTTCGAAATCACCCTCATCGAACCCCTGTTCAAATAAATAATGCAGTAGCCCGAGCGTCAGCGAGGGACTACCATTCCGACATTTCAAATCCTATTTCGATTCATCAATGGAATTCCTGTTCGGAGTTCAAACTTCAGTTTGCTCCGGAACGCTCTCGCTTGCTGTTTCCCACACGACTACCAGAGGCAAGCTAAAGCTTGAACTCCGAACCGGAGTCCCATCCTCGTATTTCGATTGAGTATCTTTTTAATACCTCTGCCCCACCACCGGCACGGCCAGGTGATAGATGAACCAGCCAACCAGGAACACCGCCAGTTGGATCCCGACCCACGCGCCCATTTGCGGCATCCACGTGAACTGTCCCACCGTGGCCACGCTGCGCAGGCTGTCCAGGATCGCCGCGATCGGGTTGAGCGTCATCAGCCAGAACTGCCACGTCAGGTTCGGAATCTGATACATGACCGGCGAGGCGTAACGGAGCGGATTCAAGATGATCTGCGTCCCGCGCCCGACATCGCCGTAAATCATGTGGAACGGCGCCAGCACCAGCCCGACCGACATCCCCGCCAGGATCAGCAGCGGCGAACAGGCAATGAACGTCAGGAACCCAACCACCGAAAAATGCGGCCCCGCCGCCGACCCGCCCAGCCACGCCGGCCTCAACAGGAACATCGCGAATCCGAGCAGAATCATCACCCGGATTCCATGGTTGAACAGAAGCCGATAAATCACCGCCAGGATCATCGACTCGGGCCGCAGTTTCACGTGCGCCATCAACGCCCGGCTGCGTTCCTGGATGAACATCGGCATCAGCACCGCTTCGACGAACGTCTGATACAATAAAAACCCGAACACGATGAACAAGGGGTAGGGGATTGCCAGGTTCGTGACGCGGATGATCCCGACCAGCCACAGCGCATAAAAAATCAGCGCCAGCACCAGCGGATCGACAAAATCCCACACGACGCCGAACACCGACCGCGAGTATTCCGATTTCAAATCCTTGACGAACAGCCGCCACGCGATATACCGCGACTCGCGCACCCCAACCCACATCTCGCGCAGAACATGCTTCGGTCGGCGAATGGAAGATTCAGCGGTGTAAACGGGCACAGGAGAGTCCTTAGTCCTTAGTCCTTAGTCCTTAGTCTCTGGAACAGAGGCGAAAGACCAAGTCCAAGGTGCGGACTCTTCAGGCGTAAGTCAACACTCTTTAATGATATTATTTTTTCCCGGCACTGTTCGAACGCCGGTTTTCAACGGATGTGCGTAATCCCGCAACGATTCGGGTGATTTCCTCAGCTTGACTTCTTAATTGATTAAAAGCCGATAGGTTCAGATAACCGACGTCGAATGCAACGTATAACTGTGATCGAACCTCGGCGCAGGAGGCCTTGGCTGTTGATAGGAACTGATGAAACTCACCGTTACCCCAACGCTCAAACCCTTCGGCAATATTGGACATAATGGAAACGGCTGCACGGCGAATTTGCCCGGTGAGGCCATAATCGTTGGCGAACGGCGATGTGCGTGTAACACAGTAAATGTCGCGCGTCAACTCGCGCGATTTCTGCCAGGCAATGAGATCTTCAAACCTCTCGATCTTCGCCATAAGACAATCCTCCAGCCTCAGGAATTACGCACTCCTTGAAGTAAGAACTCAGGATTAAATACTAAGCACTAAGGACTAAGGACTAAGGACTTCTTACAGCGCGGCCTTTTGCGCGCGGGGTTCCTGAACCGGCTCGCGCATCCGCGCGAACACCAGTCGGCCCGAGGACGTCTGCAGGATGCTGCTGATGATGACCTGGACTTCCTGGCCGATCAGTTGCGCGGAGTCATCGACGACCACCATCGTGCCGTCCTCAAGATACCCCACGCCCTGGCCGTATTCCTTGCCTTCGCGCACCAGCGACAGCGTCAGCAGTTCGCCGATATAGACCGCCGGCCGCAGCGCGTTGGCCAGCTCGTTGATGTTGATCACGTGGATCCGGTGCAGCTGCGCGATCTTTTGCAGGTTGTAGTCGTTCGTGATCAGGTCGCCCGCCATCTCGCGGCAGAACATGACCAGTTTCTGATCGACTGCCGGCACGTCGGGATAATCCTTATCGACCAGCTCGAGCGCCGGATTGGATTCGCGCAGCGCCTCGAGCACGTCCAGCCCCCGCCGGCCGCGGGCCCGGCGATTCGGTTCGCTCGAGTCGGCGATCACCTGGATTTCGCGGATCACGAAATCGGGAACCATGATCGACCCGCGCACCACCTGCATCTCGATGAGGTCGCGGATGCGGCCGTCGATGATCACGCTCGAGTCGAGCACCTTCGGCCGCTCGTAGGACTGCGTCAGGAAGAATTTCAGCCGGCTCAGGTGGAACCGCTCGGCGTGCTTGATCCCGAGGATCGCGCCGAAATACCCGAATACGATATTGGACACCGTCAGCACGTTCTCCGGCTGCGCGAACGTCGATGGAATCGTGCTGTAGGACAGGTGCGAAAAGATGAGCCCGACGAACATGCCGATGACACCCATGAGCAACTTGTGCGAACTGATCGCATCCGTGGCGTGTTCGAACAGGATCAGGATCAGCGCCACGATCAGCGCGATGATCGAATAAAGCCAGCGCTGCCAGATGTGGAAATCCAGGAACGTGCCGATGAACGGGCGCACTTCTTCGTTGGGCGTCGCCAGCCACATCCCGCACCACACCGTGAGCAACACAAAAAAGATGCGCGCCACCCACACCGGATGGAACAGGCCATGCGATTCCGGCGGCTCCGGACGTAACGACATCTGAGTGCGGTGGTTTTGGGTGAAATTGGCCATGGTATTGCAACTTTGAAAGATCGAACACGGTCGAAAGAAATTCGCCGTGAACGCCCGCCCAACCCCTTTGGTACTTTATACTTCTTCCATGGCTTTCGGCGCAAGCGAGACAAACATCCGAAGGTGAAAAAACGCATCTCACCGGCCGCCCATGCAACCGTCATCAATTTCTCGCGCGCGATAATAATAACACTTGATTTAGCTTTCGAAAATTGCTAAAGACAAGTCGTTTTGGCGCGCATGTTTTGCTGTTTCTTCCCCGGCGCGCGTTCTTTGATAACTCCCCAAGGCCTTTTATTCGCGCCTTTCCGGCGCCCGTTGCTCTTCCATCGTTGATCCCGTTGAAGCTGTCGATGCGATTACTCGTTGCTGTCGGTCCATTGCAGATGCTGCCAAGGAGGTCCCCCATCCATGATCAGGCGCTACACGATCAGTCAAGTGGCGTTGGCCACCGGCCTTGAGGAGTGCGAGATCCGCTTTTACGAGCAGGTCTTTCGCGAGTACCTCACCTTCAGCCAACTCAGCCTGAACAATACCGAGTTCACGCAGGACCATGTCGATCTGCTGCGCCGCATCAAGGACCTGATCCAGAAGCAGGGCCGCTCCATCGACGAGGTCAAGCGTGAGCTCAAGGGCGCCCTCCAGAAGCCCGCCTCGCGCCGCGAAAGCGCGCATTGCGTCTCCCCGTCCGCCCCCGCCTTGAATCCGCTCTCGACCCGCTACGCCCGCGTCATCGCCGTCACCAGCGGCAAGGGCGGGGTGGGGAAGACCTTCTTCACCGTCAACCTGGCGATGGCGCTCACCCAGGCCGGCAAGCGCGTCGCCATCTTCGACGCCGACCTCGGCCTGGCCAACGTCCACATCCTGCTGGGCGTCAAGCCGCGCTTCAACCTGCGCCACGTCGTCGAGGACAACTTCAAGCTCGATGACGTGATCGTCGTCGGCCCCAACGGCGTCAAGGTCATCAGCGGCGGCCAGGGCGTGCGCGAGATGGCGAACCTCAGCCCCGAGCAGCGCCGCATCATCCTGCGCACGATCGACCAGGTCGAGCGCGAGGTCGATATCCTTCTCGTCGATACCGGCGCCGGCATCAGCGACAACGTCCTGCGCTTCGCCACGTTCGCCGACGAGATCGTCGTCGTCACCACCCCCAACATCGCCGCCGCCGCCGACGGCTACTCGATCATCAAGATCCTGTTCGAAATGGAGCCCAACAGCAAGATCGGCCTCGTCACGAACATGGTCAACAACATGTATCACAGCAAGAACATCTTCAACCGCATCAACACGACCACGCAGCAGTACCTCGGCAAATCGCTCGGCGACCTCGGCTACGTCGTCAGCGACCCGCACGTCGAGGCCTCCTGCCAGACGCGCAAGCCGCTCATGCTCGAATATCCCTACAGCGAGGCGGCCAAGTGCGTGCGCGCCGTCACCGAGACGATCCTGAACGACAAGGTGTTCGTCAACCGCCAGAAGGACTCCGCATTCGGCGACCTCATGGGCCAGCTCAAGCGCACCATGGTCGGCATGTAATTGCGGGTCCCATAAGTCTCATAGGTCCCATAAGTCTCATTGCAAGTTTTCAAAATTCGACAGGAGCCCGAACATGGATCAGTTCGAACAGTCGTCCGAAGCCTTTCTCAATGAGCTCATCGACGCCAGCAGCAACGGCGCGCGGGCCTACGTCCCCGAATCCAATGCCGACCCCCTCGTCTATTTCAACCTGCACGCGCAGCCGTTCATGGACAACGTGAACCCCGAATTCTTCTACCGCACGGAAGCGCACGAAGAAGCGTTCCTCGCCATGAAGCGCTGCATCGACGAGCACATCTCGCTCGGCCTCACCACCGCCATCAGCGGCACCGGCAAGACGCTCCTCACCCAGGTCCTCATCCACGAGCTCGACCCGCGCAAGTTCCAGCCGATCCTCGTCCTGTGCCACCCCGGCATGACCGGCACCGGCCTGCTGCGCGAGATCGCCGACGAGCTCAAGCTCGAGTTCCCCGGCAAGCGCCGCACCACGCAGGACCTCATCTGGGCGATCCAGGCGCACATCATCAGCCTCTACATCAAGGGCATGCGCCTCGTCCTGATCATCGACGAAGTCCACTTCCTCGGCGCGCAGCCGCTGCACATCCTGCGCACGCTCTCCAACCTCGAGGTCCCCGAGCGCAAGCTCGTCACGGTCCTGCTGTTCGGCGAGCAGAGCTTCATGAAGAAGATGGAGCAGCCCGAATACCGCTCCGTGTTCAGCCGCATGTTCACGCGCGTCGAACTGCGCCCCCTGCGCGGCCAGGAAATCTCGCAATACGTGAAGTTCCGCCTGCTGGTCGCCGGCGGCCGCCCCGCCCTGTTCGCGGATGATTCCTTCGCCCAGATCGAGGAGCTCTCGCAGGGCATTCCGCGCGAAGTCAACCGCGTCTGCCACAACGCGCTCATCTGGGCCGCGCGGCATGGACAGGATTCAATCTCCGCCGAAACCATGAAAGAACTGGTCGAGGCACACCGGGTGTGAGGCCGATCAAAAAGTCACCCAATCCCGCCGATTCGGCCGCCGCGCCGCCCGCGCATTCCATCGCGAGCCTGCGCACCACCATGCGCATGGGCAAGCTCCCGCAGGCCCAGTCGTCGCCCGAATCCGTTGACTCCCGCGAACCCGAAGAACTCTTCGCCCCACTCCCGCCGAGCGAACAAGAGCCCAACGAATATACGCTCGATATGAATGATGAATGATGGCTTTCGTCTTATTTGACACTGAAAAGGCGACATCGTCAAACGCAATGGCTCATATACCTCATCGCCGTCTCCATCAATTCCTTTTTTTTCTGCTACTCATATCCATCTTGCTTTCCATCTCCGGTTGTTCCGTTCTTCTGGCCAAAACCGGTCGTTATCAGAAACTGATGACCAACCCGATTTCAAAGGAAAATGTCCATTGCCATTTAGGGAATCCTGACCTGACCGGACGCATGAAACCGGATTCCGGTTGGATGGGAAGCGTTGATTATGAAGTGTATTACGTCCACGGCCCGGTTTACAGCGTCCGTGACGAAATCTGTGCAAAAATGGGATTCGGGATGTTGTATGGGATGTGGGAGATTGTCGCGTTTCCTGCTGAATTATGCCAAAAGTTATCAGCCTGTTTCGTCGGCTCTACTGTGATTTTTCTGTACGATCCCGACGGGCAGATCAGGTACCACAACGCGCTTTGGGGCCACAAATCCAAAGATGAGATCTACCCGCTCAGTCCGTCGGGCTTCTGATCCCGCAATTTCATAATGCGAAACCGCGAAGTGGTTCGACATGATATCTGCGAATCGTCAATCTGAAATCGTCAATCCGTCATATCTTCAAAAATATCTTCTGCCGGAACATCCACAGCAGGATCAGCCACTCCGTCAGCAGCACCGCCGCGCCTAAAATTATCGGCTCGTAGGCCGAACCGGCGAACGTGATCCACCACCACCCCAGGTGCCTCGGCAGCGCCGCCGCGATGAACATGTCGAACAGGTGCGCGATCATGTAGGCGGCGATCGAGTTCATCCCCACCACCACCAGCGGGAACGCCCACGCCCGCCGGTTCCAGATGTCGATCACGAGGTAAAACCCGCTCAGCATCAGGAAGCAGATCCCGCCGCTCAGCAGCGTCCAACTCGGCGTCCAGATCCGCTTGACCGACGGGCAGATCCCCGTTTTGTCCAAGCAAAGACCGAGCAAGACGCCGATCGCCCCCGCTGCCGCAAACCAGGCGACTTTGCCCATCGGCGTGCGTTGGCTGCGCAGCGCCTCGCCGGCAAACAGTCCCAGGATCATCGTCCCCAGCGTCGGGATGAAGCTCAGCGTGGCGTAGCCGCCGGCGTTGCGCACGAAGGGCGTGACGCGCGGAAACAGGTTTAAAAACCAGGTATCGAACGCCCATGCGAAATTGGTGTTCAAATTCCAGTGCGCGGCGAAGCCGGTGTAATACGCTTTTGCCCCGTTGGCCGTCCAGTCGAAAGCCGGCCCCGGCAGCGGATAGAGCGCAAACGCCAGCCAGTAACCGATGAGAATCGCGATCAGCGCCGTCCATTGCGCCCGCAGCGAGCGCCACGCCAGCACGTAAAGGAACCCGTAGCCCAGCCCGATCTGCGTGAGCGTGTCCTCGAACGTCCAGTTCGTGATCGGCGACCTGAGCGAGCGCAGGAACACCCCCAGCAGCACCAGGATCAGCGCCCGCCAGAACGCGTGAGCCGTCAATTGCCAACGCAACTGCCCTTCGGCCTTGCGCCGCGCGAGCGAAAACGGCAACGCCACGCCGACCAGGAAGGAAAACGACGGCTGGATCATGTCGTGCAGCACGCAGCCGTTCCAATCAACATGGTTCTGGTGGCGCGCCAGAAACGCCCACAACCAGATGCCCGGCACCGCCGCCGAGACCTTGGCGAATTCCAATACCTCGCCCATCATCAGGAGCATGACGAAGCCGCGATAGGCGTCGATCGATGCGAGGCGGCCGGAGGGCGCGGCTGCGGCAGCGACACCCGCCGGCTTGGCCGCCCCGGCCACGGTGGCGGTTTCCATTATTCGGCTCCTTTGGCGTTTTTGCGTGCCGTTTCCATCAGCGCCAGCGCGTTGTCACGATAGACCTTCTTCAGCACGGCGTCGCTCAGTCCGAACCCGCCCAGCGGCCAGTGATAGAACGGCTTGTTTTCGATGTAGAAATGCTCGTCCTCGGATTCAAGGATGCGAAACGTCGTGCGATAGAGCTCCGCGTCGAACAACATGTCGGTGCCATAGACGATCCGGTCCTGGTAGCGCGTGATGAACTTGGCGGTGGTGCGCGGGATCGCCGCCGTTTCCTGCTAACGTGCGCCGATGTCGGCGTAGAGATTGGGATACTTGTCGAGCATCGCCCCCAGCCGTCTGAGTTCGGTGCAGCAGTTGGCGTAATGGCAGGCGATGAAAATCGTTCGCGGGTGCCTGGCCACGGCTCGCGCCAGCGTCTCGACCACGGCGTCGTGGCGCAGCACCTCCGGCGTGTCGGGGATATGGCACGTGGCGGCGTTCATCAGGCCGTCGTTGTGCTCATCGAGCGGCTCGTACATCCACATGTCCTCCCCGACATGCATATTGACCGGCATGCCCAAGTCGGCGCATTTTTCGAGGATCGGGTCCATGCGCGGATCGTCAAAGTGCATGCCCCAGCCATCGACCGGCCCTTTCATGCCCATCATGCCGCGCCCCTTGTCGCTCAGCTCGCCCACGCCCACCGCCCCGGCCTTGCGGCAGCGCTCGAGCTCGGCGATGACTTTCTCCGGCCAGCCCTTCTCCTGATATCCGGTATAGTCGATGCCGCACCACAGGTCGAATCGGCCTGGGTATTTGCGATAGAGCGCCGCCGTCTCGTCGAACACCTTGCCGGAGCGATTGACCATCACCGTGACTTTGGCTACCCCGACCGCGTCCATCGTTTTCACCCAGCGGTCGAGATTGGCTTCATCGAGGGCATACGGGTGGGCGTGCATGTCGATCACCGGGTATCGCGCCTTTTCCACGCGGGTCCGGGGGATTTTATAAATCGACTTGGGTTTGTAATCCTTGAGCAGCAGGGAATCGACCGGCGACTGGGCTGCGGCACCAACAGCCAGCAGCATCCAGAATAGAGCGAAAATTGGAGATGTATTCATCATGGCTTCCTCCGCGGGACCACGATCCGGCGCAATATGGACATCCATGGTGGAAACAAAGGGAAACTAACAAGTCCGCGTCCGGCCGCCAATTGCAGCTTTTTATTCTCTTGCTTTTCCACTCTTGGACTTGGATAGTAGATGCCCCGGTGCGCGCAGCGCCCGGTTGTTTGACCTGTACCCGAGGGGGGGTGAACGCATCTTGCCTCAGATCTTCGTCGAAGAGAATGAACCTATCGACAAGGCGTTGCGCCGGTTCAAGAAGGAATGCCAGAAAACCGGCATCCTGGCCGAATTGCGCAAGCGCGAGTTCTACGAGAAGCCGTCGATCAAGCGTCGCCGCAAGCTCGAAGCCGCCCGCCGCAAACAACGCCGCAAAATGATCAAGCAGATGCGGAAGATGGAGCGGTACTAGCCCGCCCCTTCGGAACCGTTTCTCAATGCAAAAGCCCCCGGCCCATCGCCGGGGGCTTTTCTGTTTTTCTTTTCACGATCCACGATTCACGACTTCGCCGGCATTTCCCACGCCGTCCGCCTCAACTCGATCACGCACGGCGCCCCGGGCGGGCCGGACAAGCCCCCCAGCGCCGTGTCCCACGACCAGTTGCGGTTGGGCGGCGTGTAATAATTCCCCGACTGCCGCCAGATCCCCAGCGCCTGTTCGCTCAGCCACATGTTGATGATCGATCCGCTGAACTTCAGTTCCACGCCGCTCCACTGCTCGAGCAGCCGGAAGTAATTCTCCACGCCGCCGCTGTAGTTGCCGCCGGCCGTCGCCACGATCCCCTGCATGCACACGCAGTTGACCGTCGTTTTCGTCGCCTTGCGCTTCGAATACGTGCTGCTGTTCGCATCGCTCCAGTTGTTTGACAGCACGCTGAGCGCGTCGGCGGCCACCATCGCCAGCTTCTGGTTCACGGTATTATAGTCGCCCTGAATATAAACCGGGTTCTCGCTGGCGACCGTGAACCCGCCCACGCTCGAGTTGGGGAGCGTCGCGCCGTTCACCAGCCGCACCGCGTTATAATTGTTGCCGCCCTGTTCGTTGGCGACATACACCACGCCGTTCGCGGGCGATTGGCCGCTGGCGCTCAAGTTGCCCAGGTCGATATCGACCGAGTTGACCGTCTTCCCCTCGCGGGCGTCGTAAAAGCTGGTCGTCTCCGCGACTTGGTACGTCGTGCCGTCGATCTCATACGTCAGCGGCACTTCCACGCCGGCCGCATTATAGCCCTTCACGGCGCCGTTGCTTTGCACGACGATCTTGAGGCCCGCCTTGTTTTCGAATTTCTCGTCCGCGAGCGCCTGCGGGTCGCCGCCATCGGAGCGCTCGATAATGTCGTGCGGGTCGAGCGTGTCCGGAATCGGCAGCGACAGCGAGGTGACCCCCTGCGCCGAATCCGCCAGCCCGTTGCCCCAGCGTTCCTGCGCCGCGGCGCCCCAGTCGTCGTCGGCGTGCGTCAGCCAGCCGTCCGCGTCGGTGCGCTTCATGGTGAGCAATTGGCTGTGGTCGTCGCTGAACCGCACGTCGCCGCCGGTATCGGCCTGTCCCGATCCGGGCGCGCGGCCGTGCAGCGCCTTGCCGGCGATCGACACCGACGCCAGGAAATCCAGCCCGCTGTTGGACTGGAAATACGCGTCGCCGTTGGCATGAACGCGGCCGTTGACCTGCATGGCGGCCCCCGGCGCGATTTCCATCAGCGGATCGTAAAAAATCGCGAAGACATACAGCGGAATATACGTCAACTCGATCGTCTGGCGGAGCGTGACGCCGGGATGTTGCTGGCGGTCGGCCGTGTTGCCGTGCTTCAGCGCGGTCACGTCGATCCGGTAGCGAATCCGATACAACGTCAGGCCTTTCCAGTGGCCGCTTGCGACCGCCTCGCGGCCTTCAAATATCTTCGTGGCCGTGAATTGCGTGAACTCGTAGCCCGCGACGACCGGCGGCCGAATCGACGCCATCTGCACTTCAAAATCGGCCGCGTGATAGCTCTTCAGGAACTGCATCTGCGCGTAGGCCTTGTTCAGCGCCACCTCGCAGGCCGCGAATTCGTCCTTATAGGTTTCGTAGCGCGCCCGATCGGTGGTTTGCTGGCGCGCGACCATCACCAGCCCGCCCGCCATCCCGACGAGCAACAACCCGAAGATCAGTACCACGGCCAGCGTCATGCCGCGGTTGCCGCGCAGGGCAGGGGAGTATGGGATCAGCATGGATGCGTTCCTCTCAATTGCGCGGGGCGACGGTGACGTCGATTTCGACGCCCTGCATGCCCGATCCGGAGCGCGAATCGTTAACGGTGGTCATCGCGGGGTCCAGCGAGTCGCCGATGCGCATCCGCACGGCCAGCGAACTGTTGGCGCCGTTATAGGTGAAGATGCTCTGATTCGGAATCGGCGTGACCCAGCGCGCCAGCACGACCTCGTCGCCGGCTTGCGCCGTGTCCGGATCATAGACGAGCCGGTTGTCCCACGGCGTCTGCAGGTTGCCATCGTCCGAGACCAGCCGGATCGTGCGTTTGCCGAGGTCCTCGCCCGGCCAGGCCAGCTCCACCAGATTCCCCGAGGCCGCGGCGTTGCCGCCGCCGTCGCGCACGCGCAACGGCACGTTCGACGGCCGCACCGCCTGGTTGATCCCCTCGATCGCCGCGCGGCCGTTCCGGATCGCCTGCTGCTGAATCGCGATCGACCGGCCGACCCGGCTGCTGTAGATCGTCAACGACATCAGGCCCACGCTGGCCAGCACGCCGATCGTGCTGGCAAACATCAGCTCGGTCAGCGTATAGCCGCGGCGGCGAGGGTGCGTGCGCGTCATCACAGTCCCGGATTCCTTTTGTTCTTCACGATCAGGGTTTCCACCGTTTGCTGGTAATCCTTGCCCAGGTAACGCCACGTGGTCGTGATCTCAACCGTCTTGCCGTTGTTGATCAGGTATTGCGTTCCCTTGGACGGCGGGTAGGTGAGCGACTCGGCCAGGTGCAGCGTGTTGACTGTGTTGTTGTCAATCTGGCCCATCTGCCCCGCCCCGTCGCCGGCGACCAGAAACACCGTGTCCCCGTCCCATTCGTGGGCGGTCCAGTGAATGTTGTTGTCGGTCAGGTTGTTCGCGCTGGCATTGGTCAGCGTGCCGGCGCCCTTGAACTGGAACGTCACCTGGCACCGGATGTCCAGCGCCTGGTCGATATAGACCGGCGGGTCGTGATCGAAGCCGATGTCCGGATAATGCGTGGCATCGACGTGGTCGAAATCGTCGATCATCATCCGCTCCAGGTAGCCCTGGGCGATGTTCTTGGCAACCGTGGCGTTGGCGTTCAGCCGCGACAGGCGCGCGGAAAATTGAAGCCCCGCGATGACGGTAAACGCCATGAACGTCAGGAGCGTCAGCGCCACCAGGACTTCAACCAGCGAAAAGGCCTTGCGGCGAACCACGGACCAAGGCGTGTGAGGAGCCACGACGCATTTCCTGGGGAGTGTTGGGGACCACGGCGGAAAATCATCCGCCGTGTGGATGTATCGGCAGCCCCGCGAGATAACTCCAATCTGATATAAAAAACGAACTGATGTTGAATCCGATGCGGCGAGAAAGGCGCGGATGGTTTGCGGAAATCCATGATGGAAACCTCGCCTCGCCATCCAGGATGGTTCGGGAATCGGTCCACGCCCATCATGCCGACCGCGCCCGTGCATCGGGTCGTGGCACGGGACGGCACGGTGGAGGGAAGCGGTCCGGGCGGTGGGCAACCGATTCAGCGGGCTGGACGTTGCCCGGCCGATGCAGGTATTTTGAGACGATCTTTCGTGGTTCGTTAAATGCTAATTTAACGAACCACGTCCGGGCCGGGTGCCGTTTCGGCCCGTAGCGCTGCTGGAGGCCTACTTAGACGCAGAAACTTCAAGCCTGCACACCGCGGGTGCGGCGTGGCGTGGTTCGTTTAATGGGCCGAACGCCAGGGCCATCCTTGCCCTTGACAAAACCACCTCCGGACCGATAGGCTGAAATCCCGTAGATCGAGATCGCCCGCGACCGGGAATCTCGACTACGGAATTTTTTTTGAAGCGCGTCCCGGATCGGGACAAAGGAGTTGGCGTGTGGCATCCGTCCGTCGCACCTTGACCACCATATGCATCCTGATCGTCGTCGCGATCCTCGCGGCCGGCGGCGTCATCGGTTATAGCGCCTACGAGCGCTGGTCGATCGGCCGTCAGCTGACCGACATCCGCCAGCTCCTGACCGACGGCAAGACCCAGGAGGCCGAAACCCAGTTGGCAGGCCTGGCCGCCAAGATCAAGCCCGGCCAGCCGATGCTGGCCGACTGGCTCGACCTGCGCCTGCAGGCCTTGGAATCACTGAACGACCTGGAAAAGGCCGGCCAGCTCGCCGTGCAGGCCTTGAATCCCGAAAAACCGTGGGTGGAGCAGGGGAATGACGCGTGGGTGCGCGCTCACCTGCTCCTGGGCCGCCGCGAAATCGCCCAGGAACACCTGGAGGCCGCCCGCTCGCATTTTGACCTGCTGGCCAAGCTCCCGGCGGAGTCGTTTGGCCATACCGAAGGCCAGTTCGGCCTCGGCATCGCGGATCTGGCCACCCCCGGCCAGGTTCAGGCCGGCCATGACAGGCTGGCGGCCCTGCTGGACACGATGCCGGAGGATCATCCGTTGCGCCCGGACGTCGAAAAGGCCCTCGGCAGCGCCAACATGTTCCTCCTGATGTCGCCTGAGATTCATGAAGGCGACGAGTTCTACGTCATCAAAAAGGGCGACACGCTCGACGGGCTGCGCCGCCGCTACAAGGTTTCGTCCGACCTGCTGATGGGCGTCAACCAGATCACGAACGTGCAGAACCTGAGCATCGGGCGCCGGATCAAGATCCCGCGCCTTGAATTGTCGATCCTTGTGAATAAATCGGATAACACGCTGATCCTCATGAATCGCGGGAAGTTTTTCAAGAAATACAACGTGCGCACCGGCCAGTATGAGCAGCTGACCCCGGTCGGCGATTTCGCGATTCAGCGCAAGGTCGCCAACCCGCCGTGGACCGATCCCAAGACCGGTCAGCGCTACGAAGGCGGCGACCCGAACAACCAGCTCGGCAGCCGTTGGATGGAAATCAGCGGCCAGATCGGCATCCACGAGGCCATCGACCCCAGCACCGTCGGCACGTATTCGTCCAACGGCTGCGTCGGCCTCGCGCGGCCCGACGTCGAGGAACTGTATAACCTCGTCAGCGTCGGCACGCCCGTAAGGATCGTCGGCAAGCGCGGCGCCACGGGCGCCCTGTCGGCCAGCGAACTGGCCGCCCCCGCCCAGCGCCGCCCGGCCATGGCGCCTCAATCGACGCCCGCGACAAGCCTGCAACGGTCGCCGTCGGCGGCTCCGGCCCTGCCGTCCTCCGTTTCGCAGGCGACGCCGGCCGCGGAACCCACGCGCGCCCCGGCTGCCCGTTCGCGCAACTCCAGATCACGCAATACCTCTCAGGAAGGAAGAACCCGCCGATGACTCCCCTGCTCCGGCTCGGTCTGCCCAAAGGCAGCCTGCAGGACGCCACGATCGACCTGATGCGCAAGGCCGGCTTCTTTTTCAACGTCAGCAGCCGGTCCTATTACGTCGATAGCGACGACCCCGAGATCGAGGCCGTGCTGATCCGCGCCCAGGAACTCGGCCGCTACGTGTCGCAAGGCTCGTTCGACGCCGGCCTGACCGGCCTCGACTGGATCATGGAGACCGAGGCCGACGTGGTCGAAGTCTGCACGCTCGTCTATTCCAAGGCCTCGATGCGCCCGGTGCGCTGGGTGCTGGCCGTGCCCCAGGACAGCCCGATCCAGTCCGTCAAGGACCTTGAAGGCAAGCGCATCGCCACGGAGGTCGTCGGCCTGACCAGCAAGTGGCTCGCCAAGAACGGCGTCAAGGCCGCCGTCGAGTTCAGCTGGGGCGCCACGGAAATCAAGGCGCCCCAATTTGTGGATGCCATCGTCGAGGTCACCGAGACCGGCAGCAGCCTGCGCGCCAACAAGCTGCGCATCGTCGAGACGCTCCTCGAGTCCTCGACGCGCTTTATCGCCAGCAAGGCCGCGTGGGCCGATCCCGCCAAGCGCGAGAAGATCGAGAACATGGCGATGCTTCTGCAGGCGGCGATCGCCGCCGAGGGCAAGGTGGGCCTCAAGATGAACGTCCCCAAGAAGGCGCTCGGCGACATCGGGAACATCCTTCCGGCCATGACGTCGCCGACGATCTCGCATCTGGTCGATATGGACTGGGTCGCGGTCGAAGTCATCGCCGACGAAAGCCAGGTCAAGCAGATCATCCCCGCCCTCAAACGCGCCGGCGCCACGGGCATCATTGAGTATCCGCTGAATAAGGTGATCGACTGAAAGTGATGTTGGAATTCCGGTTCGGAGTTCAAACTTGAGTTTGCCTCTTTTAAGAGACGGAATTTCGGTCAGGAGTTCAAACTTGAGTTTGCCTATCCCCAAACCGTGCCGGGGTTGATACAAGGAGTTGTTGGTTGTGACCCTGAAAGGGTCACCCAGTCGGATTGCAATCCATTCGAGATTATCGTTGTGAATCGGAGACTCTAAAGCGCCGCATGACCCAACGTATCGCCGCCGTCATACCCGCCCGTTACGGCTCGTCCCGGTTTCCCGGCAAGCCGCTCGCCTTGCTCTGGGGGCGGCCGATGATTGTCCATGTTTGCGAACGGGTGAAGGCCTCTCGCTTCATCCATCACCTGTGGGTCGCGACCGATGACGACCGCATCGCCGCCGCCGTCAGCAAAGCCGGTTTCGAAGCTCGGATGACCCCCTCCGATTGCGCCTCCGGCAGCGACCGGATCATCACCTCGCTCAAGCCCGGCGAGCACTGGGACATTCTGGTGAACGTCCAAGGGGACGAGCCGACGATCGACCCCAAGGTGATCGACGCGGTGATTGAAGCGCTGCTCGCCTCGCCCGAGTGCGGTGTCTCGACGGCCGTCGTTCCGATTCGCGGCCGCGCCGACTTCGAATCGCCGCACGTCGTCAAGGCGGTCGTCGCGCCGTCGGGCCGCGCGCTGTATTTCTCGCGCTCGCCGCTCCCCTCGCCGGCTCGGCTTGACCCCAAAGACATTGAATCCCCATACTTCACGTGGGGCTTGAAGCATCTAGGGCTGTATGCGTATCGCGCGGAGGTGCTCAAAGAGTTCGCGACGTGGGCGCCGACGCCGCTCGAGCAGCGCGAAAAACTCGAGCAGCTCCGCCTCATGGAGCACGGCATCGCGATCCAGGCCGCCATCGTCGAGCACGATTCGGTCGGAGTGGATACGCCCGAGGAACTGGCAAGGCTGAACGGAAAATGAATACCAGACAAACACGAAAGATCACGATAAAGGACCACGAAAATTCACGAAATGAATTCCTTTTCGTGTCCCTTTCGTGTCCTCATTTCGTGCGTTTCGTGTTTGAATTTTGTTGTGAATTTTATTTCTTAAATACCACCGTGGAGGCTGTGTGACATGACCAAGTTCATCTTCGTGACCGGCGGCGTGATCAGTTCGCTCGGCAAGGGCATCGCTTCGGCATCGCTGGGCGCTTTGCTCAAAATGCGCGGCTACCACATCAGCCTGCTGAAGATGGATCCCTACCTCAACGTCGATCCGGGCACCATGAGCCCGTTCCAGCACGGCGAGGTGTACGTCACGGACGACGGCGCCGAGGCCGACCTCGACCTGGGTCACTACGAGCGCTTCACCGGCGTCCCCATGGGCCGCCTCAACAATGTCACCACCGGCCAGATCTATTTCTCGGTCATCACCAAGGAGCGCCGCGGCGACTACCTCGGCTCGACCGTTCAGGTCATCCCGCACATCACCGACGAGATCAAGGGCTCGATCCTGCGCCTCGCCGACCACGATTCCTACGACGTCATCATGGTCGAGGTCGGCGGCACGGTCGGCGACATCGAAAGCCAGCCGTTCCTCGAGGCCATCCGCCAGATCCCCTACGACATCGGCCGCGAGCACGTCTGCTACATCCACCTGACGCTCGTCCCCTACCTCAAGGCCGCCGGCGAGCTCAAGACCAAGCCGAGCCAGCACAGCGTGCGCGCGCTGCGCGAAATCGGCATCCAGCCGGACATCCTCCTGTGCCGCACCGAGCGCCCGCTCGGCGAATCCAACCGCCACAAGATCGCCATGTTCTGCAACGACGCCAACGAGATGGTGTTTGAGGCGGCGGACGCGGACGACATCTACCGCATCCCGCTCATGTATGCCGAGCAGGGGATCGACCAGGCGATCGTCAAGCGCCTCAACCTGACCCGCTCCGAGGCGCGCATCGACGAGTGGAAAGGCCTGATGGACCGGGTCGACGCCATCAAGGAAAAGATCCGCATCGGCGTGGTCGGCAAATACCTCGACCTGCAGGACGCATACAAGAGCATCTACGAGGCGCTGCGCCACGGCGCGATC
>JAJFUE010000012.1 GCA_021372575.1 bacterium | reverse complement strand
CACTTCATCCATCCTGTGGGAACAAGCTCTCGCGCAGCTGCGTTCCAAGGTCGATGAGGAATCGTTCGGCGCGTGGATCGAGCCGATCCGGCCCGTCAGCATCGAGCCGGACCGCGTCGTCCTCGCCGTCCCGAGCCGCTTCTACCGCAACTGGATCTCCCACAACTATCAGGAGCTGCTGACGGACACGCTGTCGATGCTGCTGCGCCACGACGCCCGGGTCGAATACCAGGTCGATGAGCCCGAGGGCGAGAGCGAGGACGATTCCGACGCCGGCGAGCCGACCTCCGACCGGCTCTCCCCGACCGAAAAGCGCGCCATCGAGGTCTTCCGGCGTTTCGACCGCACCGGCCGGCCGGCCGAGCTCACCTCGGCGCCGCTCAACGCCAACTACACGTTCGACAGCTTCGTCGTCGGCGAGTCCAACCGGTTCGCGCACGCGGCGGCCCAGGCCGTCGCCGACCCCGCCTCGCGCGTCTATAACCCGCTGTTCATCTACGGCGGCGTGGGCCTCGGCAAGACGCACCTCATGCAGGCGATCGGCCACAGGTTGCTCGGCTACGGCGACCACTTCAACATTCTCTACGTCTCGAGCGAGACGTTCATGAACGCGTTCATCGAGGCCGTCGCGCAGAAGCGGCTCGTCGAGTTCCGCTCGTGCTTCCGCAACGTCGATCTGCTGATGGTCGATGACGTCCAGTTCTTCAGCGGCGCCGAGCAGACCCAGCACGAGTTCTTCCACACGTTCAACGACCTCTACAACGCCGGCAAGAAGATCGTCATCAGCAGCGACCACCCGCCCAAGGAACTGCACGAACTGGAGGAACGCCTCCGCTCGCGGTTTGAGTGGGGCCTGATCGTCGATATCCAGGCGCCGGACCTCGAGACGCGCGTTGCGATCCTGCGCCAGAAGGCGCGCGCCATCGGGATGGAGCTGCCGCCCGAGGTCACGATCTTCATCGCCGAGCGCATCCGCAGCAACCTGCGCAAGCTCGAGGGGGCGCTCACGCGCCTCGCCGCGCACTCGACGATGACGCGCCGCCCGATCACGATCGACTCGGCGCGCGAGATGCTCGGGCCGTTCCTCGTCGGCGACGAGCCGCGCAAGATCACGATCGAGAAGATCCAAACCACCGTTTGCAACTACTTTGGCCTGACGCTGCACGAAATGACCGGCGCCAACCGCTCGCGCAAGTTCGCGGGCCCGCGCCAGATCGCCGCGTACCTCGCGCGCGAGCTGACCGATTTCAGCTTCCCCGAGATCGCGCGCAAGTTCGGCGGCCGCGACCACAGCTCGATCATCCACTCGCACAACAAGATCAAGCACGACATGGCCAAAAAGCTCGATCTTCAGAACCTGATCAAATACCTGACCAAGCTGATCAAGGAAGAAGAGTCGGCCGGCGGGCGCAAGTAAAGCATCACGCAAAAACGCAAAATTGCAAAAGACGCGAAAGGGATCAGACCTCTCGCGTCTTTTCATTTTTTCCATGCCGCTTTCGGCGAAAGCGGCCTACCGTGTTTGCTGATCACCGTTCCCCGTAGGCCGCGTTCGCCGAACGCGGCATGGAATGCAGTAGCCCGAGCGTAAGCGAGGGACTCGCGCGCGAATAGTATCTCCATCACAACCTTCCGGCCCTTCGGGCCTCGGTTTACAGTTGTTTAAGGAAGTGAAAAAAAAATTTTAGGAAATGAATGCCACTTGCCGAAGGCGTCAACCAGAGCCCCGGCAGGGGCGAAACAAGTTAGCCCAGGGCGTCAGCCTTGGGTCAGCAATCCATAAAAATTGTTTCGAGCCCCGGCA
>JAJFUE010000116.1 GCA_021372575.1 bacterium | reverse complement strand
CGGAGCGCTGCAAGTGGCTGCGCATGATTTTGTGCGAAATGGCCCGTATTTCGAGCCACCTGCTGTGGCTCGGGACGCATGCGATGGAGCTTGGCGCGGTCACGGTGTTCCTTTACACGTTCCGCGAGCGTGAGGTTCTTTATGATCTGTTCGAGGAAATCAGCGGCGCGCGGTTCACGGTCAGCTACATGCGCGTCGGTGGCGTGGCGCGCGACTGCCCGCCCGGCTGGCTCGACCGCGTCCGCGCGTTCGTCGAGGATTTCCCGGCCAAGCACAAGGACTACTCCGACCTCTTGACGATGAACGACATCTTCGTGATGCGCACACGCAACGTCGGCACGATCAGCCGCGAGGATGCGATCGATTACTGCCTGACCGGGCCGTCGCTGCGCGCCTCGGGCGTCGATTGGGACATCCGCAAGGTCAACCCGTATCTCAATTACGACCAGGTCGATTTCGAGGTTCCCGTGCGCACGGCCGGCGACACCTACGCGCGTTACGAATGCCGCATGGTGGAGATGCTCCAGAGCTGCCGGATCATCCGGCAGTGCCTCGACAAAATGCCCAAGAACGGGCCGGTCAACATCGACAACCCGAAGGTGTGCTACCCGCCGCGAAACCGGATCAAGCGCTCGATGGAAGACCTGATCCACCATTTCCTGCTGGCGAGCGAAGGCATTTACGTCCCGCCCGGCGAAGCCTACGTCCCGATCGAGGGCAGCAAAGGCGAACTCGGGTTCTATATCGTCAGCATGGGCGGCTACACGCCGTACCGGCTGAAAATAAGGAGCCCGTCGCTGGTGAACCTGCAGTCGATCCGGCCGATGAGCCGCGGCCAGCTGCTGGCCGACCTGATCGCGGTGATCGGGTCGCTGGATATCGTGCTGGGGGAGATCGACCGGTAGGAGAGCGTTCGTTCGTTATTGACAAATCGTGCTCGTGCTCGTGCTCGTAATCGTAATCGATCTGTTCTCGGAATTGAGCAATGCCTGAACTGAACACCACATCCGCCCTTGCGACGAACGACCTTTACATGCGTCATCGCGCCGATATCGACGCGATCGTTGCGCGATACCCGATTCGGCAGTCGGCGCTGATGCCGATCCTGTGGCTGATTCAAGAAGAAGACGGCTGGATCAGCGACGAGATGATGAAACAGGCGGCCGAGATCTGCGAATGCACGCCGGCCGAGGTGCTCGAGTCGGTCAGTTTTTACCAGATGTATCACCGCGAGCCGGTCGGCAAATACGTGCTTGGGATTTGCGCGACGCTGCCGTGCGCGTTGAAAGCGGCCGACGGGTTGTATGCCTACTTGAGCGAAAAACTCGGGATTACGTGGGCGGAGACAACGCAGGACGGGCTGTTCACGATCCAGCGGCGGGAGTGCCTCGGCGCGTGCAGCGAGGCGCCGGTGATGCTGGTCAACCAGGAGCTCGAGACCAAGCTGACGCGCGAGAAAATCGATCGGATTTTAGAGGAATGCCGGCAGGGCAAACGCAAGCCGTATTTTACGGGAAGAAATGGGTATAGGGCATAAATGAAATCGAAATCCGAAATTCTAATATCGAAATCCGAAACAAATTCGAATATCGAAATTCGAATGAGCTGCGCACATATATTTGTTTCGGATTTGAAGATTTCGGATTTTGAATATTCGGATTTAGCATAATGGCTGCTACGAATAACTACGAACCCATCCTGTCTGCCGGCGTGACCGGGACCGTGTATTCCGGCCGTTCTGAGTCGCTGGCCGATTATCGCGCCAAGGGGGGCTATGACGGGCTGAAGCGCGCGCTGGAGATGGGACCGGACAAGGTTCTCGATCTGATTAAGGAAGCCAACATTCGCGGGCGCGGCGGCGCCGGTTTCCCGGCCGGCGTGAAGTGGGGCTTTATTCCGCGCAATCGCGAGCGGCCGCATTACGTGTGCGTGAACGCCGACGAAAGCGAGCCGGGGACGTTCAGCAACCGGTCGTTGCTGGAACAACGGCCGCACCTGCTGATCGAAGGCGCGTTGATCGCGGCGTTCGCGACGCTTTCGGAATCGGTCTATGTTTACATCAGAAAAGAATACTACGAGGCCACGCGCCAGATGCAGCGCGCGATCGACGACGCGCGCGCCGCGGGCTTGATCGGCAAAGGAATATTGGGTAGCGACTTCAATTGCGAAGTCGCGATCCACCTCGGCGCCGGAGCATATATCTGCGGTGAGGAGACCGCGCTGATTGAGTCCATCGAGGGCAAGCGCGGATACCCGAGGAACCGGCCGCCGTTCCCGGCGATCCAGGGTTTATACATGTCGCCGACGGTCGTGAACAACATCGAAACGCTGGCGATCGCGGCCGAGGTGATGCGGCGCGGCGTCGAGTGGTTCAAGGGGATCGGCACCGAAAAATCGCCGGGCATGACGGTGTATTCGATCAGTGGCCACGTGAACCGGCCGGGCAATTACGAATTGCCGCTTGGCGTCACGATGCGCGAACTGATTTATGATTACGCGGGCGGAATTCGCGACGGCAACAAGTTCAAGGCGGTGTTCCCCGGCGGGTCGTCGGTGCCGATGCTGTTCGAGGACGAACTCGATGTGGTGATGGACTTTGACAGCCCGCGCAAATACAACACGTTTTTGGGCTCAACCGGTATCATCGTGATGGACGAGACGGTGTGCTTTGTCTGGGCGTCATTAAATTTAATGCACTTTTATTGGGACGAAAGCTGCGGGCAATGCACGCCGTGCCGCGAAGGCACGAACTGGATGTATAAAATCTTGAAAAGGCTCGAGGCGGGACAGGGCGTGAACGGCGACGTGGAATTATTGGAAGACATCTGCGGCAATATCACGAGCCGGTCGATCTGCGCGCTCGGCGAGTTCGCGACGGGGAGTCTGGTAAGAACCATTCCGAGGTTCAGGGCAGAATTCCAGGCGCATATCGATCAGGGAAGATGCCCGTTTGAAAAGGGATACATGAGATTTGGATAAAATTGTGAAGGTGAAACACGCAATTTTCTTTTTCCTTATATTTATGCCACTGGAGGGTATCGTTTACGCAATCGGTTATATGAACAGGCCAACTGGCCTAGACGTGGTGATGTTCATGAGTCCCTTGCTCGCTCTCATGGTTTATGGATATGTGAAGCAGAACATCAAGTAGGCACTATGGATATGAGATGACAACCCAGTCCCGGTAGGGACGGGCGCTTTCAGCCCGCCATGACAATGGCGGGAAACGATGACGGAGAGGAAACCGAGTCCCGGCAGGGACGGATGAGAAAGGACCAGTGCAATGGGCGGTCACACCTACGGCAGTTGTCTGTATCATTTCGTTTTCTCGACTCGAAACCGAACGAAACTGATTCTGCCGGACTGGATGGGGCGCCTGTGGGACTACATGGGCGGGATCGCCAGAGAAAACGGGATGAAATCGCTGATAGCGGGAGGGACCGAAAATCATTGCCACATTTTCATGATGATTCCGCCTTCGATGGCGCCCGCGAAGGGGATTCAATTGATTAAAGCGGGATCGTCAAAATGGGTGAACGAGGAATTTAGGTCACGATATAAATTCGCCTGGCAGGAAGGATACGGAGTTTTCACGAACGGGTTTTCACAGATCGAGGCAACGACAAAATACATTCGTAATCAGATTGAGCATCATCGCAAGAGGACGTTCGAGGAAGAATATAAGGCGTTCTTGAAGAGGCACATGATCGAATATCAGGAGGATTACGTTTTCGGGTAAACAGAATCAGCCGTCCCTCCGGGACTCGGGATGCAAATCGCGACGTTACCCGCCATTGTCATGGCGGGCTGAAAGCGATCGTCCCTGCGGGACTGGGACATCAGTAATTTTGAATGAGAACCAGCAAGCGTTTGGTTGAGCAAGCATGGAAAATCAGGGCATTTCACCGGCATGACCATGAAAATTCCAGATCCATCTGTCTTGGTAACGGTCACCGTCAACGGACGCGGGCTCATGCTGCCGAAGGGGAAGAATTTGCTCCAGGCGCTGCTCGATGTCGGGCATTACGTGCCGCATTATTGCTATCAGCCGGCGCTTTCCGTGGCGGGCAATTGCAGGCTTTGTTTGGTTGAGATCGAAGGCCGGCCGAAGCCGGAGATCTCGTGCAACATGGTCGTGACGGATGGATTGAAAATCCGCACCGATTCGGAACTGATCGACGACTGTCGCAAGGGGATGATGGAATTTTTGCTGATGAATCATCCGCTCGACTGCCCGATCTGCGACCGCGGCGGCGAGTGCATGCTTCAACGCTACTCGATGGAATACGGCTGGGGAACGGCGCGGACGGTCGATGCGCGGCGGCGGTTCGTCAAGCCGCAATTCGATCCGCTGATCGACATCGAGCGCAACCGCTGCATCATGTGCACGCGTTGCGTGCGGTTCTGCGACGAGGTCGGCAATGACCACGTCATGGGCGTGTTCGGCCACGGCAGCCGCAATTACATCGGCACGTTCGGCAACGGTCCGGTCTCCAATCCGTTCTCGGGGAACGTGATCGACCTGTGCCCGGTCGGATGCCTCACGAGCAAGCCGTTCCGCTTCGAGGCGCGGCCGTGGGAACTGCGCCAGACACTGACCACGCCGCGGCACGCGAATGGAATTGTCACGGCGTGGACGCGCGGCGGCAGGCTCTTGCGCGTGACGCCGCCCGCGCGGCGGCGTCATGGTCTCTACACGATCGACGAGGACACGACGCGGTTCATCAGCAACGAAGTGCGGTTCGGGTCGCTTTACACGGATAACGAGGACAGGCTGCTCGAGCCGCTTGCGCGCGGGAAAGACGGCAAGCTCGTGAAGAGCGAGTGGGAACCGGCTCTTGATCGCGCGGCCGAGGCGCTCAAGGCCTGCAAGCCCGGCGAGGCGTGCTTCATCGCCGGCGAGCGCTCGACGAACGAGGAATTTTATTTGCTGGGGAGGCTTGCGCGCGCGGTTTGCCACACGCCGTACATCGACTGGCGCGGGCGATTCGTGAGCGAGTCGGCTGCGCAGGCGGCAGGCGTCGCGCTTTCGGCGAGCGACGGCGATTTCGATCTGCTCGACAAGAAAGCCTACCAGGCGATGCTGATCGTGGCGGCGGGAGATCTTTACGAATCCGCGCCGGACATTTCGCTACGGCTACGCGAAGGCGCGCGGCTCAAGCGCACGCGGCTGGGCCTCATCGATTCGCGCGTGAACCCGTGGCTGGGCGACCTCGCCGAGACGGCGTGGCTCGAGCAGCCGGAGAAAATCGCGGCGACGCTGATCGCGCTGGCCGAGGCGCTCGAAAAAGGCAAGGACCCGGCGAACGCGCCGCAGGGGATGGAGAAGCTGTTCAAGTTCGTGACGGCCGAGCATGGGTTGCTCGTGCTCGGGCTTGATTCGGCGGGCGGGGCGATTGCGCCAGAGCTGGTTCCGGCGGCGTTGCGGATTTTGCGCGCGCTGGGCGTGGGATGGCACTTCCTGCCGGTCACGGCCGCGCGCAATGCCAAGGGCGGGTTCGTTGCGGGCGCACAAAGCGACCGCGTTCCGACGGGGCGAATGATCGATCCCGAACTGCGCGTCAAGGCCGACGAAATTTACGGAAGCGCGATCCCGGCCGATCCGAGCCCGGCCGCGCCGGGGCTGCTCGAAATGGCCGCGCAAGGCAAGTTCAAGGTGCTCGTGCTGCACAGGTGCGATGAACTCGTTCATCACCCGCGGCGCGAGTTGATCGAAAAGGCGATCGCGGCGACGCCGATGGTGATCGCGATCGACGTGTTCCCGTCGTGGATCACCGAACGCGCGGCGATCGTCTTCCCCGGCTCGATGTTCATGGAATGCGACGGCTCGATGACCGACATCGACGGCACGCTTCAGCGCATGAGCAAGGGTTGCCGCGTGCCGGGCAACGCGCAGGAAGAATGGCGCATCATTGAACTGCTCGGGCTTAAGCTCGGCGACACTCGCCGCTCGAAGCGCGCGCATGAAATCTTTGCAGATCTTGCGCGCGCGTGGGGCCGGCCGGATGTCACGCTCGATTCGATCACGCTCAAGCAGCCCGGCCCCGAGGCGCCGCAGGGCACGCACAATTATTTCGGCGTGATCAAGCGGCCTGATTTCAAATTGCATTCGAGCGAGCGGCCGGAGCTGGCGATTGCTGCAAACAGCAATGCCACTTCGGGCCGGAGCGACCTACTGACGCTGTGGTGGATTCAGCATTCGCAGGGGCCGGATCATTTGGGTTCGCGGTCGAGCCAGTTTGACGCGCTGCGGCCGCGGCCGCGCGTTGAGCTCAGCACCGCGGACGCCGCGCGTCTTGGGCTCAAGAACAACGACTGGGTGCTGCTCGAAGGCGGCTCGGAGCAGCCAAGCCAGGTGCTGGTCAATCCGACGCTCGCCGAAGGCGTCGTTTACGGCGCGGCCAACGTGCTCGGGCTTCGCCTCGCGGACGGCGCGGGACTGCCGCATGTGAATCTCATGCCGGCCGACGCCCCGGCCGCCGAGATCCTGGAACAGGAGGCGACCGCGCGGCGATGAGCAGACTGCTGATCGAGAACATCATTTTCGCCGTGAAAATCGTTGTGATTTTCGGCGCGGTGCTGACGGCGGTCCCATTCATGGTGCTGCTCGAGCGTGTGCTGATCGCGCGCATTCAGCAGCGCGTCGGCCCCAACCGCGTCGGCCTCGACTTCATCCCGGGCCTTGGATTCCTCAAAGGCAAGTTCATCATCGGCGGCATCCTGCAGGCGTTCATCGACGGCGCAAAGCTGTTCCTCAAGGAGGAAGTGCGTGTGCGCGCGGTCGATCCGGTCCTGTGGCGGATCGCGCCGCTGATCACGCTCGTGCCGGCGATCATGATCCTGGCGATCGTGCCGTTCGGCCCGCCGATCGGGCTGAACATCTTCGGCGACTGGTATAAGATCCCGCTCGCGATCACCGACCTTGAAGTCGGAATCCTGTTTTACCTCGCCGTGACGGGCGTTGCGGTGTATGGCATCGTGCTGGCCGGGTATTCGTCAAACAGCAAGTATTCGCTGATCGGCGGCATCCGCTCGAGCGCGCAGATGATCAGCTACGAAATCGCGCTGAGCCTGTCGCTCGTCGGCGTGCTGCTCATCGCGGGATCATTCAGCCTGAGCCGGCTGATCGGGATCCAGTCGGAAGGCGTTTGGAACTGGAACATCTGGAAGCAACCGATCGGCGCGGCGCTGTTCCTCATCGCGGGGTTCGCCGAGTCGAACCGGCTGCCGTTCGACCTGCCTGAGGGCGAAAGCGAACTCGGCGCGGGGTTCCACACCGAATACAGCTCGATGAAGTTCGCGATGTTTTTCATGGCCGAATACATGAACATGTTCAGCTACTCGGCGATTTTGACGACGCTGTTCCTCGGTGGTTTTTACGGGCCGATCCCGCTGCCGGCGTCGGTTTACGCGATGATCGACCAGCCGATCTTCGGGATCGTGAGCGGCGTCGGCTCGGCCGTGATCGGCGTGTTCTGGTTCAGCGTCAAGGTGTTCCTGCTGGTGTGTTTGTTCGTCTGGATTCGCGGCACGCTGCCACGGTTCCGCTACGATCAGCTCATGGACTTGGGTTGGAAGGTGATGCTGCCGGCGGCGCTCGTGAACATGGTCGTCACGGCGGCGGTCATCGCGCTGGTGGCCAAGCCGATTTCGGCGGCGCCGACGCCCGACGGCCCGGCGCTCACGATCGCGCTGCTCGTGGCGGGAGTCGTGCAGGTCGTTGCCATCGATCGCATTCTGACAGCTCGCAAGAGAAGGATACTGGGGCATGCTCATTGATTTCATAAAGGGCCTTGCCGTCACCTTTAAGCACATCTGGAAGAAGCCGGTGACCTTCAATTACCCGGAGGTCAAGCGGCCGCAGCCGGCGTTTTATCGCGGGCGGCACCGGCTGCAGCGCTACTCGAACGGACTCGAGCGCTGCGTGGCGTGCGCGTTGTGCGCGGCGGTCTGTCCGCCCGAGGCGATCTACCTCGAGGCCGAGGAGAACGACCCCAAGCGCCCGGTCGGGGCAGGGGAGCGTTACGCGCGGCTTTACCAGATCCACCAGATCCGCTGCATCTGGTGCGGGTTCTGCGAGGAGGCCTGCCCCGAGGACGCGATCGTCATGGGCCCGATCTTCGAGATGGCCAACTATAAGCGCAGCGACTTCGTGTGTAACAAGGAGCAGATGCTCGACGCGCCCGACAAGGGATTCGGCGAGCCGATCGTGCTAAAGGTCAATCAACCGCTTTAGGAATGATGAAAGATGAAAGATGAAAAATAAATGTTCCTGAAGATTCTTTATCACCTGTTCGTATTTCTCGCGCTGTTCGGGTCGCTGATGGTTGTCGTCTCGAAGAAGGCGATCTACAGCGCGCTGTTCCTCATCCTGACGATGCTGACGATCGCGTCGCTGTTCGTGCTGATGAACGCGCAACTCGCCGCGGCGCTGCAGGTCATCGTCTATGCCGGCGCGATCATGGTCCTGTTCCTGTTCGTGATCATGCTGCTGAACCTGGGGAAACAGGCGCCGCTTTCCAGGCGCAGCCGGCCGGTGCGCTGGCTTGGTTTGCTGTTCGGCGTGGGCATCGGCGCGCAAATCATCGCCGTGATTTACTCGGGCTTCATCCCCCCGGCCGAAACAACCGCCGCGGCGTCGGTCACGATCGACCATGTCGCCCGGCTGATCCTGACAGATTATCTCTACCCGTTTGAAATGATTTCGGTGCTGCTGCTGGTCGCGGTGATCGGGGCGGTGGTGCTCGCGCGCAGGCACCTGGTTCAAGGCGTCGAGACGGTGACCGAAACGGCGGAGAAGGCGGGGAAATGAGTGCTTAGTGCTTAGTCCTTAGTGCTTAGTGCTCAGGACTGAATAAGAATGCGGAGTGCGGAATGCGGAATGAATGCAGTAGCCCGAGCGTGAGCGAGGGACAGGCGGACGAGCAAGGATCGATTACGATTCCAGCCTTCGCCAAGGCTTCGGCTGGCAAGACGATTACGAGCACGAGCACGAAATATGGTGGACGGCTGATGAACGGAGTACGGCGATGGAATACATGATCCCCGGAAACCTTGTCGTGGCGGTGATGATCTTCGCGATCGGCGCGATCGGCATCATGTGGCGGCGCGATGCGATCACGATCTTCATGTGCATCGAGCTGATGTTCAATGCCGCGAACCTCGGATTCATCACGCTCGCGCAGTCGCTCGGCAAGCCCGAGGGCGTGGCCGTGTTCCTGTTCGTGATCACGATCGCGGCGGCCGAGGCGGCGGTCGGGCTGGCGCTGTTCATCAAAATTTTCGACGACCGCGAAAACATCGAGGCCGAAAAACTCGACTTGCTTAAACGTTAAGGCGGACTGCTGATTGTGGATCCAAAACTGTTTTACGCCCAGGTTGTCCAGTCGCTGCTGCTGACCTCGCCGCTGCTTGTGCTGCTCGGGGCCGCGATTATCGTTCTTGCCGCCGACGTGCTGATGCCGCGCGGCTGGCGCGGCGCGCTGCCGTGGATCAGCGGGCTGGGCGTCGCCGCGGCGCTGTTTGTCCTGAATGGGATGGGCATGCCGGCCGCGCCGCAACATGCGTTCAGCGGCGCGCTCGTCCTGGACCGCCTGACGTTCCTTGCCGACAACGTGATCCTCGGCATGGCGCTGTATTTGATCGCCATTTCGCCGCGCTGGCTGCGCGGGCGGCTCGTGCCGCACGGCGAATACTACGCGCTGCTTCTTTTCGCCGCGATGGCGATGATGGCGCTCGGCCGCTCGAGCGAGCTCCTTGCGCTGTTCCTCAACTTCGAGCTCCTGTCGATCACGTTCTACGTTTTGCTCGGCATCGAAAAGCGCAACGCGCGCTCGACCGAGGCCGGCTTCAAATACTTCATCGTCGGCTCGACCGCCGCGGCGTTCCTGCTGATGGGCATCGTGTTCGTCTATGGCGCGACGCACGGCCAGACCCGATACGAGGCGATCCTCAAGGCGCTGTTCGACGCGAAAGGCGCGGTCCAACCGGACATGTTCGCACTCGGCATGGGGTTGCTCATTGTCGGCTTCGGTTTCAAGATCACGCTCGCGCCCTTCCACATGTATGCGCCGGACGTGTATGAGGGCGGGCCGACGCCGGTCGTCGCCGCCCTGGCGACGGGGACCAAGGTCGCCGGCTTCACCGCGCTCTACCACCTCGTCGCGATGGCCGCGGGCTTCAAGGCGATCCCGGCCGGCGTGTGGGCCGCGTTCTACGCCGTCGTTATGACGTCGATGATCGTCGGCAACGTCGGCGCCGTGGTGCAGCCCAACGTCAAGCGGCTGCTCGCGTATTCGTCGATCGCGCACAGCGGCTACATGATGATCCCGCTCGTGGTGGTGCTTGCGAAACCCGGTCTGCTCGGCGCGGCCGAGGACGCGATTGCGTATTATATGCTGGCCTACACGCTCATGACGCTCCTTGCGTTCGGCGTGATCAGCGCGCTGGCGCCCGAGGGCGAAGGCCCGATCGCGTCGTGGGCGGGACTCGGCCGCCGCGCCCCGCTGCGCGCGGCCTGCATGGCCCTGGCGATGATCTCATTGATCGGAATTCCCCCAACCGTCGGCTTCTTCGGCAAGCTCTACCTGTTCGGCATGGCGATCGAGGGTGGTCACATTTGGCTGGCCGTCGTCGGTATCCTCGCCTCGGTGGTGTCCGTGACGTATTACCTGCGCGTGGTGATCACGATGTACATGGCCGAGCCCGCCGAAGGTGCGGAAAAGCCGGGCGTCATGGGCGACGCCCAGATCCTGGCCGTCGGCCTTGCCGCCGCGTGCGTGTTCGTGTTCGCGATTTTCCCGTGGCTGTATCATGGGTGACGCAGGGTTGGAATTGTTCGAGGGCAGTTCGATTACGATTACGATTACGAGCACGAGCACGAGCACGAGATGATAGGTTAAACAGATATGAACGGGTTCCTCATCGTCCTCATTCCCGCGTTGCCGCTGGCGGCGTTCCTGATCAACGGCCTGTTCGGCCGCTGGCTGGGGCGCCTCGGCGGCTGGATCGCGGTGGCGTGCATGGGCGGCTCGGCCGCAATTTCGATTCCGCTTTTCATCCGCGCGATGTGGGGCGGGTTCACACCTTTTAACGTCACGCTGTGGCGCTGGATGAGCAACGGCGCCATCGACATCACGATCGGGTTCCGCGTCGATCAACTCACGTGCCTGATGCTCCTCTACGTCACGTGCGTGAGCTTCATGGTCTTCCTGTACTCGATGGGCTACATGGCCGGCGACCCCGGTTTCAACCGCTTTTTCTCGTTTCTCGGCCTGTTCGATTTCAGCATGCTCGTGTTGGTGCTCGGCGACAGCCTGCCCGTCGTGTTCATCGGATGGGAAGGCGTCGGCCTTTGCTCGTACCTGCTGATCGGCTACTACATGGACCTGCCCGGCGCGCCCGACGCGGGAAAAAAAGCGTTTATTGTTAATAGAATCGGCGATTTCGGTTTTCTCGTCGGGATGATGATGCTGTTCGCCGCGCTCGGGACGCTGGACATCCAGAAGATTATTCTCGCCGCCGAGCAGGGCGCGGCCGGCGTCGGCCCGCTTGCCTACGGTGGCGCGTTCGTGACCGTCGTGACGCTTGCGCTGTTTCTTGGTTGCACCGGCAAGAGCGCGCAAATCCCGCTGTTCACGTGGCTGCCGGACGCGATGGCCGGCCCGACGCCCGTGAGCGCGCTGATCCACGCCGCCACGATGGTCACCGCCGGCGTCTATCTCGTCGTGCGCATGTCGGGGCTGTTCGTCCTCGCGCCGGCGACGATGACCGTGATCGCCGGCGTGGCCGCCGCCACCGCGTTCGTGGCCGGCTCGATCGCGCTCACGCAGCAGGACATCAAGAAAGTCCTCGCCTATTCGACCGTGAGCCAGCTCGGCTTCATGTTCCTGGCGTGCGGCGTCGGCGCGTTCGGCGCGGGCATCTTCCACGTGTTCACGCACTCGTTCTTCAAGGCATGCCTGTTCCTCGGCGCCGGCTCGGTGATCCACGCCGCGCACGCGCAGGACCTCGACCATCTCGGCGGCCTGCGCAAATACATGCCGGTCACCGCATGGACGTTCTGCATCGCGTGCGCGTCGATCGCGGGCCTGCCGCTGCTCGCCGGGTTTGTCAGCAAGGACGAGATCCTGTGGAGCGTGTTCGCGTCCGGCGCGCCGGGCTCGATGCTCCTGTGGATCATCGCCGTGATCACCGCGCTGATGACCGCCGTCTATTCGTTCCGCGCGTATTTCATGACGTTCGAGGGGACGGGCCGGCTCTCGCACGACAAGCAGCATCACGCGCACGAGTCGCCGTGGACGATGACCGTGCCGCTGGTCCTGCTTGCCTTCGGCGCGATCGTGGCCGGCGCGCTGAACCTGCCGGGCGTGTTCGGCGAAGGCACGTGGCGCGGTGTCAACAACCTGCTCGAGCCGGTGCTCGAGCCCGCGCGCAAGGTCGCCGAGGCGCACGCTCACGAGATGCACAGCCCCTCGCTCGAGCTCGCGCTGATGGCCCTGTCGGGCGTGATCGCGATCGCCGGCGTGGCGCTTGCGTATCGCTACACGCTGGCGAAATGGCCCGAAGGCGCCCGCCGGCTCGCGAAACGCTTCCGGCTGCTTTACAAAATCAGCCTTTATCGCTGGTGGTGGGACGATTTCTACATGAAGTACGTGGCCGGCGGCACGTGGGGCCTCGCGAAGCTCGCGACGTGGTTCGACCGCTGGGTCATCGACGGCATCATGCACGGGATCGCCGGCGCGGCCTCGCTCGGCAGCCGATTCATCCGCGCGCTGCAGAACGGCCAGGCGCAGGCGTACGTTCTGATTTTCTTATTGGGAGCCAACATCGTGATCGGGCTCATTATTTGGTTCAAATAAAGAAAGTATCTCCGGTTCTTTTTCGTGTCTTTCGTGAGTGCTTTCGTGAATTTCGTGAACTGCATTTGAATTTGTTTTTCGTGACCTGAATTGAATTTGCATTAGGAACGCTTTCCATGCCCCCATTGACGAACCTGAACTCCTTCTGGCTGATCGCGATGACGTTCATTCCCGCGATCGCGGCCGTGTTGCTCATCGCCTTCCCGCGTCCGCTGGCGCGCGTCGTTGCCCTCGTCGCCACGATGATCACGCTCCTCATCTCGGTGAAGTTCGTGGCCGGGATCGTCATTGCCCCCGCCGAATGGACGGCTTCGGTCTCCGCCGACTGGATCCCGATCGTCGGCATCAAGTTCCTGCTTGGCCTCGACGGCCTTTCGGGTTCGCTCATCGTGCTGACGAACGTGCTGATGGTCCTCTCCGTGCTTGGTTCGTGGACCGCGATCGACAGCCGCCAGCGTGAGTTCTACTTCTGGTTGCTGCTGCTCCAGACCGGCATCATCGGCACGTTCCTCGCCCTCGACCTCATCGTTTTCTACATCTTCTGGGAACTGATGCTCGTTCCGCTGTATTTCCTGATCGGCGTGTTTGGCTCGGTCAACCGCATCTATGCCACGATGAAATTCTTCCTGTTCACGTTCGCCGGGTCGGTCCTGATGCTGCTCGGGATCCTCGCGCTTTACTTCCAGCACCGTGCGCTGGCCGGCTCGGGCAGCTTCGCGCTCGCCGACCTGTTGACGATCAGCGACAAGATCGACCCGCGGCTCGCGGTGATGATCTTTACCGGCTTCATGCTGGCGTTCCTCATCAAGGTCCCGATCTTCCCACTGCACACGTGGCTTCCCGACGCCCACACCGAGGCTCCGACCGCCGGTTCCGTGATCCTGGCCGGCGTGTTGCTCAAGACCGGCGTGTACGGCATCCTGCGCTTCGCGATCCCGCTGTTCCCGAACCTTTCGGTGCAGGTCGCTCCGCTGATGATCGCCCTCGCGGTCGTCGGCATCATTTACGGCGCGCTGACCGCGTTCGCGCAGTCGGATTTGAAACGACTTGTCGCCTACAGTTCGGTGAGCCACATGGGCTTCATCATGCTCGGGATTTTCGCGTTCCAGAAGGAAGCAATCGTCGGCGCGACGCTGCAGATGATCAACCACGGCATCTCGACCGGCGGGCTGTTCCTGTGTGTCGGTTATCTCTACGAGCGCCGCCACACGCGCGAGCTCAAGGAGTTCGGCGGCCTCGCCTACAACATGCGGGTCTATGCGACGCTCACGGTGATTCTCGTGCTGAGCTCCGTCGGTCTGCCCGGCCTGAACGGTTTCATCGGCGAATTCTGGATCCTCGTCGGCACGTTCATGACGCACAAGATCGCGGCCGTGATCGCGGCCACCGGCGTGATCCTCGCCGCGGTTTATTTGCTCCGCATGGTGCAAATGACGTTCTTCGGCCCGCTGGACAAGGAAGAAAACAAAAAAGTCTCCGACCTCGACATGCGCGAAATCCTCACGCTCGTCGTATTAATTATTTTCGCGTTCTGGATCGGCCTCTACCCGCGCCCCTACGCGCAGGCGCTCGAACCCTCGGCGCAGCACATCGTCGAAGTCGTCGGCAAAACGCCACTGGCCCCGATCGCGCAAAAGTAGTTTCGCTGCTATGATGAGCGATAAACCACACGTCCTGTTCGTGTGCGGACGAAACCGGTGGAGAAGTCCGACGGCGGTCCGGATTTATGCGCATGACCAGCGGTTTGACGCAAGATCCGCCGGGGTCAGCCCGAAGAGCCGGCGGTTAATCAGCCGCCACGATATCGAATGGGCCGACCTCATCCTGGTGATGGAACAGAGGCATGCGGCCCGCCTGCGTGATTCATTTCGAGACGTGAAGCTCCCGAAGATCGAGTCGCTGGACATTCCTGACGACTTCGAGTTCATGAACGCGGAACTCGTTGAGCGGATTCAGGCAGGGACCGAGATTTATCTCGAGCAAATATTCGGAATCGAGCCGGAGATCTGATTGCGCCCGCCGCTTTTCAAAAACAGGTTGCCAAGCCGACTTTTCAGATCCAAAATACTGAATAACTTGGTTTTGAAAAGAGATATGGCGATGGTTCCTCCAATTCGTTCGTCGCTGATTGCGTTCGTCATGATCGCGGCCGTGGCTTCGGCGGGGGCGGCGGGGATTGAATTCGGTTCCCGAATTCCTTTCGGGTTCAACCATGGATACCGTTTTCGCGTGGCCGATTTCAACGGCGATGGCCGGCGGGACATCATCATTAACAATTATTACGAGCCTGTTTTTTCCTGGTTGGAGCGCACGGCGACCGTCGACCCGATTTACATCCCTCACGACATCAGGCTGCCGTACACCTATGACAGCGCCTTTGATGTCGGGGACATCGACAAGGACGGGGATCTGGACATTGTTTCGTCCAGTTATATCAGCTCGCAAATCGGCGTGGTCTGGTGGGAGAACAAGGGCGGATCGAATCCGGCGGTCGTGCCGCATGTCGTCGCCGCGAGCCAGCCTGCCATCCGGGACATCCTGGTTGCGGACGTGGATCGGGACGGAGACCTGGATGTTGTCGCGACATCCATAGGGCCGGTTATTTACTGGTATGAGAACAGCGGCGTGAGCGTGCCGACCTTTACCGCGCGCCTGATCTACCAGGAACCGACCGCCAACAATGATCCACAAAATGTGTGCGCCGCCGACTTCGACGGCGATGGAGACCTGGACCTGGTCACCTCGTGCCATAGTGTCGATGGAGGGTTCATCTGGTACGAGAACAAGGGCGGAAAACCTGTGTCATGGGCGAGGCGCATCTTGCCGAGCGGGATTGTTGTCGGATACGGCTTGGCGGTGTGCGACCTGGACGGGGATGGGGACACGGACATTTTGGGGACCGGATCCAGCTCGGCGTTCTGGCTTCAAAACAGCGGCGGAGCCAACCCAACGTTCACCAATCGAACGATCAGCGCTTCCGGGTCGTTGAATTCGCCTGATTGCATTGTTACCGGCGACCTGAACATGGACGGGCGGCCCGATATTCTGATCAACGACCCCGATTGGGATCGTATTTATTATTACCTGAACGACGGGGCCGCCACGCCCTCGTTTGTCAGGTATTCCTTCGGAAGCGACAGGGATCCGGCGTGGATGGGGGTTGAGGATCTCGACGGCGACGGCGACCAGGATGTGATCCAGCTCAGTGCGGACAACAGCATCGATCTGTCGTGGTTTCGAAATCAATTTGCCTGGAACGAGGCGTTGCCGTCAGTAACCCCCGATACCGGCATGAGCACTGGCATCAACGAGGGTGAAATTACGAGCGTGACCATGAATTTCTTTGTTCAGAACCGTTCGAGAGATCTGAAGTTGAGTTGGTCCGCGGCGGTGGACGCGCCATGGTTGCAAGTGGTTCCGTCGGAGGGGACGACCGACCCGGGCACGAGCACGACGGTCAAAGTTTCGTTCACGCAGAGCGTCAGTCAGCTGAGGTCGGGAACGCACCATCAGACGCTCGCGGTCAAGGGCAGCGACCCGAATGTGACCGTCACGGAACGCACGATCGAGTTGGTCGTCATTAGCCGGAAGCTTGCCCTGCTCCAGCCGCATCTTGGGGTCGCGACCGGCGTTGACTCATATACGTATCGCATGGATGTGTGCGATCTGAACGGCGACGGTTGGGACGATGTCATCTCGGCGAGCTGGCAAGATGGCGTGAGCTGGCTCCGGCGCGATCCGTCCAAGCCCTCGGGATTCAGCACGCGGAAGTATCCTTTGGGCCTCACATACAACGAACGGGTTTCGGCCGGAGATCTCGATCATGACGGCGATCTTGATCTTGTGACGTATGGGTGGATTTCCAGTACGCCGAAACTTGTCTGGCTGGAAAACGACGGCAAGGCCGACCCGGATTTGACGATTCACGAAATTGACACACAAACGAGGCTCATGGATTTTGTGGTCGCGGACATGGACGGAGACAATGTCCCGGACATTGTCGCGACAACCCCGGATTCCATGAAATGGTACAAGAACAACGGCACCCATCCGCCTGTCTTCACGAGCCAGGCCATGCTGGGTCAAATCCCCACCGAATACGTTTTCATGGTGGAGTGCGCGGATGTGGACGGCGATGGCGATTCGGACGCGGTGACGTGGAATCTTTTGCAAAAGGAGCTTGCGTGGGTCGAGAACCGTAACAAGGCGGCATCGTTCGCCGCGCACACGATTTCGACCCAGAACGATTACGTTTGCCTCGAATTCAAGATCAGTGATTTCGATTGCGATGGCGACCCGGATGTGGTGGCCGTCTTCGCGGATCGGGCCAATATGGATGGCAGGCCGGGAAAGGTTGTATGGTTCGAAAACATCCGCAGCGGCGGCACTTCGACCTTTGTCGAACATGTGATCGATCAGACCATTATCGATCCGGACCAGTTCTGTGTGGCCGACATGGACAACGACAAATATCCAGACTTGTTCGTCGGGACAGGATACCAGCCTGGCGGCAACGACGTGTTTTATATCGAGAATCGCAAGGGGATTGTCCCACAATTCGCGGTCAATTATTTTCGAAACGTGTATCGGCCGCGGGCGTTTGTGTCGGCCGATTTCGACCACAATGGAACGATCGACATGATAATGATGCCGCTGGGCCAGTATGATTTTTTCGAGAACCCGCGGCAAAACTCGGCCGGCGATTGGCTCAATTATCGTTGATTTTTGATTTCCTTCAGCGCCGGGTGGTTCGCCGGCAGGATGATGCTGGATTGGACGAAATTCCATTCCTGGGGATTTGCAGCGTAACTACAGCTCAGCTTGATTCGAACATTGTTTTTGCTGATTGGTGTTTGTTCGATTTTCACCCGGCCACCGCGGTATGGATCGTAAAAATATGAATCCGGCGTGACCTGTGTGGGGATTGGATTTCCATGAAGAATTTCCAGCCCGGCGCACATCAGCCTGGATTTGATTTGTTCCTGCGTTTGCGAGCCAATCATCATCTCGGTCAGGCTGGAGTCGGAAATATTCCGGGTGAAATCCGCGTAGGAATGCACATTGCCCGCCTGCGCGTTGAGTTCCTCGGCGAATTTAAGATGAGTTTCCACTTGCCCCTGCCGGCCGGGCAGATAAAGCGCCGTGCGCCAGATTTTCTCAGGCACACTTCCGTTGCCATGGATTTCACAAATCCAATCATATGTTCCGCGAATCGTTGACATTTTTTTTGTGAAATCATTCGCCCAGGCATTGGAGTATTCGAGGATGCCCGGCAATTGTTCGCGCCAGTCCCATGCGCGCCGCGGCGATATCAGTTCGAGATCGAGGTTCTGGATCGCCTGCGGGTAAGTGAAAGGCGGGAATCCCATGTCCTTGCGAGTGACTGGTTCCGGATCGAGGAGTTGTTGCAACGCGCTCGTCACGCCGCTCGATGCCAAGGGCAGCTCGACGACCCGCTCAAACTTCGCCGCCGGGATCAGGTATTTCAAGATTTCTTCCGACGATTGCTTCGTGCCCCATTTATAACCGTTACTTTCCATCAGATAATAGGACAGCCTCGAAATCAGGAGCGCGTTCTCGTTGGTGCGGTAGCCGATCTTTGCCTTTGCTGAAACGCGAATGCCGCGGTCATACAGCGCGGCCAATTCGCGCGCTTGCGGCAGCAGGCTCAAAGAAAGATTTTGTGTTTGCTGCATCGCCCAGACATCGAACGGCGCAGGGTGAGGCTTGCTGTTCCACGTGTCGAAGATGTCTTTGAAAAGCGTATCGCATCGCTCCTGCAATGCGGCGCGATCGGCGCTCATCGTGGTAATCGAATCCTTCGTCGCTACGCCCTTATTTTCTTCCGGGTGTGATGTAATACGTTCGGCGGCGAGTTTCTTTTGCAGTTCCGCAACGACTTGTTGGTTGCGCTGCATGCGTTCGGTTTGCTCGGAAGTGACCCCATGCCCAAGGAAGCCCCGGCCGATCAGCAGGATCAGAACGAGTAGAATCAGTCCGACCAGCCGCCACGGGAATTTCGATTTCGCCCTGTTTCGCTCATCCATCGCGCGTCTCCTTATGGGACCTGATCATGCCACGCCGGCCCTTGTCAATAAAGACGTCCTGGGTGGGCTTTTGTCTTAAATATATTTCGCATATTTGTTATCGAGTGGCTTTCGCTTTGACAATATGTACACATATATGAATAATAATGTACAGAATGGAGCGCGGAAAATGAGAGTCATCAGCTCTACCGAATTCAGGAAAAATGCCTCTGATCTGCTGTCGGCGGTCGAACATGGCGAGACCCTTGTCGTGGTCCGGCATGGCCGTCCGATAGCCCACGTTTCGCCGGTAACCGAAGAAGAACCATCCTGGAAGCGACCTGCATTGCGCTTGATTAAGAATGGTGCCGGGCTGTCGTCCGCAATCATCGAGGAGCGAAAAGCATGAGACTCTTCCTCGATTCTTCAGCGTTTGCCAAACGATTTATCGAAGAGGCGGGAAGCGACGAAGTCGAAGAACTCTGCTCCCAGGCAACCGAACTATGCCTGAGCGTCGTCTGCGTTCCGGAGATCGTTTCCGCCTTAAATCGCCGCGTTCGCGAGAAAGCCTTGACCCGCCGCGATTACGCCCTTGTCAAGCAGCGTCTGTTTCGGGACGCGCGCGATACGGTCACCGTGAGCCTGACCCCGGACGTCATCCAGTTAAGCATCGAGATCTTGCAGAAAAGCCCGGTGCGCACCATGGATCCTCTCCACATCGCATGCGCGATGGCCTGGGGCGCCGACCTGTTTGTTTCGGCCGACCGCCGCCAGATCGCCGCCGCCAAATCCGCGGGGCTGAAAACCAAGCTGGTCTGATGCCGCGCTTTCATCCGCTCCATTGCCTGTGCTAAGGTGTGCCTGCATCCGGCTGAGGCCGGTGCGCGGCGGCTCCTGAATGCACGACCCACAGACCACTCCCACCGATTCGATCGACCGGCTCGACACGTTGATTATATCTGAGTGCCGCGAACAGATCGCGCGCGATATTGCCGAGGTCGGCGGGGCGGAGGTTTATTTCATCGCGCGGCTCGATGCGGCGCTGCGGGTCGAGGAGGTCGAGGCCTACGCATTCGGCAACAAGCGCGCCGTGCCGGCCCTGATGCAATACGCGCGTCCCGGCGACGTCGTCATCCACAACCACCCTTCCGGAAATCTTGAGCCGTCGGACGCCGACATCGCGGTGAGCAGCGAGCTCGGCGGGCAGGGGATCGGTTCCTACATCGTCAACAACGACTGCACGCAAATCCGCGTGATCGTCAAGGCGATGAAGCGCCCCGGCCTCGAGCCGATCGACGCGGCCGCGCTCACCGATTGGATTCGCCCCGGCGGCCGCATCGCTGAATCGATGGACGGCTATGAGGAACGCCCGCAGCAGGGCCAGATGCTTTTTGCCGTCGCCGAGGCATTCAACCGCGACGGCCTCGCCGTGATCGAAGCCGGCACCGGAACCGGCAAGTCGCTGGCATACCTGCTGCCCGCGATCGCGTGGTCGCTGCGCAACAACGAAAAGGTCGTCGTCTCGACCGGCACGATCAATTTGCAGGAACAGCTTTTGGAGAAGGATCTGCCGACGATCCTGCAATCAACCGGCCTCAAGTTCGACGCCACGCTCATGAAGGGGCGCAACAATTATTTGTGCCTGCGCAAGGCCGAATACCTCAAGGATCACGCGGGTTTCATCGCGCTCGGCGAGAAGGACCAGCAGCTTGTCGAGATTCAGGCGTGGGTCAGGACGACGCGCGACGGCAGCCGCGACGACCTGCCATTCCGGCCCGACGAGGACGTGTGGGAATCGGTCGCGAGCGAGGGCGACAACTGCCTGCGCACGAAATGCCCGCATTACCAGAAATGCTTTTTTTACAACGCGCGCCGCCGCGCCGCACGCGCCAACATCCTCGTCGTGAATCATCACCTGCTGATGGCGGACATCGCGATTCGCGCCGAAACCGGCAACTGGACCGCGACCGCTGCGCTGCCGTCATGCCACCGCATCGTGATCGACGAGGCGCACAACCTGGAGCCGGTCGCGACCGAATATTTCGGCGCGCGCGCCGGCCGCGGCGGGCTTCGTTACGCCATGCGCCGGCTGATGGCCACGCGCACCGGTGAGGGCCTGTTGCAATACCTGGCGAACCGGATTCACGACAACACGTGGCCGGTGACGCCCGCCGAGCACGACGATTTGTTGCTGAAGATCATGCGCGAGCTGCCGCTGCGGCACCAGGAAGTCCTGCAGGCGATGGACGAGGCCACGGGGCGGCTTGCCGACGCGCTCGACCGCGAGTCGAACGTGCCGCTCAACAAGCCGGTCGAAATCAAGAAACGCATCGGCGACGAAACGGGCGAGCCGCCGTGGTGGGCCGACGAGGGCGACCTGCCGTTGCGCGAGGTGCTCACGGCCGCGCGCCAATACATCGAGAAACTGCGCGAGGTTGAGAAAATCCTGTCGCGATTCCTCGAGGACGCCACGCCCGAGGAGGCCACGCCGATTCTCGAACTCGGCTCCGCCATCAACAAGGTCGAGGGCTTCGCCGCGCGGATCATGCGTTTCCTCGGCGACGCCGACGGCCAATGCCGCTGGGTCGAGTATCGCCGCCGGCCCGACAGCCGCCGCGGCCCCGAGGTCTCGTGGTGCATTGCGCCGCTGGACGTGAAGGCCTCATTGCGGGAGAACGTTTTGCGCCGCCATCACACGGTCGTGATGACGTCGGCGACGCTCACGGTCGAGCGCCGCTTCGATTATTTCCTGCGGCAGGTCGGCGCGGACGACCCGTTCCTGCTCGGCGTCGTCGGCCAGCACGCGATGCAGCCGAGCGCCGAAGCCGCGCCGCTGCCAGCCGATGATTCAACGCCTTCTGCGCGGCCGTTGCGCACGCTCGCGCTCGACAACCCGTTCGATTACGACCGGCAGGTCTATGTCGGCGTGCCGATGGATTTGCCCGAGCCGACCGCGTCTGAATTCGAGCTGGCGCTGAGCGGATTCCTCGGCCCGGCGCTCGAGGTCTCGCGCGGGCGCGCGCTCGTTCTGTTCACGGCGTATTACCTGCTCGATCGCGTTCACGCGCGCATCGCGCCGCGGCTCGAGGACCTCGGTTTCCCGTGCCTGCGGCAGGGCCAGTCCAGCCGCAGTATGCTCACGGAATCCTTCCGGCGCGACATCGGCTCGATCCTGTTCGCCACGTCGAGCTTCTGGGAAGGCGTCGATGTGCAGGGCGAGGCGCTTTCGTGCCTGGTGCTGACGCGCCTGCCGTTCGGCGTCCCGGGCGAGCCGCTCGTCGAGGCGCGCGTCGAGGCGCTCAAGCGGCAGGGGCTCGACCCGTTTTATCACATGATCGTGCCGCAGGCGGTGATCCGGTTCCGCCAGGGATTCGGCCGCCTGATCCGCCACCGCGGCGACCGCGGCGTGGTTTTGATTTGCGACCGCCGCGTCAACACGAGATCCTATGGACGGATGTTTTTAAGAAGCCTGCCGACGCGCAACATCCACTGCGCCGACCGCGCCGAGGTTTTGGATTCGATGCGAACGTTTTTTGAATCGGCTGAGAACGAATATATTTGAAGCCCGTTATTTATTTCTTTTTTTGGCGAATTATAAACCATTGTGGCGATGTATGATGGATTCGACTTCGTTTTTTTCCAATCGCGACAAAGGCGCGATGTCATCCCAGCCTGGGGCGCAGCCCCAGGTGAGATGGCGCAAAAGATATGAGAGCGCCAAAGGCGCGGTTCATTTAAATTCGGGGGCGCAGCCCCCCGGAAAGGAAACCCCCATGCCGGAGTCCCTCAGCCTCGTGATCGTTCATGTGATTTTCAGCACGAAAAATCGGCATCCGTTTCTGGACCAGGATTCGCGTTCATCGATGCATGCGTATCTCGCCACGATTGCGCGAGATCTAAATTGTGAATGTTACCGGGTCGGGGGAGTGATGGATCACGTTCATATCGCGATTCGTTTGTCCCGCACGATCACGATTGCACAATTGGTTGAAAGGTTAAAAACGTCATCCTCAAAATGGGCAAAGGAACAGTACGTGTCGCTCAGGAATTTTTCTTGGCAACGCGGGTATGGATGTTTTTCGATTAGCCCGCGCGATCTGGACGCATTGCGCACGTATATTGATGGTCAGGAAGAACATCATCGAAAAAGAACATTTCAGGAAGAGTTCAGGATGTTTTTGGAAAAATATAATGTTAAATATAACGAGGCGTATGTGTGGGATTGACCGTCTGGGGCTGCGACCCGGGATTCAGATGAGTCGCGCCTGTGGCGCTCTGCGATAAAATGGGCTCGTCCTGGGGCTGCGCTTCGCTCCGCCCCAGGCTGATATGATGAGCGCCTTTGGCGCTCCGGGATCATGCATAATGAACGCACTACGCTAAATCATAAGGTTTATTCATGAAACAACTTCCCACGATCGATTTCCTCAAGCTCCAGATGAAGCTCAAGGGCATTCGGCAGAGCCACCGGCTCGGCCAGCATTTCTTGGTCGATGAGCAGATCCTTGCTCGGATCGCCGACGCCGTGGGCGCGGGGCCGGAATCGCTGGTTGTCGAGATCGGCGCCGGGCCGGGGTATTTAACGTCGCAATTGGCCGCGCGCGCCGCGGCCGTGACCGCGATCGAGCTTGACGAGCGGCTGCGCGAGATCCACGCCGATGCGTTCGGCACGGTCGATTCTGTAAACTTTGTGTATGGCGACGCGATGAAGATCGACCTGGCCGAGGTCGCGCGCGAACGCGCGGCTGCGCTCGGGCTGAGCGCGATCCAGATCGCCGGCAACCTGCCGTTTCAGATCACGTCGCCGCTGCTGTTCGATCAGTGCGGACCGGCGATGCCGTGGTCGCGCATGGTGTTCATGGTCCAGAAGGAAGTCGCCGACCGCGTCCTGAGCCCGCCCGGGCGCAAGGATTACGGCGTGCTGACGGTAAAGCTCGCGATGTGGTGGTGCGCGACGCGGCTCATGGAAGTGCCGGCGCGCAAGTTCGTGCCGCCGCCGGAAGTCGATGCGACGGTGATCGTGTTCGAGCGGCTCACAGAAACCCCTTCGCCCGAAGAGTGGACCTCGCTCTCGCGCCTGATCGACGCCGCGTTCAATCAGCGCCGCAAGAAGATGGTCAATTCGCTCGCGGCGAGGCTTGGCGTGCCGGACATGAAAGAACGCGCCACCGCGGCGCTCAAGGCCATGGGGCGCGACGACAACACGCGCGCCGAGATGCTGGCGCCGGATGAATTCAGAAGATTGAATGAATTGTTAAAATGAATTGAGGACTGAAGCTGGGTTTGTGTTTAGCGTTTCGGAATCGGTTAATCCGAGGGGCCGGTGAAACGCGCGCGCTGAAAGCGCAACAAGAAAAAAGCCTGGGGCAGAGCGAAGCGCCGCCCCAGGTCAAGTCGCATCGTTTCCGGTAGCTCTGAAAGAGCGAGAGAAATCCGTTACGCCCATTTCTTTCGCGCCTTCAGCGCTCTCTATTTCTTGGGATCCTATCCTGCGGCGACGCTTCGCTCTGCCCCAGGCTGTATTCTCTCGCGCCTTCGGCGCTCTGGTTGACACCGCCATTCGATTACAACCAGTTTGCCCACGCCAAACACATACAAAGCGGGCTTCATTCATAGAGTTGGCCCAGTTCCATGAACGCATTGAGGTCATCCCAGTCGCATTCGTCCGATGTCAAAAAGCGCGGGGTTTCCGACCACCACACATTGCTACTCTTTTTCAAGTGATCCCGAATGCCGGCTGCGCCGTGCCTCATAAAATCCTGAATCGAAAAATTGTACCAGCTATCAAATCCGCCATAGAGTTCCGCAGGCGATGAATTACGGATCCTGTCTTCCAATCGAACGAGATCGGCAATTTGTCTTTCGATTGTATAGCTGATGCGTTCGAACGGAGAGCTTTTTTCATCATTCGCAAATTCGTAGCTCAACCACTCGTCCTCGAAACGGACGGGATCGGCCGTGAGCGCTTCAATAAGCAATCGGCCAATGAGCGGGAATGTTGGATTTGCCATCGCGGATTCACGAATAAGCCCCAAGAGGGCACGTAGATAGATGACGAGATCGCGTTCGGTATCGAGTTCCCAGAACCCATCTGTAAAATTCAGGAAATCATCGAAAGTTTTTAGATTCGCGAAATCAGGTTTTTGATTTTCGGTCACAGGCAATCCCTTACGTCGGGCAGCATCCTCCGGAAGAGCCACACGCCGAGCGCCAGGCAGAGCCATGGGAAGATGACGACGATCGCCCAGTCGAGCGCGGTGGGGTTGTCGTGCACGGCGCCGAACAGGCTTTGGCTCGCCGTGATGAACCGCTCGAACGGATTGAGCATCAAAATAACGCGGCCGAGCGTCGTGAGCTGGTGCAGGAGGCCGTCGGGCGCGGCTTCTTTCCCGAAGATAATGTCCTTGTAATAGACGACCGGATTGAACCAGAACAGGACCTGCATCACGATCTGCAGGATCTGCGCCGTGTCGCGAAAAAACACGTTCAGTCCGGCCAAAATAAGACCCAGCCCAACCGCCGACACGCCCATCAGCGCCATCACGCCGAGCGAGCACAGCGCCTCGATCGGGACCGGCTGGCCGGTTGCGAGCAAAAGAACAAACAGGATCAGCATCCCGGCGCCCTGCACGAGGAACGCATTGAGCAGCACCGGCCCGAACAGGATGATCGGCGGGAACGCGACCTTCTGCAACAGGTTGCCGTTTTCGATCAGCACGCCGGTCGAGCGGATCAGCACGTCGGAAAAAAGGAGCCACGGGATGAGCCCCGCGACGAGGTGCACGCCGTAATTGAGCGCGCCGTAATTGACGAGGCTCGTGCCGCCGGAGCCGGGCCGGTCGCGCATCAGCGTCGAGAAAATCGTCATGTAAATGGCGATCATCATCAGCGGGTGGATGAGGTTCCACAGGCCGCCGAGCGTCGAGCCGGCGTAGCGCACCTTGAGGTCGCGCCGCACCAGCAGCCAGAAGAAACTGCGTTGTCCACGATCGAGCATCATCGCCTTTAACCTGAGATCGCATCGAATACGAGCGCTCTCCGAATGAATTCAATGAGAAATGAGAAATGAGAAATAAGCAATTCAATTTCTGTGTTATCCCCAATCCCCAGTGGGTTATGATCGTCCCGACGCCCGGAATCACGGGCTGAACGATTGAATGTGCGCGCACGCACGCGCCGCGGACGACGTATGCTTCAACGAGTGCTCAAGCACAACAGCATCCTGCTGACGTTTTTCGCGCTGTATTTGATTGTCCTCGTGCTGGCGCTGCTCGAGCTCGACCGCCAGTATTACCAGAACGACAAAAGCAGCCTGATCCGCGAGAACATTTATTATCTTCTCGACCGCGAGGTGGGGCAGGCGAGGATCGACACGCTGTATTCATTCGCGGCGAAGGACCTGCAGGGTTCGACGCCCGAGACGCGCAAGGCGCTGATCGATCACATGAACGGCATCCTCGATTCGAAGAATTTCATCTACCGCATCGCCATCCGGACCGCCGACGCCATTTCGTCGCTGGGCGAGGGCAACCAGCTCATCACCCAGACCGACAGCGCGCCGTTCGCGATCGACCTGAGCCGCGACAAATTCAAGGCCCAGAACAACTGGTCCAATTCCCTGTTCCTCAGCAACTTCACCGGCCTCATCGAGCAGGACATCTCCGACGCCGCCGGCAAGTCGATCGGGCGGCTCACGATTAATTACACGACGCCGCTCGGATACCCGCGCATCGAGGAGATGACGGCGCGCTACCGCTGGTATGCGCTGTTCCTCGCGGCGCTGTTGTCGGTTTTCGCGTGGGGCATCGCCGCGGCGCTCCTGTTCCCGATGCGCAACGTGATGAGCGCGCTCGAGGCGTCGTCCGCTGAGCACACGACGTTCATCGCGAAGCCCGGCCGGCGGCTCGAGATGTTCTACAACCGCATGGCGCTCGACGCGGTCATCGCGCGGTTGCAAGGATTGTTGCGCGACCAGATCGCGCTTCACCCCGAGCTGACCGGATGGGAAATCGTCCGGCTGGTTTGCGTCACGTTCCACGAACAGGTCGGAACGCCGCTCGTCGCCGCCCTCGAAATGGTGAGCGAAGGCCCCGGCGCCGTCACGCCGACCGGCCAGAAAGTCATCGCCGGCCTGCCGGAAATCACCGCGCAGGCCGCGGCCGTCGCCGGGCAGATCGACCGCGCGTTGCCGCGCGACGGCCGGACCCAGGCATCGTTCGAATGGAGCGATGATCTGGTGGCGCTCACCGGCATTCTGCGGCTGCAGTCCGACCCCGAGCGCGGCGGCATCCGCTACCTGTTCGCCCTGGGGATCGATCCCGAGACCGAGGCCGTGCCGGCCGGCTCGCTCGAGCGGATGCTCGAACGGCTTGTGTCGCTGGCCGATGGCGCGCTGCAGACGCTCGGCAACCGCAACCGGCTGCTCGTGCAGGAACGCGGCCGCGCCAGCATCAGCCTGTCGCGCAACCTCGGCCACGACCTCACCAACATCATCGCCACGAGCAAGCTGGAACTGATGGCGCTCGATCGCCTGCTGCGCAGCGGCCAGCCGCCCAGCGACGAACGCCGCCGCGGCATTCTCGTCGAGGCCCTGCAGGGCTTGCTGCGGTCGGTGCGGTTCATGCAGGAGACGGTCAACCTGTATCGCGCGTATGCGTATCTTCAACACCCGGTCCTCGAGACGCAGGACGGCAACGCGCTCGTGCGCGAGACGCTCGAGTTGTTCGAGGCCTCGATCTCGGGGCGCATCGACCTGCGCGCGGAGCTCGCCGAGGACGCCCCGCGCTGCGTCGTCGATCCGCGGCTGATCAAGCTCGCGCTGTTCAACCTGTTTACGAACGCGCTCGACGCAACGCGCCGGCTGACGCCGAACCTTTCCGCCCCGTATGCGGCGCCGTGGATTTGCGTCCGCACGCGCCGCGCGGACGACGGCGGCCTCGAAATCATCGTCGAGGACAGCGGCACCGGCATCCTGAACCAGTCGGGCCAGCGCGCCCAGCCGCACGAGATCGAGAAGATCTTCGAACTCGGTTACACGAACCGGCGCTCGAGCGACTCGCGCGGCGAAGGCCTCGGCCTCAACTGGGTCCGCACGATCGTCCAGGACCTGCACAACGGCGCGATCACGGCCGAGAATAGCGAAACGGCCGGCGCCCGCTTCATCCTGCACTTCGCGCCGCTCGGCAAAGGGATGCATGATGAACGCGGAATGACGGATGAAAAAGAGAAACCGGGGACAGTCGCGTCTTGATGCGCTGGAAGTAGCATTTGCTCATTTTTTCACCATACATCACTCATCATTCATCATTTCTCTCCGTTGACAGGGGCGCGGAATAGTGTCAGCATGTGCGAGACTGATGCGTTCGCGTCAGGCGCCGTTGTGGGACGGGTTATGCCTCGCGAATGCTCGCAAGATAAGCCGTTGCACAGGCTTTGAAAGGGCGCGTACGGGATGGCCTCCTCACTTCGCAACATGTTTTCGCTCGATATCGGGATTGATCTAGGGACAGCCACCACCCTGGTCTATGTCAAGGGCGAGGGGATCGTTCTGGCCGAACCCTCCGTCGTCGCCATCCGAACCGGTTCCCGCGACGTCCTCGCCGTCGGCAGCGAGGCCAAGCGCATGCTCGGCCGCACGCCCAGCGAAATCGTCGCGATCCGCCCCATGAAGGACGGCGTCATCGCCGACTTCGCCGTCACGCAGAACATGCTCGCGTATTTCATCAAGAAGGCGCGCCAGCGTTGGCACACCCTGCCGGGCGCAAAGATCCGCGTCGTCATCAGCGTCCCGTCCGGCATCACCGAAGTCGAAAAGCGCGCCGTCACCGAATCGGCCGAGCAGGCCGGCGCGCACCGCACGTTCCTCATCGACGAGCCCATGGCCGCGGCCATCGGCGCGGGCCTGCCCGTGACCGAGCCCGCCGGCTCGATGATCATCGACATCGGCGGCGGCACGAGCGAAGTCGCCGTGATCTCGCTCGGCGGCATCGTGATCTGCAACAGCGAGCGCACCGCCGGCGACAAGATGGACGAGGCCATCGTTCAGCACATCAAGCGCAAATACAACCTGCTCATCGGCGACCGCACGGCCGAGGACATCAAGATCAAGATCGGCTCGGCGGACGTGCTGCCCGAGGAGCGCACGATGGAGATCAAGGGCCGCGACCTCGTCGCCGGCCTGCCGCGCACGATCACCGTCACCAGCGAGGAAATCCGCGAGGCGCTTTCCGAGCCCGTCGCGGCGATCATCAACGCCGTCAAATCGACGCTCGAGCGCACGCCACCGGAGCTTGCGGCCGACCTCGTCGATTCGGGCATCACGATGGCCGGCGGCGCAAGCCAGCTCAAGGGCCTCGACACGCTGATCGCCGCCGAGACCGGCCTCAACGTGCGCCTCGCCGACAACCCCGAAACCGCCATCGTCATGGGCACCGGCAAGACGCTCGACTCAATCAAGATTCTGCAAAACCTGAACGGCTTCACGCTGCACCGGTAATGGTAGGTCGGCTCTTTGAGCCGACTCCGGACAGTCGTGTCGAATCCCAGACCTGCCATGAACAACGGCGGGAACAGAGATTTTAATTAATTTTCTCGGTTTCCTCTGTTTCCTCCTGTTCATTGTGAATTCTCTGCCTCTCCGCCAAGCTCCGCGCCTCCGCGACGAGAATGGTTTTTTTCGTGACCTTTCGTGGTTCCCTTTCGTGAAATTCGTGATTGCATTTTTGGTTCTGAATTGAATTCGGCTCCACCCTTGCTGGTGAGCGCGTCGCGTTCGATGTAAAATGAAGCATGGTCGCGAACGCCTTCATCATCACCGATCTGCAATACGATTTCATGCCGGGCGGGGCGTTGGCTGTCCCCGAAGGCGACCTGCTTGTCCCGATTGCCAACCGCCTGATGCCGCTCTTCGAAATGGTGATCGCCACGCAGGACTGGCATCCGCCCAGCCACGGCAGCTTTGCCTCGAGCCACCCGGGCAAAAAGCCGGGCGACGTGATCGACTTGGGCGGCCTGCCGCAAATCCTGTGGCCCGACCACTGCGTCCAGGGCACGCGCGGCGCCGAGCTCCACCACGACCTCAACCGCGCCGGCATCCACAACATTTTCCGCAAGGGCACCGATCCCGCCATCGATAGCTACAGCGCGCTGTTCGACAACGGCCGCCGGAAATCGACCGGCCTCGGCGAGTATCTCAAGGTCCAGGGCGCGCGCGACCTTTACATTTGCGGCCTGACGACCGATTATTGCGTCAAGTTCAGCGCGCTCGATGCCGTCCGGATGGGATTTAAAATGCACCTCATCCACGACGCGTGCCGGCCGGTGAACCTCGACCCCGGCGACGAAGCGCGCGCGATCGAAGAACTGAAACAAGCCGGTGTCGAAGTGGTGACGGCGTCGGATTTCGAAAACTGGAAACTTCGTGAATAAGAAGATGGAATTCCAGTTCGGAGTTCAAACTTTAGTTTGCTCTTAATTAAGATTTCCCAGAGCAAGCTGAAGCTTGAACTCCGAACAAGAATTTCGTCAACAATCGGAGATGATTTCAATGAGCGGCAAACGCGTCCTCGCCGAAGGCAAATACCTCCGCCTCATCGACGACAACAGTTGGGAATACGTCGAGCGCAGGGTCGGCACCAACGTCGTCGGCGTGATGGCCAAAACGAACGACGAGAAAATCGTGCTTGTCGAGCAATACCGCGCGTCGATGCACGCGCAGGTCATTGAGCTGCCCTCGGGCCTCGTCGGCGACGAGGACGATCACAACGAATCCATTTTAAAGGCCGCCGAGCGCGAGCTGCTCGAGGAGACCGGCTACGCCGCCCGCGAATTCAGAAAAGTGATCGAGGGCCCGTCATCGACCGGCCTCACGAACGAGGTCGTCAATTTCATCATGGCGACGGGGCTCGAAAAGAAGAACGGCGGCGGCGGAGTCGGCAACGAAAAGATCACCGTCCACGAAGTGCCCATCGCCGAAGCCGACGCATGGCTCAGAAAGAAATCCGAATCCGGCCTCTGCATCGACCCGCGCGTGTATATCGGGCTGTATTTCTTAAAGTCTCAGCAATAACCGGCCTAAGAGTGACGCGATGAAAACAACCAATCTGCCGCCGGATCATGAGGAACGCATAGCGCGGGCGCGTCTTTCGCTTGATGGATTGTCCGTCGGCGATTCGTACGGGACGGCGGTTGAATTGTATGGTCCCACGCAGATGGATGGCGTGCGGTGGCCGTTTACGGATGACACCGTCATGGCCATCAATATCGTGCGCGTGTTGAGCAAGCACGGCCGCATCGATCAGGACGAATTGGCCGAGGCGTTCGCCTTGAGTTACATAAACAATCCGCGGCGCGGGTATGGCGCGGGGACCGCGAGGCTGTTGGGCGCCGTCGCGTGCGGTGAGAATTGGCGGCCGCTCTCGCGCGCATCTTTTGGCGGCGGCGGCTCGATGGGCAACGGCGGCGCGATGCGCGTCGCGCCGCTGGGCGCGTATTTTGCCGATGACATCGACACATTAATCGAGCAGGCGAGGCTTTCGGCCGAGGTGACGCATGCTCATCCTGAAGCCCAGGCGGGCACGATCGCGGTCGCGCTGGCGGCGGCGTGGGCGTGGCATTGGAATCAAAACAGCAATCAGAATCCGCGCGGGATGATCGAGCATGTGATTCAGCATACGCCCAAAAGCGAAACGCGCGATGGATTGATCGATGCTTCAAATTTGCCGCTGGATCACGAGGCGATCGAGGCCGCCGAGAAGCTGGGCAACGGCAGCAATATTCTCGCGCAGGACACGGTGCCATTGGCGATCTGGATGGCGGCGCGGCACCTCGGCGACTATCCCTACGCGATCATCGAAACCGCCCGTTGCGGCGGCGACGTCGATACCAACTGTGCGATTGTCGGCGGCATCGTCGCCCTTTCCGCCGGCGCGGACTCGATCCCGATCGAGTGGTTGCGATTGAGGGAAAGATTTTTTGAATGAGTATATGATCCGCGCCTTCGAGTTCTGCCGGCAGCCTCCGTAATGAGGTCGGAATTCCTGTTAGGAGTTCAAACTTTAGTTTGCTCCGGGATTTTAGTTTAAGTGCGCGGTGCTGTGACGTTACGATCGTAGATGCAAACTGAAGTTTGAACTCCGAACAAGAATTCCGTCACCGGTCGGGCGGTGTGCGAAAATGTGGGTATGGACCGGCAGGAATCCCCCTCGCTCGCTCTGCTCACCGATCTCTATGAGATCACGATGGCGTATGGGTATTGGAAGGCCGGCGTTGCGGATCGCGAGGCGGCGTTCGTTCTTTTCTTCCGGCGCAATCCGTTCGAGAACGGCTACACGATTGCGTGCGGGCTCGAGCAGGCCATCGAGTTCCTCGAGCGGTTCCGGTTCAGCGATGACGACCTCGAATACCTGCGCGGCATCAAGGGCAACGACGGCAAGCTACTTTTCGAGCCCGCGTTTCTCGACTATTTGAAAACCCTCCGTCTCACGCTCGACATCGACGCCGTCCCGGAGGGCACGGTCGTGTTCCCGCAGGAGCCGCTCCTCATCACGCAGGGGCCGATCGTCCAGTGCCAGCTGCTCGAGACGGCGCTCCTCACGATCATCAACTTCCAGACGCTGATCGCGACGAAGGCCGCGCGCATTTGCCAGGCCGCGCAGGGCGACCCCGTGATCGAATTCGGACTTCGCCGCGCGCAGGGGATCGACGGCGGGATCTCGGCGAGCCGCGCCGCTTACGTCGGCGGCTGCATCGGCACGTCCAACGTCCTCGCCGGCAAGATCTACGGCATCCCGACGATGGGCACGCATGCGCACAGTTGGGTCATGCTCTTCGACAGCGAGATCGAGGCGTTCCAGGCCTACGCCGACGCGATGCCGAACAACTGCGTCTTTCTCGTCGATACCTACGACACGATCGAGGGCGTGCGCAACGCAATCGAGGCCGGCCGCCGTCTGCGCGACAACGGCCACAAGCTGGCCGGCATCCGGCTCGACTCCGGCGACCTCGCATACCTCAGCATCGAGGCCCGCCGCATGCTCGACGAGGCCGGGTTCACGGATACCTCGATCGTCGCCAGCAACGAGCTCGACGAAAACATCATCGCGAGCCTCAAGCAGCAAGGGGCGCGGATCAACGTCTGGGGCGTCGGCACGCGCCTCGCCACGGCTTACGACGAGCCGGCCCTTGGCGGCATTTACAAGCTCACCGCCATCCGCAAGCCCGGCGAGCCGTGGCAATACCGGATCAAGCTGTCCGAACAGCTCGCGAAGATCACGACCCCCGGCATCCAGCGCGTGCGCCGGTTCAGGGACTCGCTGTTCATCGCGGACATGATCTACGACGCGCAACGCCCGCCCGAAGGCGACTGCGTGATCGTCGATCCGATGGACATCACGCGCCGCAAGAGGATCGCGGCCGGAACGCCATCCGAAGAATTGCTCGTGCCGCTTTTGCGCGGCGGCAAGCCGGTCTATCCATCGCCGGAGATCAGGGCGATTCGTGAAAGGGCGCAGCAGCAGCTTGCGATGCTGCACCCCGGCATCAAGCGGTTCGTCAACCCGCATTTGTATCCCGTCGGCCTTGAAAGCAACTTCCACGAACTCAAGACCAGTTTGATTCTGAAGGCGCGCGAATAAAAATCTGCACGATTTTTGAAATGATGCTTTGACATCCTGCCTGGAATCGGGCAGGATGTTTACGTGATTATCCTCTATTCGCTTCTCTTTCGCTTGGGATCCAACGATGGATCATCGTTCACCTGCAAAGATTAACGATGGACTCGATACTCCGGGATACGACGCGTCCCCGATCAATCACGCTAGCGTCATTACTGCAAAAGGGTCGATTCTTAATCGACGACAGGTGACATGATGAAACTGTATGTTGGCAACCTCAGCTACAGCACGACCGAAGACGAGCTCAAGGAGCTTTTCGGCCAGTACGGCGAACTTCGTTCGGTCGCGGTCATTACGGACCGCGAGACCGGCCGCGGCAAGGGATTCGGCTTTGTCGATTTCTCGAGCGACGAAGCCGCCAAGGCCGCGATTGCGGCCTGCGACGGCAAGGAAGTCGGCGGCCGCAACCTGAAGGTCAACGAGGCGCGTCCGCAGGAGCGTTCCGGTGGCGGCTTCGGTGGTGGCAATCGCGGCGGCTTCGGTGGAAACCGTGGCGGCGGCGGCGGCCGTAACTGGCGCTAGTCGGCTCGCAAAGCTGAAAAATGAAGGGCCGCTCTCGAAAGAGGGCGGCTTTTTTTTGGAATCATGATGAAAATTTGCGGCAATGACCAATTTGCGTAGTTGCGCCAAACGAAGAACGCTTGGTCAGCACGTGAACTCGAGCACGGACTGGATATCGGCATTCCCGCCCGAGGACCGCGTCAGTTGGTCCGCATACTGGCGGAAGACGACTCCCCGGCCGATCACGTTCTGGTGCTCGGTGTATTGCAACTCGGCCAGCCTGGTTTCGTGGGCCTTTTTGGAAAGCTTGCCCTCGTCGTATTTCCTGTTGATCTCCTGCCGGTCGCGATGGATCACCGATGCGTTTTGCTCGTACCGGGTCATGAATCGGCGCAGGCGTTTGAGGAAGTCCGGATCCTGCTTAAGCGCAACGCCGGCGAGGTAGAGGCCCTTCAGGATCTCCTTGGCGCGCTGAATCGCGTCCTTGCTCAACTTGCCGTTGCATGCGAAGCGCCGGTCGCCCACGGGGGAGCCTGAAAAACGCACGCTTTTCTTCAGGTGCTTAAACGGCGACTCGATGCAAACAGTGAGGCATTCCGGCGTCGCGTCCAGGGTTCCGGCCACGCGCGCCTTGCCCACAACGATTGAAATTTCTTTGCGAATCAATTTTTCAAAAACCTGCCCTTCAGACCTGATTCGGGTTCTCAGCGGCTCTCTGACGATGGGCGTCAGAAGCGGCTAAAGAACCTGATTTTCTTTAGAATAGCACGTTTTTCAGAAGAAGGCACCCCCAATTTCCATTCCGCCGTTTCCGGACGCCCAAATCAGCATTGACAGTGCCGATTCCAGCCGTTACTGTGGGATTGAGCACGTTCGGCCCTCGCGAGGCGTTCGGTTGGCTCCCCCTCAGCGCAAGTTTGAGGCTTGATTAAACACCCACGCATCTCTAAGATACCTGCGCCTTATGTATTACGACTTCACCGCCGTCCTGTTGTTCCTCCTTCTCGGAAGCGCTTTCGTGATCGGCAGCCTCTTATTCGGCTGGCTGGTGCGTCCGCGCCGCAAGCAGAAGCAAAAAGCCAGCATTTACGAGTGCGGCGAGCCGACGATCGGGTCTGCATGGATCCGGTTCAACAGCCGCTTCTACAACGTCGCGCTCGTCTATCTGCTGTTCGACGTCGAAGTCGTCGTGCTGGTGCCCGCCGCGCTGGTATTGCGCGAGCTGGCCCGCAACGGCGTGGCCGTCGCTCCGCTGATCGCGATCCTCGTCTTCCTGTTCGTGCTGACGCTCGGTCTCGCATACGAATGGCGCTGGGGGAACCTCGACTGGATCAGCGCCGACGAGGAAGCGCGCATCCGGCTGGAAGAAGAAGAAAGCCGGGAGCGCATCGAACGCGTGGAGGCGGCCGAGGCTCGCCACAATTTCAAGCCGTTGGAAAATTCCTCGACGGCGGCGGCAATCCGCAACGAGTAAATCCATGAGCGAGCAGATGACGGCGCAAACGCAACCACCCTCAGCCGAAGAATTGCTGCGCGGGGCAGTCAAAGATCCGCGCGAGCTGACGCGTTATCTTTCCTACCTCAAGACGCTGACCGAGGAAGGTCTGAACGGCTCGGTGCTCATCGCGCCGCTCGACGCCGCGATCAACTGGTCGCGCGCCAACTCGATCTGGCCCCTGTCGTTCGGCATCGCCTGCTGCGCCATCGAGATGATGTGCGCCGGCGCCTCCAAGTTTGACCTCGACCGCTTCGGCGCCGGCGCCTTCCGCCCGACGCCGCGCCAGGGCGACCTGATGATCGTCGCCGGCACCGTCACGCACAAGATGGCCCCGCGCCTGCGCCGCCTGTGGGAGCAGATGCCCGAGCCCAAGTTCGTCATGGCGATGGGCGCCTGCACGATCGGCGGCGGCCCGTATTGCAAATACGGCTACTCCGTCGTCAAGGGCCTCGACAAGATCGTCCCGGTCGATATTTACGTCCCGGGCTGCCCGCCGCGCCCCGAGGCGCTCATCGACGCGTTCCTCAAGCTTCAGGCGCGCATCCGCACCGACCGCCCGATCGAGGAGCGCATCAAGGGCAAGGAACAGGGCCGGGGGGAACGCGCATGACCACCGAACAGATTCACGAGCTCCTCGCGAAACGGTTTGGCGATGCCGTGCTGCCGTATCAGGCGCCCGCCGCCGGCGACCCCTGGATCGGCCTCAGGCCCGAGTCCCTCGCCGAGGCCGCGCTTTTCCTGCGCGATGACAAGGCCCTCGCGTTCGACCTCCTCCGCATCGTGACCGGCGTCGATTGGAAGGACCGCATCTCGGCCGTCTATCACCTGTATTCGACCCGTCACAACCACGAGGTCACGATCCGCGTCGATCTCGACCGCGCCGACCCGCGCGTCGAATCGGTCACGCCGGTCTGGCCGGCCGCCGACTGGCACGAGCGCGAGGCGTTCGACATGATCGGCATCGTTTTCGAGGGCCACCCGAACATGACGCGCATCCTGATGCCCGACGACTGGGAAGGCCACCCCCTGCGCAAGGATTACGTTGCGCCGACCGAATATCACGGCATCTCCAACGTTCAGTGAGCCACCGCATGCAAGAGATCTTCCCGACCACCCCCCCGCGCGACACGCTCAAGACCGAAGAGATGCTCATCAACATGGGCCCGCAGCATCCTTCGACCCACGGCGTGCTGCGCCTGGTCGTGCGCACCGACGGCGAAATGGTCCGCGAGGCCTGGCCCCACATCGGCTACCTGCACCGCTGCTTTGAGAAGATCGCCGAGACGCTCCCATACCGCGCCGTCGTCCCGTACACGGACCGCATGGACTATCTCGCGTCGATGAACAACAACTTGGCGTTCTGCCTCGCCGTCGAGAAGCTGGGCGGCATCGAGGTTCCCGAGCGCGCCGCTTACCTGCGCGTCATCTTCGCCGAGCTCAACCGCATCGCCAGCCACCTCGTCGCCTTCGGCACCTACGGCCTCGACCTCGGCGCGTTTACCCCCTTCCTTTATGCCTTCCGCGAGCGCGAGATGATCCTTTCGATCTGCGAAAAGATCAGCGGCCAGCGCATGCTTTACCACTACCCGCGCATCGGCGGCGTCGCGCGCGACATCACGCCCGAGATCGCCGGCGACATCCGCGCCTTCCTCGTCCAGATGCGCAAGGCGTGGCCCGAATACAACGACCTGCTGAGCAACAACCAGATCTTCATCAAGCGCACGGCCGACGTCGGCGTGATCACCGCCAGCCAGGCGATCGCGTGGGGCCTCACGGGTCCGTGCCTGCGCGGCTCCGGCGTCAAGCTCGACATGCGCAAGGCCAAGCCTTATTCCCTCTACGACAAGTTCGATTTCGAGATCCCCGTCGGCGAGGGCCTCAAGGGCACGACCGGCGACTGCTGGGACCGCTACTGGGTCCGCATGCTCGAGATGATGGAGAGCTGCAAGATCGTCGAGCAGGCTCTCAATGGTCTGCCCGAGGGCGAAACGATGGGCAAGGTCGCCAAGGTCCTGCGCCTGCCCGCCGGCGAAGTTTATGTCCCGTGCGAGAACCCGCGCGGCGAGCTCGGCTACTACATCATTTCCGACGGCCAGACGCAGGCCCTTCGCGTCAAGGCCCGCGGCCCCAGTTTCTGCAACCTGAGCATCACGCGCGAGATCGTGCGCGGCGTGCTCGTGGCAGATGTCGTGGCGATCATCGGCGCTTTCGACATTGTTCTTGGCGAAGTCGATCGATAGGCGGATAGGCGATGCAAGGTTGGGTTGAACAGTTCTACAACGGTGTCCTGGTCGCGCTGTGGCCTGCCCTGAAAGCCGTGCCGCTGTGGCCGCTTTACATTCTCGTCATCCTCGTCGGCGCCGCCGTCATGCTTGGCTGGTTCTCCGTGCTGGGCATTATCGGCACGTACGGCGAGCGCCGTATTGCCGGTTTCATCCAAGTCCGCCTCGGCCCCAACCGCGTCGGCCCGTTCGGCCTCCTTCAGCCGATCGCCGACGGCATCAAGCTCCTCGGCAAGGAAGACATCGTCCCGGCCGTCGCCTTTAAAGTCCTGCACATTCTGGCGCCGATCCTCGTTCTGGTCGGCGCGTTCCTGCCGTTCGCCGCGCTGCCGTTCAGCGAGCGCCTCGTCGTCTCCAACATGCCGCTGGCCCTTTATTACATCCTCGCGTTCGAGGCCATCGAGGTTATCGGCATCCTGATGGCCGGTTGGGCGCCCGGCAGCAAATGGTCGCTCTACGGCGGCATGCGCCTCGCCGCGCAGATGCTTTCCTACGAAATCCCGATGAGCCTTTGCATCCTCGTGATCGCGTTCCTCGCCGGCACGCTGAACCTCGGCGAAATCGTCGCCTG
>JAJFUE010000098.1 GCA_021372575.1 bacterium | reverse complement strand
AACCACCGACCGGAGAGCCGGATGCGGGAGACCCGCCCGTCCGGTTCGGAGGGAGGGGGAGTCGGAAGGCTCTCCCTACCCCTATCACATTAGGTTTTTTCCTTTTTGCAAGAGCCTCCTGTTTCAACGGTTTTAAAGAAGGCGCTGAACACATACATTGAACGCGGATGATTGCGGATCGCGTTCAAAATATTGCGTTATGCACCAAGCGTCTCGTACACTATTTCCGGATTGATGTATTGATAACCTTTTCACGTTGAAATGATTCGCCCGGGAGAGGTCGCCATGAGCCCTGATGTCGTCTTGCTCGCGCGCATCCAGTTCGGCCTGACCATCATGTTCCATTACCTGTTCCCGCCGCTCTCGATCGGGCTGGGCGTGATGCTGGTGTTCATGGAAGGGATGTTCCTCAAGACCGGCGACCCGATCTATGAGGCGATGACGAAATTCTGGACGCGCATTTTCGGGTTGGTGTTCGCCATGGGCGTCGCCAGCGGGATCGTGATGGAATTCCAGTTCGGCACGAACTGGAGCTCGTATTCGCGGTATGTGGGCGATGTGTTCGGCGCGGCGCTTGCGGCCGAGGGCATCTTCGCGTTCTTCCTCGAGTCGGGTTTTCTTGCGATATTGCTGTTTGGATGGGACCGCGTCGGTCCGCGCATGCATTTCTTTTCGACCGTGATGGTCGCGCTCGGGTCGATCTTCTCGGCGATCTGGATCGTCGTGGCCAACAGTTGGATGCAGACGCCGGCGGGGTATCATCTCGTGCAGACGCCATTCGGGCCGCGCGCCGAGACGGCGAGCTTCTGGGCGGTCGTGTTCAATCCGTCGGCGCCGTCGCGCCTGATCCACACGCTGATCGGAGCTTTTATCCTCGGCGCGTTTTTCGTCATGAGCATCACCGCCTATTACATTGTGAAAGGCCGGCACCTGAAGCTGGCGCGGCGCGCGTTCACGATCGCGCTCGTCTGGGGCGCGATCGTCAGCCTGGCGCAACTCCTCACCGGCGATTGGAGCGCGCGCGTCGTCGTGAAATACCAGCCGCCCAAGATGGCCGCGATGGAAGGGATTTTTGAAACCAAGCCCTACACGCCGCTTTCACTGTTCGGCATTCCGGATGAAAAGCAGGGCGTCGTCCGCGCGCACGTCGCGATCCCCGGGCTGCTGAGCCTCATGACGTATTTCGATCCGAAACAGCCGGTCACGGGCCTCGACAAAGTCCCGCGCGCCGACTGGCCGCCGGTCCAGCCGACGTTCCAGATGTATCACCTCATGATCGCGCTCGGGATGTTCTTCATCGCGATCACGCTGCTGGGATTGTTTCTGTTGTGGCGGGGCACATTATTCGAGCAGCGCTGGCTGATGTGGATTTTCGTGTTTGCGGTCGCGGGCCCGTTCATCGCCAACGAGGCCGGCTGGATCGTCGCCGAGATCGGCCGCCAGCCGTGGATTGTGTACGGCCTGATGCGCACCGCGACGGCGGCGTCGCCGGCCGTCGGTTCGGCTGAAATCATGTTCTCGCTCATCATGTTCAGCGCCGTCTATGCCATGCTGTTCATGCTTTTCATCTATGTGCTCGACCGCAAAATCCGCGGCGGGCCCGAGCCGGTAGAATCCGGCGGGGTCGATCCGCATCACCCGCCGAGCGAGTTCTTTGAGGCCGGAGGCCGACGCGGCAAATCGCAATGGCATGAGACCGACGGCAGCAAGGAGGCGCGCCATGACGATTGACCTGAACATCATCTGGTTCCTGCTGATCGGCGTGCTCCTGATCGGTTACGCGATCCTCGACGGCTTCGACCTGGGCGTCGGCGCGCTGCACCTGTTCGCGCGCAAGGATGACGAGCGCCGGCTGCTGATGAACTCGATCGGGCCGGTGTGGGACGGCAACGAAGTGTGGCTGGTGACGGCCGGCGGCGCGCTGTTCGCCGCGTTCCCGCACGCCTACGCGACGTCGTTTTCCGGCTTTTACCTGGCGTTCGTGCTGGTCCTGTTCATGCTGATCTTCCGCGCGGTGGCGATCGAGATGCGCGGCAAGGAGGCGTGGCGCTGGTGGCGCACGCTGTGGGATTGGGCGTTCGGCGTCTCGAGTATCGGCGCGTCGGTCCTGTTCGGCGTGGCCGTCGGCAACATGATCGTCGGCATTCCGGTCGGGCGCGACATGGAATACGCCGGCCGCTTCATGGACCTGCTGCGGCCGTATCCGCTCGTCGTCGGCGTGTTCAACCTGTCGATCTTCACCATGCACGGATCGATCTATCTGTATCTGAAGACGGAAGGGGAGCTGCAGCGGAGGGTGCGGGGGTGGATCCGCGTCACGGTGCCGTTCTTCATCGCGATGTACGTGCTGACGACGATCCTCACGCTCGCGCTGATCCCGTCGATGCTTGGCAATTTTACGCGGTTCCCGTTCATGTGGGGGCTGGTCGCGCTGAACGTGCTGGCGATCGCGAACATCCCGCGCGCCGTGCATTTCGGGCGGCCGATCGAGGCGTTCATCAGCTCGGCGTGCGCGATCGCGGCGCTCATTACGCTGTTCGGATTCGGCATCTTCCCGAACCTGATCCGCTCGTCGCTCGGCCCGGCGTTTAATCTGACGATCTACAACGCCGCGAGCAGTCATTACACGCTCACGGTCATGCTCGTCATCGCGGCCATCGGCCTGCCGTTCGTGCTCGCCTACACGGTGTCGATCTACTGGATCTTCCGCGGCAAGGTGAAGCTGGACAAGTTCAGCTACTAAAAATGATGAATGCTGAATGATGAATGATGAATGATAGATGCCGCGTTCGGCGAACGCGGCCTGGAAATTTTGAATTCATCATTCATCATTCATCATTTTGAAAAGGTCTCCGCCCGTGATCAAGACCAACGCCGCCCGGCTGCTCGATCAACTCGGCATCCACTACGAGACGCGCGAATATGAAGTCGATGAGAGCGACCTGTCGGCCGAAACGGTCGCGCGGAAGGTTGGCATGCCGCCGGAGCAGGTGTTCAAGACGCTGCTGGCGGTGATCGACGGCAAGGAGCATGTCTTTGCGGTCGTGCCGGGCGATGCGGAACTGGATTTCAAGAAGCTCGCGGCGGCGGCCGGCGGCAAGAAGGCCGAGATGGAGCACCTTAAGGAAGTCCAGCCGCTCACCGGCTACATTCGCGGTGGCGTGACGGTGTTCGGGGCGAAAAAGGCGTATCCCGTGTTCGCCGACGAGACGATCGAGCTGTTCGACTGGATCTCGGTCTCGGCCGGTCGCCGCGGCCTGCAATTGATCTTGGGTCCCGCCGATTACATCCGCGCCGCCAACGCGAAGGTCGTGGCGCTGACGCGATAGATGGTTCGTAGTCCCGCCTTCAGGCGGAACAGGGCGGTCGCAAGGTTGAGTTCCGCCTGAAAGGCGGGACTACGAACGGGGTTTCCGCGATCTCATTCGAACAGCTTCGGGCCGGCCATGATCTGGTCGATGTTTTTCCGGATCTCGGCGGCTTCCTTCGGGTAGAGTTTTTCGTAGATCTTGAGCGAACGGAAAATCATGGCGCGCGTGCGTCTGGGCGACTCGATCACCATGGTCATGACCTTGCGGCTTTTCTCCTTCTCGCCCTTCTTCTCATAGAACTCCAGCAGGCGCGGAGCGAGGTAGATCGCCGTCGAATTGGCGCGCGACGCGAGCATGCGTGTCTCGATCATGCCGATCGCCCGGTCGAGCTGCCCCATTTTGTCGTAGCTCTGCGCGATCGCCTCGATCAGGTCGGTGTTCTGACCGTAGCGCTCGAGCTCGGCCTCGTATTGCGCGATCGCCTTGTCGTAATTGCCGCTCAGGTAATAGTAGCGCCCGACGACGCGGATCACGTTGCCCATGCCGGGGCCGAACTGTTCCGACTTCTCGATGTAGGGCCGTGCCTTGTCGAGCATGCCCAGATCCATGAAGCGTTGCGCGACGGAGGCGTAATGGCTCGCGATCGAAAGCGGGTCGCGGGCCGACGCCGGCGGCTCGAGCGCCCCATTCAGGATGTCGAGCGCCTTGGTCGTGTTGCCGTCGAAGCGCTCGACGTTGAACTGCCACAAGAGCGCGCTCTGCGAATCGGGGTGCGTCTGGCGGAAGAACGCGGCGGCCTCGCGCGTGGAGGTCGTCTCTCCGACCCAGTGGTAGAGGTATTCAAGGTTTCTTTCGTGGAACGTCGAGTTGCCGACGAGCGCCTGCACCGGCGTGGCGAACGTCTTCCTGATCTCGGGGTCCATGTATTGGCCCATCTGGCACAGCAGGTCGGCGCGGTCGTCGGCGAGGTCGTAGCGCTTGGGCATCAGCTTGAGCGCCTCGTCGTAAAACTTCACCGCCTCGGCGTTGAACCCGTAGCGGCTCGCGAACTCGGCCATCTTCGTCGCGCGGTCGGAGCTGAAGCGCGCCAGCCGCATATATTCATAAATGTAGTTGAGGCCGCGTCGGCGCGAGTCCAGGTAATAATCCGCGCGGCCGATGTTGTAGTAGTTGTCGTAATTGACCGGGAACGCCTGGATCGTGTTCAGGAAAAGCCCGCGGCGCTGGATGGCGACGAGGTCGTCGTCCTCCATGTTGTTGGTCAGGTAGAGCGCGTATTCGTGCAGCGCGCCGGCGTTGCCGGGCCGCGCCTTGAGATACCACTCGCAGATCTCGCCCGAGCCGTTCACCGAGCCGAAGACCTTCTCTTCGTGGTTGGCGACGAGCATCGGGCCGATGTGGTCGCGGCGCTGGAAGAAGCGCAACATCTCGGCGCGCGTGAAATCGAGGCCGGCGTAGCCGGTGCCGGACGCGCTCCAGCGCGGGTCGGCGAGGATCGCCGCGGCCTGTGTGTTCATCCACTTGAGGGTTTCATAGGCGGGGTGGCCGGCGTCGCGTGGCGCGTCCCATTGGGCAATGCCTTGCAGGATCGAGGCGCGGAGCTTGTAGTAATCGTGGTTGGCCGCGGCGAGCTTGAGGTCGGCGTCGTTGGCGCCGGTCAGGCCGGCGGCCTCGGAGCACGCCTGGTCGCGCGCGGCGTCGGGCTCGAGCATCAGGATCGTCGCCAGCTCGGCCGCGATCGTCGCCTGCGTGAATGGCGCCGATGCGGCGATATACCGGTAAAACCCGACCTTCTCCAAGCCGGGGTATCCATAGCCGAGCAGGTTTTGCGCGAACGCGACGACGTACGCGTCGCGCTGTCGCCACTGTTCGAAGCACTCGTCGAAGCGCTGGCGCGCCTGGTGCGGCCTGCCGTCGAAGCCGCTTTGCTGCTGGTCCTGCCACAGCGCCAGCCAGTCGGGCGCGGCGGCCAGAAGATCGCCGCGGATGTCGCCGTGGATGTCGTCGAGGACGAACTTGCGGTAGCTGAGCAACTCGGGATTGGAGCGCGTCGAGTCGTCGGCGGTGTTGATCGCGAGAAGCTGGCTGCCGACCACGCCCAGGCACTTGTTTGCGGCGATCAGGTTGAGCTGCGACATGGCGGGCTTGGGATTCATCGCCAGCGCGAGCTGCGCCAGGCCGTAGGCGCGCATGACGTAGTCGATTTTATAGATCGTGGTCCACCTGTATTGGAAATACGACCACGTCAACTGCTGCAGCCCGTAGGCCGCGGCCTGAATCGGCATCGTTTCGTCGGGGTAAAGCTGCTGGAGCGCCAGCGCCTGGTCGATGCCGTCCATGATCGCCCACGCGTCCTCGGTGTCGAGCATATTGGCGACCTTGCCGAGCTCGGCGTCAAGGTCGGGCCGCGTTGCCTTCGGCGCGCGGCGCTTCGGGGCAAGGTCCATGCCGATCAGCTTGTCGGTCATTTTGCGCACGGCCTCGCGTTGGTCGGCCGAAAGCGCATTGAGATCCCCGCAATCGATCGGGTTGGACTGGTAAAGCGGGATCTCATTGCCCGCGTCCGGGTTTTGCCGGTCGATGAGATAGACCGTGAGCTTGCACTGCGCCGATCCGGGTTCGTCTTCGTAGCAGCCTAGAACGATGTAGCGCGCGGCGGACGTGGCCGAGTCGGCGAGAGCGCGTCGCTTGGCTTCCTCGAGCGTCGGCGGCGCGAACCGTTGCGGGGATGCCTCGGCGAGCGGGGCCGTCGATTGCTCATCGATGATCGGCAGGCCGTAGCGGTCGGGCGGGGCGGTTTGTGTGAGGCGCGCGCGAGTCAAAGCCGCCAGCGCCGCCGTGCCGAGCGGCTGCCAGCCGTATGTGAACTGAATGCCGACGCCGTCCTTCGTGCGGTCGAGGAACGTATAGACATAGAAGCCGGGCTGGCCATCGGCGGGGCCGGCCTGCTTGAGCAGCGGTTCATAGACGTCGCGCCAGTGGTTCGCCGCAATGGTGTCGGCCGGGCTGTCCGACGGCTTGGCCTTGACCGGCGGGAGCGGATTGAACGAGCCGTCCTTGAGCTCGACCTTTCCCGCCAGGGGCCGCCTGGAGTCGGCAATGGCTTTTTCCTCGGCGCGCACGGCTTTGCTGTGCAGCGGCGAGCGCTGCCAGACGGCGTAGCTGCCGATTGCAATCACGGCGACGAGGAACAACCCGATCAGAATGCTATCGCGACGACTCATGGGGACCCCTTTCGTTTTGTTTTCCTCAACGGCGAATCGTAACCCGCGGAAACCCGATCGGGCAATATTTGATTTCGAATCAGTAGAGGCGCAACCCCCGTAGGCCGCGTTCGCCGAACGCGGCCTACGGGGATGGGCTTTCATCGGAATCGCAGGCACTTATTGTGCATGAGGAATCCCAGAAAATGTCGCTTCGATCCGAAGCGACCTATTGACTGACAACCTTGACAATATCGCCCGCGCTGACCGTGCCGTTGGTGGGGTCATATAGAAGAATAGTGAACTCGGGAGGTGAGATGCCGTTGGCGGGTTTGAGCCGCGGCAGGTCTTCGGGCTTGATGTCGAACACGCAGTTCGGGCCGGCGCCGATCAGGATGCACGAGTTCTCGTCCCAGCGGTGATAGGCGTAGGTTCGCGTTTCGTCGAGGAACCGAAAATCATCGTTATAGTAATGTTCGAGGTAGGTAACAGGCGTGGTGAGTGTCGGCGGCCCGCCGGGAGTGTAAGCCGCAAAGCCCGGCATCTGCGATGTTGAATCCCAGTCGGCGCGCAGCACTGGATTGGAAGTCGATGGCGGGTAAGCGTGGTGATCAGCATGGTATTTATCCAGGATCGAAGCGTAATAGTGCATTTCGTTCCGGGTAGCGCCGACATCGCCGCGAATCGAAGCCCATTCGATATTGGGCGTTCCAATCGCTCCAAAGAATAAGGCAATGAAAGGGAACGCGTAATGAAATGCCTTGCCGCGCGGTCTTCCAATCAAGGTCAGAACCATGAAGAAGATGCAGCAAGCGGTCGTAATCAGACTCATCGCCGAAATCAGAACAGTGGGTATCGCGACTAGAAAGAATGAAACAACGCCCGCGAACCACAGCGCCGACCGCCGCTTTGTCTTCACGATTCCCAGATACACTAGGACAACGCCCAGCATGATCGTCGGGCATTCGTGGTAATCGATCAGCAACAGCCGGTCGGTCACGGTCTGGCGCGTAAGATACTTTACAAAATAGATTGCCAGCGGCACGGCCGCGCAGAGCAGGCCGGTTGCGATCAACCCGATCGCCCACCACTGAGGCCGTTGTGCGGGCTTGTCGATCCTGGATTCGTCCCTCGGATTCATTGCGTTTTCCTCGTGGAGTGAATTGTTCATTCGGGGGCAGCAGGATGCAATACGAATCGGCGTGAGAAACAAGGACCAAAGGGGCCAAAAAAATGTCGCTTCGAGCCGAAGCGACCTACTGACCAAACCGGCCTGACGGCAAAACCGCCTACCCAAACGCGCCGTATTGTTTTATGTTGGGGGGATGTGTCCCATAGGTCCCATCGGTCCTATTGGTCCCATGTTTTAGCAACAGGCGAACGCGACATGGCCGACAAACCCAAGATCATGACCACCACGCTGTGGGATTTCCCGTCGCAGCAATACGGCGACGAGGCGCAGGGGGACCAGGAGTATCGCGGCGCCACGCCGGCTTACATTATCTGGAACCTCCTCGAGCGCTACACGCGGCCGGGCGACCTCGTGATCGACCCGATGGCCGGCAGCGGCACGACGCTCGACGTGGCGCGCGACCTGGACCGGCGCGCCCTGGGCTACGACCTGCAAGTCACGAGGCCTGACATCTTCCGCCGCGACGCGCGCCACCTGCCGCTTGAGGACGCCAAGGCCGATTTCGTGTTCATCGACCCCCCGTACTCGACGCACCTGAAGTATAGCGGCGACAAGCGCTGCATCGGCGAGTTGTCGGCCGACGCCCCGGCGTATTACGAGGCCATGGGCGAGGTGATCGCCGAGATCGATCGGATCCTCAAGCCGGGGCGCTACATGGGGCTCTACGTGTCGGACTCGGCGCGCAAGGGCAAGCCGTTCCTGCCGATCGGGTTCGAACTGTTCGACATCATGAGGAAACGCTTTGATCCGGTCGATATCGTGGCAGTTGTGCGGCACAACCGCACGATGCTGCGGCGGCACTGGCACACGGCGGCGGTCGAGGGGAACTATTACCTGCGCGGATTTAATTACCTGTTCATCATGAGAAAGCCGGGGCCGGAAGGCGACCGCCGACGCGCGGAAGATATCGGGCGGCAGGTGGAGTCGTTTGGCACGAACAGCCGCCCCCGACATCGCGGAAAAATTTAAACAAGAATTCACGCAATACAACTGGATTGCATTCCTGGCATATGCCTTTAGTATTCATATTATTGGAGATACATCACGGAGGCTGTATTATTTACAGCTTTTTCGATGGAAATTTATGCCCCTTTTTTCACAAGAAAAGACTTGATTAACTTGATTGGAAAGTGCTTAGTTTAATCACTGTTTTTTTTTGAACGAAAATCGCGAAGGAGGAGTGGTTATGAGACATCTGAATGTACTGTTGCTTTTGGGGGCCATGGTGGTTTTTACAGCCCAGCACGCGGGCGCAATCTCGGTGACCGGCGGCGACGTTGCAACGCTGACCGCGGCGATTACCCAGGCGCAAGCCAACTACCCGAGTGGCGACATCACGGTTTCGATCGATGACGACCTGACGTACACCCTGCCGACGATGACGGCGGATTATTATCAGATCACGAAGCCGATCAAAATCGTGGCCGCTTCCGGCAAGCATCCGCGGATTTATACGGCGGACAGTTCGGGCAATTTCATGTTCCGCGTCGAGGCGCCCGGGTTCCAACTCGGTTCGGTCGATGGCGGCCAGATCACGCTCGATGGCGGCGGCTATCATACCCGCTTCATCATTATGAACAGAACCGACTCCGCCGCGTGGACCGCTCCCGCCGGCGCAACGACCACCAAGCTGGAAAACCTGGTCATCACCGGCATCGGCGTCTGGTACCGGTGCGATGCTTATACGATCATGGTCAGCGGCTGGACGCAGGCCACGGGCATGGCGGCCAACTGCACCGTGAATCTCACCGGCGTCAATGTCGTGTTTGACGACCAGAGGAAGTCCGGCGGCAAAAACGGCGTCTCCACCGGCTCCGAAATCTACGGCATGAACCTCAACCCCGAAAACGGCAGCACGATCAACGTCACCAATTGCCGCGTCAACGGCACGATGGGTTCCTGCGCGATCGTCGGCTCCAAGGTCGGCAATTTCGCCTCCCAGACCGGCACCGTCAATTTCACCAACTGCCAGTTTGTTTCCGACGCTTACACGACCAGCACGTATTCGACGGCTCCGCTGCTCGTCGAAGGCTGGGGCACCAGCAACACGGGCGGCTATACCGTCACCATGAATAACTGCTTCCTGCGCACCGACCTCACGCGCAGCGGGCGGATCACCGGCAGCTGGCCCTATACCGACGACACCAGCAACAGCCTTGGCTGCGTCAGCCTTCTGAGCTATGCGAAGAACGACCTGACCGCCACCAACTGTGCCTTCGTGGGCACCGGCGCCTGCCTCAACATCGACACGCTTGCCTGCAAGGCCGTCATGACCAACTGCGACCTGTATGTGAAGAATCCGACGCTCTATACGCCGGGCTATTTCGTCAACCTGTCGCAGCGCGTTGTGGCCGCCGGCAACAACCAGACGACGATGACCCGGTGCAACCTCTACGGCGAAGCCGGCAGCAACCTGCTCGCCTTTCTTAAGCCGGCCGGCTCGCGATTCGTCATGGTCAACTGCAACGACTGGAGCCCCGTCAATGCCTATGCCACCGGCTGGATCACCACCGGCTGCCAGGACCCCGGCCTGAACCCGGGCTACGGCCTGCCGGCCGGCGGTGCGGACGTGCAACCGGGCATCGATGCGCGTGACTTCACGGTCTATAACCAGACGATCAAGGCCGCCAACATCGGTTCCAACCGCGCCTTCAACCTGGGCGTCCCGGTTGAGATGTCGGCGTTCCAGATCAAGTAAGCGACTTCTGCTCCGAACATTTCCGGCCAAGCGATCCCTGAGCCAGTACCTCTGGCTCAGGGCGCTGGCCGGATTTCTTTTGGGGTGGGCCCTTGATTTTTCTTGTGTTGCGAAAAACTGCGTTGAATCGATGACTCGCCAGCACGGGCAGACGGCCGCATTCGATGGGAACTATCCTGTGCGCGGGTCTAATTACCCCTTCATTACGAGAAAAACGAGGATGGAGAAGGGCCGGCGGCACCCGGACGAGCCGGGACCGCCCGGCGAATTTGTGCAAAAAAGCACGAATGGGCAAACAGTCAAAGCCTGACCGCAAACCTAGCTGTGCATATAGATGCTTGTTGTTGTTTGAGATAGATACGCACTGGACATTATTAACAACTTTATCATAATGTTAATCGGAGCATTATTTCACAAAAAAGGCTTGAAAAAAAAGTCGGATGGGTCATGATATCGGTCTGAATTGTCTGAATTGAATATCTTAAATCAAGGGGGATCGGAGCGATGAGGAGATTGCAAGTTTTATCTTGTTTTGTTGCGTTCATGATGTTCGCGAGTTCGGTTTGCGCGGCCGGACTGGTCAAGCACATTTCGGGTGGCGGCACCAATACTGCCAACGGCACGGCGTTCAAGGCCGCGCTCACCTCTGTCTTGGCTGGATACCCGACGACCGATACGCTCATGATCGATGACAGTTCCACCTACGATCTGGGAACTTCGACCAGCGGCATGAGCCCGATCAGTAAGCCTATCAAGATCGTTGCGGCTTCGGGCACCGCCCCGATTATTTACTTCAAGGGTGGCACAAACACCACGCAGTGGTTTGTCTCCATCGGCTTCCCTGGCGTCCAGATCGGTTCCAGCGCCGCCGGTGAAGACGGCCGGATCACGTTCGATGGCGGCAACAACATCGGCCGTTTCATCGGTTTAAGCACCTCTGTGATTTGGCCGACCACGGCCACTGCGACAACGACGATTGAGAATATCGTCATCCAAGGTGTAAACGACGGGCGCAATACTGGGGCCAAGTACTTCTGGGCCATCAGCGCCGGCGGTTGGTCCACAGCGTCTCCAATGAACGGGGGCAACGTGATTAACATCCGCAACGTCGAGTTCAAGCTCCCCGCGACCCAGCCGATGATCGCCGGCCAAAAAGTCGGTGCCCTCACCCTCGGCCCCGACAACGGCGCGACGTTCAACATCGAAAACTGCCGCAGCAACGGCTCGCGCGGCTACATCGTTGATATCGGTTCGGGTGCTGCCCAATACCCGCAGGCTGGCGGCACCGTCAATATCAAGAACTGCTCCTTCTACCAGGATCAGTTTACGACGAGCCCGCTGGTCCAGGCTCCGATTCAGACCGGCGGTTGGGATCCTCGCAACGGCGGTTATGACATCAACATCGACAACTGCTTCATCCGCACCGATGCCCTGCATGCCACCCAGATCGCTGCTTGGACGCGCACGTCCGAGACCAGCAACAGCACCGGTTGCATTACGCTCAATGCATGCAGCAAGAACAACCTCACGGTCACCAACAGCGCGCTGGTCGGCATGGGCGCGGTCCTCGCGCTTGAAACCACCAGCTCGCAGATCCGCGTGACCAACAGCGATCTGTATGTGAACGGCGTCACCACCGCATCCGACGGCACCCCGACGGGTTATGTGACCCCCGGTTACTTCGTCAACATCTCGCCGCGCGTGGCGTATCTCGGCAACCACCAGACGACGATGACCCGTTGCAACCTTTACGGCCTTGCCGGCAGCAACCTGCAAAACTCCATCATGCCGTCAACCGATCGCTGGGTGATGGTCAACTGCAACGACTGGTCGCCGGTCAATGCCTATGCTCCGGGCTGGATCACCACCGGTTGCCAGAACCCCGGCCTGAACCCGGGCTACGGTCTGCCGGCCGGCGGCTCGGATGTGCAGCCGGGCATCGATGCCCGTGACTTCACGGTCTATAACCAGACGATCAAGGCGGCCAACATCGGCTCCGACCGTGCCTTCAACATGGGCGTCCCGGTTGAGCTGTCCGCGTTCCAGGTGAACTAAGTCACAGCTGATTCCCGAACATACCGGCCAAGGGTCGCATGCCCTTGGCCGGTTTTTTTTAGTGTGTGGCGTGGGCATAATGACCGGTCGGGTGCCAGCAATCTGGCAATTCCCGGTCGGATATTTTTTTCGGTCTGTTGCCTTCAAACCCAGGGTATGTTCGCCTTTCCCCGGAAGCGGAAAAACGCGCCCTGAACGATGTAAGGTTTTGATAATCTTTGTAATGGCCCTTTGCTGGATGGCGGATCCCGTTGGGACCGGGGCGTGGTTCGAATCAATGCAGGCACAACGTTAATATGGGATGAAATAACCAAGTAAGTGACAAAGATATGACCTCGATATTCGGCGTTCCGGGTTGCCTATCAGTGGTTAAACAGGGACTTCATGAATGTTGTATGCGTTGTGCGAGTCAAGAGATTGTGAAATGATTCACCATTTGTCAATAAAGACACATTCGTAAAATACCGCTTGACTAATCGACAAAAGTGTCCATAATATGGAGGCTACATGGCATTAAATCCATCAAAGGAGTTGAGTAATGAAAAAACTTTCCTTGCTGATCTGTCTCGGGATTTTACTCGCAGGTCAGTCGTGGGCGACGACGTATCACGTTTTCAAAACCGCAACGAACGTCAGTCCCAACTTCGACAACCTGACCAGTGCCGTTCAGGCGGTGAACGCGGGCACCGGTGGCGACACCATTTCGATCGACGACAGTTCGACGTATTCCCTCAGCGCGACGCTCACCATTGCCCAAAACGACACCTCGATTGTCGCGGCATCCAGCCAGTCCCCTGTGATCCAAAGCCTCCTGGGCACCAGCGGGTCATTCTGCCTCGGCATCACCAAGCCCGGCTTCCGGCTCGGCTCGATTGCGGGTGGCACGATCACCCTTGACGGCAACAAAACCGCCCGCCGGTTCATCAACCAGTCGAACACGGACGCTGCATGGGCGGCCTACGGCGCTTCGACGAACACGTACGAGAACCTGATCGTCAAAAACATGGGGACGAACACCGTCTGCACCAGTAACTACGTGTTCTGGATCCTCTCCGACGACGGCACCTCGGTCGTCCCTGTCGGCACGGTCGTCAACTTCAAGTACATCGACTTCCAGTGGCTGCCCGGCAAACCCACAGTCACCATTGGCGCGGGCGCCGCTTACATCGGCATCCGTGTCCACCCGACCAACATCGCGACGATCAACATCGAGAACTGTCGCTCCAACACGCTGACCGGCTATGTCGTTTCCGCCTCCAATGAGACGGCCGACCGCCCGACGCAGTGCGGCATCGTCAACATCAAGAACTGCCGCTTCGTTTATGACGATCCAACCATGACGAACTACCGCCAGATGGGCAGCCCGGTTGCGATCTGGGGCGGCGGCTCGACGAACAACATCAACGGCTACGTGATGAACATCGACAACAGCTACCTGCGTTCGGATGCCACCAACAACGGTATCTGGTCGCCGACGCACATCTCTCCGGCCCTCACGGCGGGCACGCGCGACACCAGTGAAGCCCTGGGTGCTCTCTTCCTGGCCAATTACCAGAAGAACAACGTGACCATCACGAATAGTGCGTTCGTCGCCAAGGGCGCCGGCATCGAGATCAACTCGGCCCACGCGCATGTCGGCCTGTTCAACAGCGACATCTACGTGCCGGCCGCCGGCCAGTACACGCAGGGCTACTTCATCTCCGTGGCCGAGCGCTCAGCGGTTGCCACGTCGGCCGACCTTCAGTGCTCCGCGACGCGTTGCAACTTCTACGGCGTGAAGGGCAGCCGGATCAACTCCGGCCCGCGCGGCGCCGGCTCGGTCTTCTCGATGACCACCTGCAACGACTGGAGCCCGGAAAATGCCTATGCCAGCAACTGGGTCACCGCCAGTTGCGTGAACCCCGGCCTCAACCCGGGTTACGGCGCGATGGCCGGCGAAGCTGACCCGATGCCCGCCATCAACGCTCGCGACTTCACCGTCTATAACAATACGATCAAGTCGCAGAACATTGGTTCCAACCGTGACTTCAACTTCGGCGTCCCGGTTGAGCTCTCGACGTTCGGCGTTCGCTAATTCCTTGAATCGATCGAATGCGCGCGACTGGGCGGGCGGGATCCGGATCCCGCCCGCTTTCTTTGTACACCGATCCGGTTAAGGTGCGGGCCAGGGCCTCCGGCGCGCTTGGCGGTTGCGAATCGGATTCCGGAGGCCGGGAATGCCTTGAACTTTCCTCGATGGAATATTCTCAATATTGCAAATAAATTAAACAATAAAGCTGAATTCTGTTTTTGCACGTCTTTGAATTGTGACTATATTCACACAGTCGATGATTCATAAAAGGCGATAGATGACATCTTGATCAATATCCATCGGGTTGTTTTCGTCGCGCAATATCACTATTTCCTTGACTGAAAGCCAATATTCAATATTATGTATGCCACTTACGGGTTTTTGCATTATTCAAAAAGGAGCGGTTATTCATGAGAAAGTTGCAAGCGATGCTTTGCCTTGGGATGTTGTTGCTGCCGCAGGTGGCGGGAGCCACGACGTATCACGTGTATGCGACGGCGAACAACGTCTCGCCGAACTTCTCGACCGTGGATGCGGCGATTGACGCCGTCAACGTCGGATCGGGTGGCGACACGATTTCGATCGATGACAGCGCGACTTACACCACAGCCGGAACGAAGTATATCTATGCTCCGCAGACGTCGATTGTTGCCGCAGCGGGTCAGGCCCCGACGTTGAAGATCCCGGCGGCCGGCAGTGGCAATCTTTGGTACATCCTTGGTTATGGCTGCCGCGTTGGTTCGAACGCGGGCGGCACGATCACCTTCGATGGCCAGGGAACCAGCAACCGCGGCATTAACCTGAACAACATCTGGAATCCCACGCCGACCCAGGTGGCCGCCGGCGCGAAACCGTGGAACGTGGCTTCCACGACTACGCTGGAAAACCTGGTCTTCAAGAACCTCGGCACGAATGTCGCCAATACGAACAATTATCCGCTCTGGTTGCTGACGGCCGATTCCACGACGACCGCTCCGCTTGGCACGACCGTCATCCTGCGGGACATCGATTTCCAGATCCCGGCCGGCCTGCCGTCGGTTAATCCGAGCGCGGCGAACAACTACACGGTCGTTCGCGCGCATCTTACCAGCGGCGCCGTCATGACGCTCGAGAACTGCCGCTGCAACACGATCCAGGGCTATGTCGTGACGTGCGGCTTCGAGGGCAGCAACTATTCGACCCAGTGGGGCACGCTGAACCTGAAGAACTGCCGGTTCGCCTATACCGACCCGACGATGATCAACGGCGCGCGCATGGGCTGCCCGGTCGCCACGATGGGCTTCGGCACCCCCCACCCGAACGGGTTCGTGATCAATGTTGACAACTGCTACCTTCGCAATGACGCACCGAACGCCAACTATATCGACGGCACCCGTTGGTCGCGCACTTCGCCGGACAACCTGAACGCCTTCGGCGCCATCAGCCTGATGGATCAGTCGAAGAACGTCCTCAATGTGACCAACAGTGCGATCATCGGCTGCGGCTCGGGCATCAACATCGACTGCCCGCAGTCCGCCGTCACGCTGGTCAACAGCGACATCTACGTCCCGACGGTTGCCGCATACACGCGCGGCAATTTCGTCAACGTCTGCCCGCGCACGGCGTGCGCCACGGGCAACCATCAGACGACGGCCACCCGGTGCAACTTCTTCGGCATCAACGGCAGCAACATCCAGGCCGGCCGGCGCGCCGCTGGCTCCACGTTCAAGATGGTCCAGTGCAACGACTGGAGCACCAGCAACGCGTATGCGACGGACTGGGTGCTTTCCAACTGCGTCCAGCCTGGCAAGAACCCGGGTTACGGTGCGATGGACGGCAGCGGCGATCCGACGGCCGCCATCAACGCCTATGACCTGACGGTTTATAACCAGTCGGTCAAGGCCCTGAACATCGGTTCCGACCGCGCGTTCCTCATGGGCGTTCCGGTCGAACTCTCGACGTTCACCCTGCAGTAACCAACTCGGCACTCACGAAGCCATTCGGCGGGCGGGATCATTTCCCGCCCGCTTTTTTGTTTGATGGCCGCGGGTGCCGGGACCCGAGTTTTTCATGACGCATCAGAATGATCGCAGTATGATTGACTCAGGACTCAGGACTCAGGACTTTTCTTGATATGCCGACCATATGCCTCATACCCGGCGACGGGATCGGCCCGGAGGTGACCGCCGCCGCCCGGCGCGTGATCGAGGCCGCGGGGGTTTCGGTCAACTGGATCGAGCTTCCGGCCGGCGCCGCGGCCGCCGAGCGGTTCGGCTCGCCCCTTCCCGCGCAGACCCTCGAGGCCATCGCGCGCCATCGCATCGCGCTCAAGGGCCCGACGGCGACGCCCATCGGCGGCGGCCACGCGAGCGTCAACGTTCAGCTCCGCAAACATTTCGACCTTTACGCGGCCGTCCGCCCCGTCCGTTCCCTGCGCGGCCTCGTGACGCGCTACGACGGCGTCGATCTGGTCGTCATCCGCGAGAACACGGAAGGGCTTTATTCGGGGATCGAGGCCGAGATCGTGCCGGGCGTGATGCAGAGCCTTAAGATCGCGTCGCGCCCCGCGTGCGAGCGCATCGCGCGGTTCGCGTTCGATTACGCCCGCGCCCGTGGCCGCCGCAAGGTCAGCGTGTTCCACAAGGCCAACATCATGAAGCTCACCGACGGCCTGTTCCTCGACTGCGCGCGCCGCATGCGCGCCGCGGTCGCCCCCGAGGTCGAATACGAGGAATTGATCGTCGATAACGGCTTCATGCAGCTGGTGCGCGACCCGGGCCGGTTCGACGTGCTGCTCATGGAAAACCTCTACGGCGACCTCGTGAGCGACCTGTGCGCGGGCCTCGTCGGCGGGCTCGGCGTCGTGCCGGGCGCCAATATCGGCCGCGACTGCGCGATTTTCGAGGCGGTCCACGGCAGCGCGCCCGACATTGCCGGCAAGGGGATCGCCAACCCGCTTGCGGTCATCATGAGCTCGGTGATGATGCTCAACCACATCGGCCTGACCGCCCCCGCCGAGCGCATCAAGGCGGCCTACAACCCGGCGATCGAGGAAGGCAACCCGGCCGAGCGCACCCGCGACATCGGCGGGACCGCGACGACCGCACAGTTCGTCGAGGCGCTCATCAAGCGCATCGCCTGAGTCGCATTGCGCTTGACGGGATGGATTCGGTTACGATTACGTTGTGAGGCGTGAAATTTCGAAAGGAAGATCGCCATGGTCAGTCCGACACTCTCATACCTCATTACCCGCCAGGGGCTCGACACGGCCAAAATCGGCAAAACCGAATCGGCCGGCGCCGGCCAGGCAACGCTGGCCGAGTTGCAAACCACGATCGCCCGCCAGCAGCTGATCATCCACTCGCTGGTCATGATCCTGCTGGAGAAGAAGATTTTCGACAAGGACGAGCTGGCCAGGATGATCGAAAAGATTGATCTGCTCGACGGGCGGGCCGACGGCAAGCTGACGCAGGACAAATCGCCCGTGGCTTGCCCCACGTGCGGGCGGATCAGCCCGGCGACGGCCCAGCGTTGCCAGTATTGCGGCAAGGAAATCGGGGCGGGGATTCTGGACCGCCGCGCTGAGCTTGACGGCAAAAAAAATCCCCCTTCGCCGGTCGAAGGAGGCGCTGCCGGGGACCCCGGGACACACCCCTGAGATTTGTCCCCCTGACGAGTGACGTTTCCGTCAAACCTGTAACATTCATTTTGGGCAAGCATAACGGTTTGGGCCGGGTTTGAATATCGGGGAAAACCTGAGATTTCGACTCGGGAGGTATCCCAAATCGATTCCCGGGCGTATTTTTGGGTCGGAAATCGAATCGGATTGCGGATTTTCATCGGGGTAAGTTAGGATGTTGGACGAACGAACAGGAAAATCGCCGGCTTTGCATGCCGGAATGGGTGAATGGCCCGGAATGGGTGAATGGCAATGATGACCGAATCCGACCCTGGCTTCAGGAATGCGCTCCTGCGGCTGATCAGCCGCCGCCGCCGCCGCGCCGAACGCCACGTCGCCGATGCCGCCAGGGACCTCGAGCGTTCGGTTCACGAGTTGCGGCGCATGTGCAAGGAGCTGCGGGCGCTGTGGCGGATGATCCGGCCGGCCGTCGGCGAGGATCTTTACAGCCGCGAAAACCTGCGCCTGCGCGACGCCGCCCGCGCGATGGCCGGCGCTCGTGACGCCGTCGTGCTGCTCGACACGCTCGAGCGCATGAGAACCCGCCGGCGCAGCCGCCGCGGCCGGGGCCAGTGGCGCGAGGCCGGCGAGGCCTTCAAGGCGCACCTTTCGGATACGCTTGGCGACGCCCTGAAGCCGGTCACGCTCGAATCGGTCAAGCCGGCGCTTTACGGCGCGCTCGATGCCTTCCGTACCACCCACGAGGCCATCGATGCGTTGCCCGCGGAGACCGATCTGGCATGGCAGCCCGGCGTCGGGCGGGTCTATAAGCAGGGCCGCAAGCGGATGAAGCAGGCCTACCAGACCGGCGGCGACATCGACTTCCACAACTGGCGCAAAAGCACGAAGTACCTGTTCTTCCAGCTGCGGCTGCTCGAGCGCATGAAGCAGGCGCGCAGCGGCAAGCGCGTCAAGGCGCTGAACAAGCTCGAGAAGACGCTCGGCCGCGACCACGATCTCGTGATGCTGCGCGAGAAGCTGGCGGGGCTTGCGGCGGGCGACCATGCCCCCGGCGCCGCCGTGTTCGAGGACCTGTCGCGCTATTCGGCGCGGCTGCGCAAGCTGTCCGCCAAGCCGGGCAAGAAACTTTTCTCGCAAAAACCGGCGGATTTCATCGGCTCGATCGAAAAGCGCCGCCGCAACCCGCCCGAGACTCAGGCACAACCCGAGCCCGAGGCCGCCAAAAACTGAATGCGCAAAATTATTTCTTCCCGGCTTCCTTGATCTTGTCGATCAAGGCCGTGGTCGATCGGCCGGCGGCGACGGAGAGGACGCGCACGTCGGCGCCCCATGTGAGCGCCACTTCGCGGCCGACGACGCCCTCGACCGGATACGTCCCGCCCTTGACCAGCACCTCGGGACGCATTTTTTCGAGCAGCGGGATCGGCGTGTCCTCAGTGAACCACGTCACGTAATCGACGCACGCGAGGCCGGCGAGCACTTCGAGGCGCTCCTGAAGCTTGAGCACCGGCCGCCCTTCCCCTTTGAGCCGCCGGATCGAGTTGTCGTCATTGATCGCCACGACCAGCGCGTCGCCGAGCGTGCGCGCTTCCCACAGGTAGCGCAGGTGCCCCACGTGCAGCAGGTCGAAGCAGCCGTTGGTAAAGACGATTTTCTTCAGCTCGCCCGCACGGCGGCGTTCGCCCAGCAGGGTGATCAGTTCGTCCGAGGCGTAAATCTTGTCGCGCATGGTGGGACCTTTATGGTGTGGACGGGTTCGTGCTCTTTTCGTTCGTGCTCGTAATCGTAATCGTTATCGAATGTTATTCCGGCTTCTTTTCTTCGGTTTCTTCAGGGGTTTCTTCCGGCGCGAGGCCCGGCATGAAAATCTGCTCCTGGTCGCGCAGGCGCTCAGGCTCGGCTTCAACCGGCGGCTCAGCCTCTGTTTCCGGCGCCGCCACGGGGGCTTCCTTCGCGGGCTCTTCGAAGTGGATTTCGTGCGAGGGCGCCGGTTCGGGCGCGGCTTCGGCCGTCCCGGCCTTCTGCCCGGCATGGAGCGACGCGCGCGCCGGCGGGATCGGCTCGGGCTCTGCTTCGGCCGACGGCCCCGGCTTGAGCGAGATGTTTTTCTGGTCGATGTCGAGCAGCAGCGTGATCTCGTCGATTTTCTCGATGCCCATCACCTGGCTCAGCCCGTCGCGCACGGCCACCTTGATCTGCTCGTCGATGACCGGCAGGCTCTCGATCGGCTGGACGTTGATCGTCGCCCCGACCGCGAGGTTGCTGTTGCCGGTCTGGCGCACGCGAACGCGGCTCGAGATCACTGCCGGGTGGCTGTCGATCTGCATCTTGACGAACTTGATGATCGCGCCGGGGTGGATCAGCATCGTGCCGCCGCTCAAGGTGCGCACGCGAAGCGGCCGCGGCCGGCTCAACCAGATCGTCACGCACAGCACCCAGTAAATCGCCAGCAGCATCAGGGCCGCCGCCGCCCACAACTGCGCGTTGAGCGCCGACGTGAGCGGATTGATCAACGCCGGCGACCAGGCGAACAGCCGCCCCAGGATCGGATTCACGCCCAGGCCCCACAGCCCGCTGAGCAGGCGATCAAGCGCGACGGCCAGCACGCCAAGCAGCAACAGGGTCAACGATAATGCGCGCAAGAATTTCATGGTTCCACCTCGGTTTTGGCACACAAAAAATGAACCACAACGACACGACGAAATTATCACCTAATGATGAAAAGGTTCAAGGCATTCAGCGCCTCGAACCTTTTCTTCTTCGATGATTCGTTATTCACTCAGCACTCAGGACTCAGCACTCAGCACTTACTTGCCCTGCGTCGGGATGTCCGACTTGTTCGTGATGACCGTGTCGATCACGCCGTATTCCTTCGCCTCGTCGGCGCGCAGGAAGAAGTCGCGGTCGGTGTCCTTTTCGATGCGGTCGAGATTCTGGCCCGTGGCCTCGGAAAGGATCTGGTTCAGCTCGGCGCGGATTTTCAGGATCTCGCGGGCGTGGATGTCGATGTCCGATGCCTGGCCCTGGAAGCCGCCGGCCGGCTGGTGCATCATAACGCGCGCGTGCGGCAGGGCGAAGCGCTTGCCCTTGGACCCGCACGCCAGCAGCACCGCGCCCATCGAGGCGGCCTGCCCGACGCACGTCGTCGCCACGTCCGGCTTGATGAAGCGCATCGTGTCGAGGATCGCCATGCCCGAGCTGACAATGCCGCCGGGGCTGTTGATGTAGAGGTTGATGTCCTTGTCCGGGTCTTCGCTCTCGAGGAACAGGAGCTGGGCGATGATCACGTTGGCGACCGTGTCGTCGATTGGCGTGCCGAGGAAGATGATGCGGTCCTTCAGCAGGCGCGAATAGATGTCATACGCGCGCTCGCCGCGCTCGTGCTGCTCGATCACATACGGGATATACATCGTCTATTCCTCCACTTCGTTTCGTGCTCGTGCTCGTAATCGTAATCGAAAACCCGGCCGTTGATTACTCGCTCTTCTCGTCCTTCTTCGCGGCCTTCTTTGCGGTTTTCTTCCCCGGTTTTTCTTCAGCCGTTTCTTCCTTGGCTTCTTCTTCCTTCTTCGGCGCGACCTTGGTGACCGTGTTGTTGGCCAGCAGGAAGTCGTTGACCTTGCGCCGCGTGATCTCGCCGCGGAACGCGTCGAACTGCTTCTGGGCCTCGAGGCGCGCGCGGATGGCCAGCGGCTTGCGCCCGCTCTCCTCGGCCATCTTCGCGATTTCGGCCTCGACGTCGGCCTCGGTCGCCTCGAGGTTTTCCGCCGCGCTGATCGCGCCGCTGATCATGCCGGCCTTGACCTGCTGGGCCGCGCTCTCGCGGCGGTTGCTGACGTAGGCCGACGTGTCCTGCACGACCTGCTCGAGGCGCAGGCCCATGCGCTCCAACTGATAGCTGTCTTCCATGATGATGTCATACTGCGCCTTGGCCAGAAGGCTCTTCGGCGCGTCGATCGGGTTGAGCTCGATCAGCTTTTCGAAAATCTTGCCGAGCGCCTGGCCGCGCTCGCGGTCGCCGGCTTCCTTCTCGATGTCCTTGCGCACGCCGGCCTTGAGCTCGGCCAGCGTCTGATACTGGCCGAGGTCCTTGGCGAATTCATCGTCGAGGGCCGGCAGTTTCTCGCGCTGGATCTGCTTGATCGTGACCGTGTAATCGTCGGTGTGCGTGACGTCCTCGCCGCGGCGGTTCTTCGAGACGTTCTCGATCTTCGCCGTGACGGTCGCGCCGGCCTTCTTGCCCTCGAGCTGTTCGGCGAGCTTCGGGTCGAGCTGCTGCTTGAAGTTGTAAAGCTGCCAGTCCTTGCGCGACAGGTGCGGCAGGGCCTCGCCCTTGTCGTTCTTCACGTCCATGTCGAGCGTGATGTAGTCGCCTTCCTTAAGCTCGGCGTCCTCGGCGGTCTCCATGACGGCGGCGCGCTGGCGCAGCTGCTCGATGCGCGCATCGACCATCTCGTCCGTGACCGGCTGTTCCTCGGCCTCGACCGCGATGCCCTTGTATTGCTTGAGCTCGACCTTGGGCTCGAGCTCCAGATCGATTTCAAACGTCACCGGCTGGTCGGCGGCTTCGGCCGAGAAGCTCCCCACGCGCAGGTTGCTGATGATCTTGAGGTCCTGTTTGGCCTTTTCCTGGCGCATGGCGTTGGTGGCCAGCGAGCCGATCGTGTCGCGCACGGCGTCCTCGCCCAGGCGCAGCTGCAGCAGCTTGAGCGGGGCCTTGCCCTTGCGGAAGCCCGGCAGCGTGATTTCCTTGCCGATGTCGATCAGCAGGCGTTCCTCTTCCGCAAGAAAGACCTTGCGGTCCACCTCAATCCGCACGATGAGGCCCGAACCGGGGCGCGGCTCCTGGCTCACGACCTTGTAGGGCAGGTCCTCGACGGGCCGGCCAAGCCGCTCGGCGATGCGCTTGCGGCCTTCTTCGCTCAGGTCGTCCAGCTCGATCGTGATCGGGCGCGTTTTGGGCTCTTCGGCCGTTGCTTCAGCCTCGGGGGCTGCCTCGGGGGCGTTCTCAACCTTGTCCTTGATGTCGTCGTTCATGCGGATTTTACCTGCTTGGAAGTCTGTTTGGCGTCAGTACATTGTCGCCCGTACCACTCGAAGTTAACAGTTTAAAGTCCAACCCGCGATTTGCAAGGAAAAGTACGCGGGCGCCATGGTTTGTAGTCCCGCCTTCAGGCGGAACAAGCGTGGCGGATGACCACCCAATTCATCATTCATCACTCATCATTCATCATTTATTTCGTCGGGTCCATCACCCGGCCCATGAACAGGATCGCGCCGGTCGATTTGTCGCGGATCAGGAACAGGAACGGGTGGTCGGCCCTGAACATGAGCGGCTCGCGCACCGCCGTGAGCGTCATGACGACGCCCGTCGCCGCGGCCGCCTCGGTCCCTTCCTCGTTGACCTCGACGAACGCCTTGTGAACGACCTGGCTGATGAACAGGTTTCGCGTGCCGTCCATGCCGGAGAAATCGGCCGTCCCGCCCTCGAACGCCGCGCGCATCCCGAGCGCCTTGAGCGGCTCGGCCAGTTGCTTCGCGCCCCACGTGATCTTGAATTTCGGGATCGAAACGATGATCTCCCGCGGCGTCATCTGTTTGATCCACGAGGCCAGCGTGGCGGTGTCGAGCCGGTCCTCGAGTTGGGTGATGCCGGCCGGCTCGTTCGGCAGGATCACGACCATCGACAGTCGGTCGCCGACATAGGGCATTTCGAGGAGTTGAACGCCGTCGAGCTTGGCGTTGGGGAAATTCTTTTTAATCCCCATCATCGGGGCTTTGACTTTTAACCCGTCGGCCAGCGTGAATTCGCCTTCCTGCGTGCGCTTGGGCTCGAACTGCTCGGCCCAGTTGCCTTTAAAATAAATGGCGTTCACGAGGACCATCGCCGTCTGCCTGTCGAGCCCGGAAAAGAGCTGCTTGATCTTGTCCTGCGTTTTTTGCTCGACCCACTTGTTGATCGTTTCGGCCGCGGCTTGCGGGTCGGCCTTGTAATCGAGCGGCGTCACGCTCGCGCCGTAATTCTTTTTGATCAGCGCGAGGTATTCCGGCAGGAACGGGTGGCCGGCCTGCGGCCACAGCGAATTGGCGATGCAGAGCTTGATCTTGCCGCCTTCCTGCGCCTTCTCAAGTTCCCCGTTGAGCTTGCCGAACGCCGCATGAACCTGTTCGCCCTGCGCAAAACGCAGCGCCTTTTCCATCTCGGCCGCGGTCTCGCCGCGCGCGCCGCCCTGCGTCATCGCCAGCGCCGCCGAGATGCTGTAGGGCGAAAAGAACAGGTTCCCCGGCTCCTTCTTGAGCAACGAATACATGTCGAGCGCGAACGCCGTATTGTCGCGCGTCACCGCCGCCACATCCGTTTCCGCCATCGCCGCCACCCCCAGTGCCAGTTGGAACGCCACAGCGCATTTGATCAGGTTCTTCATCGCCGGTTCCTTTCGTTCAAATTCACGGGCGCCGCGGCGCCGTCTAATGCTGCATCGTCGCCCTTACTTCTTTCGGGTTTTTTCCCAATTCGACGAGCGCGTCCGCGGCGACGATCCGGACGGGGTAAATCTTGGTCCTCGGTCCGACGTCCGATCCGTCCACGCGCTGGTATGGATCGTGCAAAGCTTTCGTCAGCGCCGGGACCGCGGCCGGGTCGCGCAATTTTCTCAGCGTCATCGCCGCGCAAAACCGGATCGTCGGATTCTGGCTCGTCGTGAGCGAGTTCGCGACCGCGTTGATTTTTGTTTTATCGCCGAGTCGCGCGAGTGCCATGTTGAGGACGGGAAGGTAATCACCCTGCGCCGTTTTTGCCTCCGCCTGAACAATCTCGCGAACCGGATCGCCGAGCGCGGCGAGTTTCTCGATGCCCTGCATGATGGTCAGTTCGGCCTTCGATGCATAACTTGTCCACACGGGCTGGTCGGGCCTCGACGGATGGAGTGTTTCATTTTTAAGCTGCGCAAGGACCTCCTTGCCTCGCGACCGCATCTCGGGGGCCATGTCCTTATGGAGCGCGCAGCCCGCCGCGAGCAGCACTTCAAACAACTGATCGGGATTGGCGGTGGATGCGCCATACTCATTTCGGAATTGGGCGGCGGCCGCGCCGTGATCCATGAGGCGCTCCAGCGCGGACTGAACGGTTGGCGCCGGCGCACGGCTTGCATGCCTGATGCCCGCTAGAACCACCGCGGGTTCGTTGTTGCCGAGCATGGCGGCAATTTGCGCTGCGCTCAGTTTTCTCGTTTCAAGCGCGCGCAATCCGGTTTCGCGCATCGCATGATTGTCCGGCGGGTCTGACAGCGATCGGCAAATTAGATCCGTGCTCCGCTCGCCCGGCATGCGGGCCAGCACGCGGATCACCGCCCATCGGCGCAATTCGCCTTTTTTTGCGAGTGCGTCGAGTTCCCGGAACGAGATTCCCAACCGGAGTTCCTGCTCCAGCGCAGGCAGCGCCTTGTCGCCCATCTTCGCAATTGTTTCCTCAAGCGCGACGTCGGGCGGGCCGGCCAAATGGTTGTTCGGCAACCGGTGCACCAGCTCCGTCTGGTCGGCCTCCGTGGCGGCGCTTACAGCGATCAAGGCGAACATGATCACGGATCCGATCACCACTCCGCGAATCAGCTTGTCCATTGTCGGTTCCCTCTCGTGATTGATTCAGCCATCCATCATATTCGACAAAGATCGTAACGACAAGGTTCCCGCTTCTTTCACTCGTGCTCGTGCTCGTAATCGTAATCGAACATTTTTCATTCCGCACTCCGCACTTTTGGGGCTTGCATCTGGCCGCGCTTATTCAGAAACTTGAGCCATGTTGCGAGAGAAACAATACATCCTGCGTCAGATCACGGTTGCGCTGGACCTCGTCCTGACGGCGGCTGCGTTTTTTGCCGCGCACGTGCTGCGCACGCTGATCAGCATGTTCCTCGCGCCGGACCTCGTGCCGCCGTCGCGGCTGATGTATTACGTCTGGCTGCTGCCGGTGGCGCCCGTCGTTCTGGTCGCTGCGCTCATGTATAACGGCCTCTATTCGGCCCAGCGGCTGGGCGGCCGCGTGGGGCCGATCGCCCGGTTAACCGCGCTCTCCTGCGTCGAATCCGCAATCCTGCTCATGGCGATCGACTTTGTGTTCGGTCACTGGCTGGCGACTGCCGGGGCGCGCTCGACGTCGCGCGCGATGATCCTGATCCTGCCGCCGATCGCGTGGGCGCTGCTGGTCGCGAAGGCGTGGTGCATGAGCCTGTTCCTGCGGGCGCGCCGGGCTCGCGGGCACCATTTGCGGCGCGTGATCCTCGTCGGCTCCGGCGAGCCGCTCGCCGAGTTCGCCGCGGCCATCGGCGGCCATCCGATCTGGGGCGTCCAGATCGAGGGGATCATCACCGACCGGCCCGATTTCCAGGGCGATGCGTTCGCGCCCGATGCTATCCCCGAGGCCTCGCTCGGCCACCCGATCCTGTCCGATCTTTCACGCGCACCGGAGGTCCTGTGGGGCCGCGCCATCGACGAGGTCGTGTTCATCCCGGATTCGGCGCCGATCTCGGCCGTGCGGCCGCTCATGGCCGTTTGCGAGGAAATGGGCGTGCGCACGCACCTTCCGCTCAATTTCTTCCGCGCGCACATCGCCCGGCCGCTCATCGACTGGTTCGAGGACGTGCCGGTGCTATCCTACTGGCCGACGCGCCCGATGGGTCCGGCGCTGTTGTTCAAACACACGTTCGACCGGATCGCGGCCGTGGGGCTGTTGGCTTTGTTCTCGCCGGTGATGCTGGCATCGGCGCTGGCGATTCGGATGACCTCAGAGCGCGGCGCGCCGATCCTGTTCCGCCAGACGCGTTGCGGCCTCAACGGCCGCTTGTTCACGCTCTACAAGTTCCGCACGATGCGACCCGGCGCCGACCAGGAAAAAGCCGCCCTGGCCGCGCTCAACGAGCAGGAAGGCCCGGTCTTCAAGATGCGCCGCGACCCGCGCGTGACGCCGGTCGGCCGCTTCCTGCGCAAGACCTCGATCGACGAGCTGCCGCAGCTCTGGAACGTCCTCCGCGGCGAGATGAGCCTTGTCGGCCCGCGTCCGCCGTTGCCCGACGAAGTCGTCCAATACGACCGCTGGCAGCGCCGCCGTCTCTCGATGAAGCCCGGCATCACGTGCCTGTGGCAGGTCAGCGGCCGCAACATGCTGCCGTTCGAGACCTGGATGAAGCTGGACCTGGAATACATCGACAACTGGTCGCTGCGGCTGGACTTCAAGATCCTGGCAAAAACGTTCGTGGTGGTGATTACGGGTTACGGTGCGATGTAAGTTTCGTGGATCGTGGATCAAATATTTATTAAAAGCTGATCGGTATGCTACTTTTGCTGAATCCGGTGAGGTGAGTGAACATGGTAAACGAGAACATTATTGATCAGGCTGTCAATGAGCTTCTGGTTGCTGCGCCGGGATCAAAAGTCATTTTGTTCGGTTCCTGGGCGCGTGGCGATGCGAAGCCGGACAGCGATGTGGATCTTCTGGTCATCCAGCAAAATGTACCGGATCGGCATGCCGAAATGACACGCCTCGCGAGGCTGCTCGGCGAAAAGCTCATCCCCGCGGATGTCGTTGTGCTCAGCCAGGACCAGTATGACCATTGGAAAGACACGCCCAACACACTCGCCTGGCGCGCGGCCCAGGAGGGCATAATCTATGAACGCGTCGCATGAGTCGGCCCTGCTTCTTCTAGAGAAGGCAAAGGGAGATGCGATCGTGCTTTCGCGACTGATCGATGGCGAAACCGTTCCTGTTTGGACCATCGGTTTTCATGCCCAACAGGCTGTTGAGAAAGCAATTAAGTCTGTTCTCACCGACCGAGCAATCATCTATCCGCGCACGCATAATGTGGCAATGTTGCTTGAATTGATCCGGCAAAACGAAATTCCACAACCACCTGATGCCGGCGAATTGCCGACGCTCACCCCTTACGGTTCTGTGTTTCGTTATGAAGATGAAATTGATGGTGCGACAATTGTATTTGACCGGGCCGAACTGGCGAATTGGGTGACAAGCACAATCGCTTGGGCATCCAATCTGCTTTTGGTTGTCAAATCCGAATAGACGCCGTTTTTTGTGAGAGAACGGATCGCGAATCGTGAATCGGAACAGCAAGAGTGACGATGAATTGGTGCAGCGCTTCGTCGATGCGGCCAGGCGCATCGGAGAGGTTGCTATGGGTAAGCCTGTTATTCAGGCATCAGATCAGCCCGACGACTGGATCGAAGCGGTCGAACAGCGCGCCGGTCTTGTTTTCCCGAGCCTATATTATCTTTTCGCAACGCGATTTCAATTTCCCGAATTTGAAGTCGGCGGAATCATGTTTTTTGCAACGGCACCGAATCAAGACGAGAATGAAATTCATGTAAGGGATAAAATCTTGCGCGACCCGGGTCTCTATCCTACGTGTTTAAGCAACGGTTACCTTCAATTTGGCAATCCTTTTGCCTGCAATTATGATCCGGTTTGTTTCGACACGAAATTTAGAAAATCCCGCGAAGATTGTCCAATCGTGCAGCTCGATCATGAAGAAATCCTGATTTACGAGCGCATCAAGATTATTAAAGTGATCGCGCCCAGCATGAGGGCCTTCATGGAAAAGGCGATTGCGTCGGTTTAAAACCTAAACGCAAAAAGTTCGCCGGCGCCCTCGCCGGCCATTTCTTGATCGATGTGTTTCGATTACGATTACTCTGTAACACGCCAAATTGAATGTAAAATGAGCACAAATATTGGAGAACGCAGTCGCATGTCATGGAACGCCCAGCCCCGGCAGGGGCGACACAAGTTAGCCCAGCGCGTCAGCGCTGGGACAGCAGTTCCATCAGTCATACCGAGCCCCGGCAGGGGCGGCACAACGGAGCGATACAAATTTGTGTCGCCCCTTGCCGGGGCTCGGGTCTCGGATGAATTCGCCGGTCAAGAAACAACCGGACGGTATGCAATCATTTGGTTCTGGCTACGCCAGCTTAGGATTACGAGCACGAAGACGATCGACGATCCACGAACTTACAGCGCGTCGGGGCCTTGTTCGCCCGTCCGTATCCGGATCGCTTCTTCGAGATTCATCACGAAAATCTTGCCGTCGCCGATGGAGTCGGTGTGCGCCGCACGCCGGAGCGTCTCCAGCACCCGATCCAGGTCCTCGTCGTCGATCGCCAGCTCCAATCTCAATTTGGGGACGAAGTCGATCTGGTATTCGGTCCCGCGGTAGAGCTCGCTGTGGCCCTTCTGCCGGCCGTAACCCTTGACCTCGGTCACCGTCATGCGCTCGATGCCAATATCAGAGAGCGCCTGCTTGACCTCGGAGATCTTGAAGGGCTTGATGATCGCGATGATATATTTCATGGGCGGTTTTGGGATTATTTGGTGCCGCCGCTGACGGAGCCCGTCGCCGATTCGCCCGTCGCCGACTGGCCCCCCGCCGAAGCCTCGGGGGAGGCGCTCATGCCGCGCTTGAGCGTCCCCTGGCGCGGCGTGCGCTTGTAGAGCATTGTGATATCGACGCCCGTGTTTTGCTCGGCGGGCGGGGTGTTCATCTGGCTGCCGGGGGTCTGCGTCTTGATGCCCGCGCGTTCGAGTGCCGCGGTCTCAGGCGTCTTGGTTCCCTGTTCCTCGGTTTCGCCGGGTTTCTTGTACATGTCGGCCGCGTATTGCTTGGCGATGTCGCGGCCGAACTTGAGGCGCATCATGTCGCGCTGGCCGACGGCGTCCTTGAGCTTGGTGACCAGGTCGATGTAATTGGCAACCCGCTCGCGCTCGCGCGCGTTCAGGTTGGCCGACGCGTCGATCGCGTTCAGGTTCGTCAGCGTCGCCTCGTAATATTCGATGGCCGGCTTGCCCTTGCGGGTGTCGCCGAGGTAGATCCCCATCTGAACGGCGATGTAACGCAGGAAGATATTTTCGGGTTGTGCCTCGATCGCGGCGTTGAAGTGTTTGAATGCCGCCGGGTAATCGATCTTGTTGACCCAGTTGAGCCCCTGTTCGTATTCCGCCTTGGCCTGCTCGTTCAGGCGCGAGGCATCCTGCGGCGAAAGCAGCTGGAGCTTCAGCAGCCGCGCGTGGGCCGACCCCGCCCCGAGCATCATCGCCACCGCGATCACCGCCGTCATCAGACGTCCCAACCTGAACACTTGGCTTGACATGGCGTCCTACCTCAATACCAAATTCGGAGGGTAAAAGCCACACTTCCACCCTCTCATTCCATATGTTGGGACCCAATCCGGAATTTGGCAAGCGAAAACCCGGTTTTTTTAAGAGTCGGCGCGGCCGGCGTTGCCGGCTCCCGAATGGATAATACGGTTGTTGCCGGTTCGTGACCGGTATATAAGTTAAATGAGTTGGTTACATGAGACGGCTCGAATTGCATGTCGGGCGATTCCATCCGGCAAGAGCAATACCGAAGTGGAGTGACGAGGATGAAACCCCCGCATCTTATCGCGATCTTGATAATTCTGGTTTTCAGCCTGAACCATGCCCAGGCGGATTCGCTGCGCCTCGTCAAGGACATCCGAACCGGCATCTCCAGTGAAATCAAGACCCGGCCGCCGGTTCATGCGATGGTTGGCCAGCGGCTGTTCTTCGCCAACGCCGACAAGGACCGCGGCCTTGAGCTGTGGGTTTCCGACGGCACGAGCGCCGGAACGTATCTTCTGAAGGACGTTTTCCCGGGCGCCGCCTCGTCCGATCCCGACCGGTTCGTCGTCGCAAACGGCGTCCTGTATTTCACGGCCCTGCATCCGGACGCCGGCCGCGAGCTTTGGCGCAGCGACGGCACCGCGGCCGGGACGCGCCTCGTGCGTGACATCCGCCCGGGATTCGAGCCGTCCGGCGTTCAGTTTGCGACCGCGATCGGCGGGACGCTTTATTTCGCGGCCGACGACGGCGTCTCGGGCGCCGAGCTCTGGAAAACCGACGGCACCACGGCCGGCACGGTCAAGGTGAAAGACATCAATCCCGGCGCGGCGTCCTCCTCGCCGCACGATTTCGCCGTGCTCAACAACATCCTCTATTTCGGCGCCAACGATGGCATCGACGGCGACGAGCTCTGGCGCTCCGACGGCACCGCCGGCGGAACGAAAATGGTCAAGGACCTGCGCCCCGGCGGCTCCTCGACCCCAACGCTGCTCACGGTCGGCAACGGCGTGGTTTATTTCTCCGCCAAGGATTCCAACGGGCAAGACGCCATCTGGAAGACCGACGGTTCCGCCTCGGGGACGAGTTTGCTTCTCCAGGTTTCGTGCGCGCGCATTCTTTTCGTGAACAACAGGTTGTTCTTCACGAAGCTTGTGGATCCGTATGTGGTTCAAGCGGGATTGAAGCCGAATATCGGTCCGATCCTGTATCCGCATTACGAGCTCTGGACGAGCGACGGCACCCAGGCCGGAACGTCCCGCATCTTCAGCGCGTATCCAAGATCGGAGTTCATCCAGTTTGTCGCCGTCGGATCGAAACTTTATTTCGGGACGACCGAGGTGCCGTTTGGCATACCGTGGGGTGGGTGTGCCCCGGCCCTGTACCGGGTGGACACCGTCACGAACGCGCTCGAACAAATCCCCGGCATTGCATCCGATGTGCGCGACATCGTCGCGTTCGCCGGCAAGTCCTGTTTCCTGAACAATGCCGGTCTGCAGGTCATCGATTCGGCGACGACGCCGACGTTGATTTCCCCGCCCGGCGAGGCCGTCCCCGGGTTCCTCGACGCCAATTCAAATCGCATGATTTTTGGCCGGTTCCCGGAGAAAAGCAGCGGATCCCTGGCATGGAGCGGCACCGGCCAGCTCTGGTGCAGCGACGGCACCGCGGGCGGAACGGTGAAATTCGGGACCCTGCAGTACCGGACCTGGTCGGGTGTCAAGGCGCCGTTCGCGGAGACCAACGGCACTGCGAAATTCCTCGGCATGGACGAGGAACACGGCCAGGAAGTCTGGCGCAGCGACCTGAGCGAGGCGGGAACCAAACTGCTCGTTGATCTGGTGCCCGGCGCCGGCAGCTCATACGCGGGCAATCTGGTCTCGTGGAGAGGCGCGCTTTACTTCACCGGCTCGGATGCGAAATATATCGGTCGCCTGTGGCGCTCCGACGGCACGGTGGCCGGAACGCAGCCGATCTTTACGCTCCCCGTCATCAACAACGCCGGTTCGTCCCTGGACCTTTTCCCTGCCGCCAGTTGCCTGTGGTTTGTCCTGCGGTCTCCCGCCGGCGGATTGAACTTCCAACTTTGGAAAAGCGACGGGACGGCCGCGGAGACCGTGATGGTCAAATCCTTTCCGGACAGTTGGGTCGAATGCGTTGCCGAAGTTGGCGGGCTTCTATATTTCAACGTGCTCGAAGACGGCAATTTCAGGCTGTGGCGCACCGATGGCACTCCCGGCGGCACATTCAAGATCAATAGCAGCGCGCCCGATTTCTGGTCGGAGTTCAACGGCCTGTTCTATTTTATGCCGTATTCGTCGCTGTGGAAGACCGATGGCACGGTTGCCAATACTACCATGATCAGCTCGGGGTCCCACCTAATGTATCTTGTCAGGATGGGCGGCAACCTCTATTGCCTTGAGGATTACGGCATGGACAGGGGACCGAAACTGCTGAAGATCAACGGCGCGTCCGTGGTCAGCACCGTCGATGAGGGAACCACCGTCAGCGCGTTCAGCGGGCTCATCAGTTACGGCAGCAGCCTGTTTTATACGTGCGAAACGACACGCTTTTCGCTGACGAGGGATCTTGTCGTTCGCAAGTCCGACGGCACTCCCGCCGGCTGTATCGCGCTCGCAACGTTCCCGGACGCAAGAAACGTCCGAAAGCAGCTCACGACCGATGGCAAGTTGTTCCTCTCCGTGCTCCGGGACCCGGCTGTTTATGGTCGCAGCGAGCTTTGGGTGAGCGACGGCACGCCGGCCGGGACGACGCTCCTCAAGTCGGGACTGAACCTGGTCGAGGATGGTTACGATTCGGACCGGGCCGTCGGGACGCGCTTCTTCTTTACGAATAACGCCGCGAGCGGCAAGCAATTGTGGGTTTCCGACGGCACGGCGGCCGGCACGAAAATGCTGATGCTGCTCGAACCCGACGAAACCGTGCTGACCGATCTGGGCCCCGATTTCTTCCTCAAGGGCGACGGCCGGATCGTGATCGCGGCCAACGATGGCGTGTGGGGCAAGGAACTTTGGGCGTACGTCCCGGAGGAGGTCGAGATCCTTGCGCCGAAGGCCGGCGATGTGGTCGCCAACGGCGGCTGGCTGACGATCCGTTGGCGGACCGACACCGTGACGGCGGGCTCCGTCGTGCGCCTCGAGCTCTGGAAAGGCTCGCAGCCGATCGCGATCCTTCGGGACGCCTGGGGAGCCGGCGGCACCGGCATCGAGCAGATCGCGCTGCCGCCCGTTCAGCCAGGTTCCGACTATCGAATCCGCGCCGTCAGCGAAACCAATTCATCGCTTCAGGCGTGGAGCGCATATTTCACCGTCACCGGCCAGCCGCGTAACGCTGCCGGCGCCTGGATGCTGTATCGATAATCTTCAGATCCCGCATTCAAACGGTTGATTTCCACGCGGCCGCATGCGATACAGGTGTGCCTCGAAAGAAGTGACACAGACGAATCAGGAGGGGATCGGATGAGGAATTTGCTGCTGGTTTTATCCGCGCTGGCGCTGGCGCTGACGAATGCTTCGTGCTCGCTCACGGGCGTTTTGCGCCAACACGACACAACCGATTTGTCCCAATGCATCCTGACGCCGCCGCCGTCGCCCGCGCCGAAAATCAACGGCCCCAGCGTGTTCGGCGTGCGTCCCAATGCGCCGTTCTTATACACCATTCCGGCCACGGGCAACCGCCCGATGGAATTCGGCGCCGAGGGCCTGCCCGACGGCTTGAAGATCGATCGCCAGACCGGCCGGATCACCGGGGCGGTGGCCGGCGAGGGCTCGTACCCCGTCGTTCTCAAGGCGCGCAACGCCCTCGGCTCGGCCAGCAGGAACTTCAAGATCGTCGTCGGCCAGGAGATCGCGCTGACCCCGCCCATGGGCTGGAACAGCTGGAACAGCTGGGCCCATGACATCGATCAAGAGAAGATGCTTCGCTCGGCCGAGATTATTGTCTCATCCGGTTTGATCAACCACGGCTGGACCTACGTCAACATCGACGACACCTGGCAGGGCAAGCGCACCGGCAAGGATTACGCCCTGCAGGGCAACGAGAAGTTCCCCGACATCAAGGGGCTGTGCGACCGCATCCATGCCATGGGCCTGAAGGCGGGCATCTACTCGACGCCGTGGATGACGTCCTACGCGAATTTCCCCGGCGGGACGGGTGATAATCCTCAAGGCGAATGGACCCGCGAGCGGCTCGGCGGCGCCAAGGGCAAGAAGCTCGGCCCGTATCGCTTCGCCCAGGCCGACGCCCGCCAATACGCCGAATGGGGCATCGATTACCTCAAATACGACTGGGTCCCCAACGACCTCCCGAGCACGCAGGAAATGAACGATGCGCTGATCGCCACCGGCAGGGACGTTGTCTTCAGCCTTTCGAACAAGGCGCCCTTCGACAACCGCTTCGAGCTCGCAAAGAACTGCAACGCGTGGCGCACGACCGGCGACATCTGGGATCATTGGGCCCCGCGCCTGGACCAGCAAAACCTGTTCTCGATCACCGGCATCATCGACGCCCAGGAGGCCTGGGCCACCGTCGCCCGCCCCGGCCATTGGAACGATCCCGACATGCTGGTCGTCGGCTGGGTCGGCATCCGGACGAAAATGCACCCCACGCACCTGACGCCGGACGAGCAGTATGCCCACATCTCCATGTGGTGCATGATGTCGGCGCCGCTGCTGATCGGCTGCGACCTGACGAAGCTCGACCCGTTCACGCTGGGCCTGTTGACCAATGACGAGGTGCTGGCCATCGACCAGGACGCGCGCGGCATCCAGGCGGTCCGAATCGCGAAGCTCGGCGACGTTCACGTCTATGGCAAGCCCCTGGAAGATGGCTCCGTGGCCCTGTGCTTCCTCAACCGCGGCGACGTCAAATCGACGGTCACGCTCAAAAACCTTGAAGCCGCGCAAGGCATTGCCGGAAAGCAGCGCGTGCGAGATCTTTGGCGCCAGAAGGACCTGCCCGACATCGAGGACAGCATCTCCGCCACGGTCCCCCCGCACGGCGTGATGCTCTACAAGTTGACGAGCGTAAAATAATCCCGTCCGGGACCGCGTCAGCGGTTCGGCGTCCAAAACCGTGGGTTGAATCGCAGCTGTTGCGATTCAACCCATGATTTTTTGTCGGCGTTAACCTTCGACGATCTCCGCGCCCGCGGTGGCCTGGCACAGGTAAAGCGCCGGTTTCAGGCCCGTCACGCGCTGATACTTCGCGCTGACCTGTTCGATGAATGCCGGCGCGGCCGCCGTTGCCACGAGCGCCACGGCGCAGCCGCCGAATCCGGCCCCGGTCATCCGCGCCCCGAAGCACCCCTCGGCCTTCAGCGACGCCTCGACGATGTCGTTGAGTTCCTTGTTCGTCACCTCGAAATCGTCGCGCAGGCTGGCGTGGCTTTCGTTCATGAGCCGGCCAAGCGTCACGGCGTCGCCGGCGGCCATCGCCTTGGCGGCCGCCAGCGTGCGGGCGTTTTCGGTGATCACGTGGCGGGCGCGGCGCCGCGCCGTCTCGTCCAGTTCGCCGGCGCGCGCTTCGAACTGTTCGGCGCTTACGTCGCGCAGCACCTTGACCCCGAAGAATGCCGAAACCTTGTCGCACTGCGCGCGGCGCTCGTTATACGCCGAGCCCTCCAGCCCGCGCCGCGTGGCGGTGTCCATGATCACGACGCTGGCGCCGGCCGGGAGCGGATACGGCTTGAGCTCCAGCGACCGGCAATCGATCAGCAGGGCATGGCCGGCGCGGCCCTCGGCCGAAATAAGCTGGTCCATGATTCCGCAGTTGACGCCGACCCATTTGTTCTCGGCTTTTTGCCCGAGCTTGGCCATC
>JAJFUE010000074.1 GCA_021372575.1 bacterium | reverse complement strand
ATGGCGAGGTTGCGGACTTCTTCCGCGACGACCGCGAAGCCCTTGCCGGCGTCGCCGGCGCGCGCGGCCTCGACCGCGGCGTTGAGGGCCAGCAGGTTGGTCTGGAACGCGATCTCGTCGATGGTCTTGAGGATCTTGGCCGTCTCGTCGGACGAGACCTTGATCTTGTCGATGGCGTCGGACATGCGCTCCATGACTTCGCTGCCTTTTTCGGCGGCGACGCGCGCGTCGCCGGCCTGCGAGGCGGCCTGCTTGGCGTTGTCGGTGTTCTGGCGCGTCATCGAGGCCATTTCCTCAAGCGACGAAGAGACTTCCTCGAGGCTGGAGGCCTGTTCGCTGGCGCCCTCGGCCATCTGCTGGCTCGACTGGGCGACCTGGCCCGAGGCCGACGCGATCTGCTCGGCGCCCTGCGTGAGGCCCGCGATGACTTTATTGATCGGCCCGGTGATGCTGCGCGTGATGAAGATCGCCATGAGGATGCTGATGACCGTCGCGATCAACAGGCCGAACACCATGACCGACGACGCCGTGGTCAGGGAGCCCGAGGCCTGGGTCGCGCCCTTGCCGGCTTCTTCCATGCCGGCGGTCGCGGTGTCCTTGGCGATCTGGAGCGCGACGTTGACGCACTCGACGCGTTTCTTGTTGAGTTCGTCGCGTGCCGCGAAGTTGGTCAGCAGGGACGCCAGTTCGTCGCCGTAGGCCTTGCCCGCGGCGCGCCAGTCCTCGATGCACTTGAGGTCGGCGGCAAGGAGGGTCTTGGCCTGGAGCTCGTCGAGTTTCTTGTTGATTTCGGCAAAACTCACCTGCGCGTTCTCGATATACTTGGTGTCGCGCAACGCCAGGCCTTTCCAGATGTTGACCCTGACGCTGGTGTATTCACTGGAAATCTGCATCAGGATGTCTTTCTTCCAGGCCCGTTCGGCCAGCTTGGTTTCCCAATCACCGGCGGCGTCCTTGGCCGCCAGCACCGCCTTGAATTCCTCCTTCTGAAGCTTGTTCTGGCTCTGGAGGTAGGCGTCGAAGGCCGCCGAATACTTTGCCGCCAGATCGTTGAATGCCTGCCGGCTTTTGACGATCGCATTGGTTTTGCCGACGGTTTCGTTGAGCAGGTTCTGGTATTCCTTCACCTTGGCATCGGCATTGGAGATGTTGGTTTTCAGCGTGTCGATTTTCTGTTTTTCAGCCAGCGTGAGGCCCTGCTTGGTGGCTTCCTCGACCTGGGCCAGGCTCTTGCGGCCGGTTTCGAGGTACTTCTCTTCCTCGGTGTAGTTGTAGGCGCGCAGGTCGAAGATGGCCTGCAGGAAGTTGCGCTCGATGCCGTTGGCGACGGTCACTTCCGGCACCGCCTTATCGACGAGGTTGGCCGTGATGCCCTTGACGCGGCTCATGTTGAAGACGGCCAGGCCGCCCAGCATGATGACGATGACGATCAGCGTTCCGAACCCGGCGCCGATCTTGCTTCCCAGTTTCATGTTCTTAAACATGTTCCTCTTTCCTTTCCGATGTTGAATGAAGGTTTGCGTTCAAAGTTCGGTTTTGCGCGGCGGCGCGGGTTATTCCTGGCTGGCCGCCTGTTCAACGATCGCTTCTTCGCCGAGCGACAGGACGCGGTCCATGTCGAGCAGCATGACGACCTTCTGGGCGACCTTGCCGACGCCGAGGATGAAGTCGGTGTTGGTGTCGGCGCCGAAGGCCGGCGTCTCCTCGATGTGATCGCTCTCGATGTTGATCACTTCCTTGACTTCATCGACGATGATGCCCATCGTCATCACCGAGGCCGCGCCCTTGAACTGCACGACGATGATGCACGTGCGGTCGGTGTCTTCCTTGGATTCCATCCCGAACTTCAGGCGCAGGTCGATGACCGGGATGACCTTGCCGCGCAGGTTGATGACGCCGCGGATGAACTCCGGCGTCTTCGGCACGCGCGTCACGTTCATCATGCCGATGATTTCCTGGACCTTCAGGATCTCGAGGCCGTAGATCTCGCCCTTGAGCTCAAAGGTGAGATACTTGCCGGCCTTGCTCAGAAGCGCTGCGTTCTCCATCGTTTTTCCTCCGTTGACAGTCGGCTCTCCGATATGGATTCGGTCCAAGCCGCCTGTTGCGACTCGGCCATTCGTTCAAACTGTTCCGTGCGTCCCGGCCCTTACTCAGGACTCAGGACTCAGCACTCAGGACTTACTTCCCCGCCTGCGCGAGGCGGATCACGCCGCCGACGTCCAGGATCAGGCCGACCTTGCCGTCGGGCATGATCGCGCCGCCGGAGACGCCCGGCACGTGGCCCACCGATTCGCCGAGGCTCTTGATCACGATCTGCTGCTGGCCAAGCAGTTCATCGACGAGCAGCACGACCTGCTTGCCGTCGTCCTCGACGACCACGGCCAGCGCCTTCGTCGGGTCCTGCTCGGCGCCCTTGACCCGGAACACCTCGTCGAGCCGGAACATCGGGATCTGGCGGCCCTGATGCGAAAGCATCTGCCCCTTGCCGAGGGCCGTCGAAAGCATTGCCGGTTCCGGCCGGATCGAAATCAGGACCGACAGCGTCGGGATGATGTAGCGCTCGCATCCGACGCGCACGACCATGCCGTCGATGATGGCCAGCGTAAGCGGCAGGCGGATGCTGAACACGGAGCCCTTGCCGATCTCGGTGCGGATCTCGACCTGGCCGCGCAGCGAATCGATGTTGCGCTTGACGACGTCCATGCCGACGCCGCGGCCGGACACGTCCGTGATTTTCTTGGCGGTCGAAAAACCGGGTTGGAAGATGAGGTTGTAGATCTCGCGATCGGACGGCGTTTCGCCCTCGGCAATCAGGCCGCGCTCGCGGCCCTTGGCCAAGATCGCCTCGCGGTCCAGGCCGCGGCCGTCGTCTTCGATTTCGATGTAGATGTTGCCGCCCTTGTGGAAGGCGCGCAACTCGACGCGGCCGCATTCGCTCTTGCCGGCGCGCACGCGATCGGCCGGGTCGGACTCGAGGCCGTGATCGACGGCGTTGCGCACCATGTGCACGAGCGGGTCACCGATGCGATCGACGACCGTCTTGTCGAGCTCGGTGTCCTCGCCGGCCATCACGAACTCGACCTGCTTGCCCGATTTCTTCGAGAGGTCGCGCACGAGGCGCGCCATCTTCTGGAACGTGGCGCGCAGCGGGACCATGCGCAGCGACGTGCCCATCTGCTGCAGCTCGCGCGTGATCTTGTCGAGCTCGTTCAAGTGCCGCAGAAAGCCGGCGCCCATCTGGCCCTGCTTGGAGGTCTGGCTGACCATCGACTCGGCGATGACGAGCTCGCCGATCATCTCCACGAGCCGGTCGAGCCGGTCCGCATCGACCTTGACCGTCTCCTTGACCTGGACGCTGTTTTGCGCGCGCAGGGCGTTGACGACCTCCTTCGGCGCGACCTTGCCCTCCTCGACGAGCACGTGGCCGAGCTTGGGCCGGCCGGGATCCGAATTCTGCTTCTGCAGCGCATCGTTGACGTCCTCGGTCGAGACCGAGCCCTGTTCGATGAGGATCTCGCCGAGCCGGCGGTGTGGCACGGTGTTGTTTTTCGGGACGGAGATCTTTTCTTCATTGGCGCCCTGCGCGGTGCGGCGGATCATGTCGAGCAGCGCCGGGACGGCCGGGTCGGCGGGCGCCGACGCGCCGCTTTCGAGCGATTCCTGCACGCCGTTGACCTGCCGCTTGAGCGCGTCGGTCGTCTCGAAGATCACGTCGATGACCTGGCTGTTGATCGCCAGTTCGTGCTTGCGGATCTTGTCGAGCAGGCTCTCGGCCTCGTGGGCGAGCGTGCCGATTTGGCTGAGCCCGAGCAGCCCCGCCACGCCCTTGATCGTGTGGAACGCCCTGAATACCGAATGGACCGACTCCTCGTTGGAGGGGTCGGTCTCGAGCGTGAGCAGGTGCATGTCGGCGGCTTCGAGGTGCTCGCGCGACTCGGTGATGAACTCGCCGAGCAGGGCCGGGTCGCCTTCGATGCTGTTGGTCGGAATCGCGGGCGCCGGCGCGGGCGCCGGTTCGGCCGGTTTCGCCAACGGTCCCATCGGCGCGGGCATCGGGCCTTTGCCGGCCAGGGCCGCGAATGTTTTTGCGAGATAATCCTTCACGGCCAGGAGCGTGTCGGCGGCGTGATCGGGAAGCGGGCCGCCGAGCAGGTCCTCGGATTCGTGGCATGTCTTTTCGACGTTGGCGAGGCCCAGCATGCCGGCTTCGCCCTTGAGCGTATGCAGCAGGCGCTTGAGCGCGGCCGCCGCCGGCTCGCATTTCTCGGGCGATTCGATGTCGAGGATGCACTTTTCGATATCTTCGAGGACCGAGTCCTGGCGGGCAAGAAAATCGGCGAGGATCGTCGCGTCGTCGGCGGGGGCATCGATCTTGATCGGCGGCTTTTCGGCGGGAGTCTCGGCGGTCGGCGGCTCGTTGGCGCCGAGCAGCTCGGCGGGGAACGTGACTTCGTCGGGGCTGCGGCCGGCCAGCACGATCGCCTGCAGCGAGGTCACGGCGCGCCCGGCGACATCGAGCGCCGCCTGGCCATCGGGAACTTCCTCGAGGATGATCCCCTCGATCAGCCTTGCCGTGGCCTTGATCGCGTCGGCGGCTGCGCGCAGCCCTTCCGTCGCGGCCCATTCCTCGATCTTTTCCATGCGGCCGTGCATGTCGGCCAGCAGCCGCAAGTTGGACGGCTCGGCCTGGACAATCAACCCGGCGAGCTCCTCGACGCTTGCCTGGATCCAACCGTTTCCATCGTTGCCTGGCGTCATGACTGATACCTCGCGCCCGAAAACTCGCTCGCGAACCGCCTGGTCCTTCCCTGATCAGCGGCTCGCCCGGCGACAGTTTTCCCGGCCGCTTTTCACGCGGTTTTTGCGTGAAAAATCCATGCCGGTGGCTTTTCGCGCCGTCACGAAAAGCCGATTGATGTGGAACTACCCGTAAAAGAAACGAATTCCAACCCGTCGCAAGCCTGGCAGTCGTTGGCCCAAAACAAAACGGCGCAAATCGGTGGGAGAAATCATCGAACTCCCACGTGATTGCGCCATCGACTTACAAGCCCGAAGCTTGTCCGCCAGGCGACCTGCACTCAATGCAGGTCATTTTCCTTGAACACTTTATCGGCCGGCGGAAACGCTTCTTTAGCCAAATTTATAACACTATGGATTCCGGGCTGTGAATTGCTCCAGTTTTTGCCGCAATTCGCAGAGTTCCCGCGACTTGAACGAGCTCTTCGTTTTCTCCAGGACCTTGATCGTCTCCTGGATGAGTTCGCGGTATTGCCGCAGCGGCGGGCAATCGTAGAGCCGGCACACTTCGCGGGCGTCCTGTTCCTGGCCGAGTCCCTCGGTCAGGCTCTTGAGGTCCAGGATCGAGCCGAGCATGTTGCCGAGCGTCAGCGATACGAAATCCCCGACCTGCAATGGCTGTTTCAACCGCGGGCTTTTGACCAGGTATTCCTGCAGGCCCATCATTTCACGCGTCCAGCCGTTGAGCCGGTCGCGCACTTCGCGCCCCGATTTGCAGACCTTGCTGTATTCGGCGAGCTTGGAGACGTGGTCGAGTAATTCCTGGCGCCTGACCGGCTTGACGATGTAGGCCATCACCGACAGGTTCACGGACGAAATCGCGGTCTCGAGGGTTGGGTAACCGGTGACGAGGATCACCGGCATGCCGGCCGCCGGCGGCGGAAGGTCCCGGATCAGCTCCAGTTCCCTGTTGCCTGGCATGTTGATATCGCAGACGAGGACGTCAAACGATTCTTTTTTCAAGGCCTCGCCGGCGCTTGTTCCATCACCGGCGCATTCGCATTCGTAACCTTCCTGGCGCAGAACCTCGGATACAAACTTACGGCATCCCTCATCGTCATCCGCGATGAGGATTCTTCCTTTGTTGGACATGCATTAATCCTCTCGATCGATGTATGTTCATGGATGTAAATTGAAAGGTTTCCATTTCGAGAGGGATTTCCCCCTTCCAGTAGTTCGAGAATGCGGGACTGACGGTGGGATGACGTTCGCCCCGGCATTCGGGACAACAACTAAGATGGGAATGTCTATACCATGACCGGCCTTGTGATTGATAGTTGAATCACCCGCTTCCGGGGCGAGAAAATTCTTGTTTTCGTGGCCATGGGCGGCATTAAATTAACCAGGCATTTTTTCTCGCCTTCGAGGATTTGCATCATGACTCGTCTCTCGTTTTTTTCCGTTTTCGTCATCGCGTGCATCGGCCTTCGCGGGCCGGACCCGGCCGCGCAGGCCATCCAGGGCGAGCTTTACTCGAGGCCGGGGCCGTTCGGCGTCGAGACGGCCGAATATACGTGGCGCGACTCGACGCGCCTGCGCAATGTTCCCGTGAAAATTTACATGCCGCGCGGCAAGGGCCCGTTCCCGGTCATCATCTTCTCGCACGGCCTGGGCAGTTCCAAGGACGGCTACGAATACCTCGGCCGGCACTGGGCCAGCCACGGCTACGTGAGCGTGCATCCGACGCACTACGGCAGCGACGCGAGCATCGTCAAGCCCGGCGAGCGGCCGTTCGAGTCGATGGCGCGCGCGGCCGACGATCCGCAAAGCGCGATCAACCGGCCCAAGGACGTCAGCTTCGTGATCGACGAGCTGACCTCGATGACGCTCCACGAGACGCCGCTCCGGAACAGGCTCGCGCTCGACAAGATCGGCGTCGCCGGCCATTCGTTCGGCGCGTACACGGTGCTGGCCGTCGCCGGCCAGACGTTCATCGGCCCGCTCGGCCGCGCGTTCACGCTCGGCGACCGGCGTGTCAAGGCCGCCGTCGCGATGAGCACGCCCGCCAACCGTCGCGCCTCCGAAAAGGCCTATGAATCGATCCGCATCCCGTGCCTGCACATTACCGGCACGCGCGACGAAAGCCCGATCGGAACTTCGACCGCGGCCGACCGGCGCATCCCGTTCGACAACATGTTCGTGGCCGACAATTATCTGCTCATCCTGAACGGCGGCGACCACATGATTTTCTCGGGCCGGCGGTTCGCGCCCGAGCTGCGCAAGCGCGACGAGCGTTTCCACGAGCTGATCCTCGCCTCATCGACCGCGTTCTGGGACGCGTATCTGAGGGACGACGAGATGGCGCGGAGCTGGCTGGCCGACGGCGAGTTCGAAGAAGACATCGTCGGCGAGGCGACGTTCGAGAAAAAGTTCGCCGCCGGCGAGGCCGTAACTACATCGACGCTGCAATTGAAGAATTGAATGCGGCAAAGTTGATCAATTACCCAAAGCATCCGGCAGGTTTTTCCGGGTGAATCCATGAATCATCCAAGGCCCGAGGGGCCTGTGCCTGGAACATTTTCGACAACGCGCACCTGTTCGCGGCTGATCGTTCTCGATCCACCCTTCACGATCCACGATCCACGATTCACGATTCACGATTCACGATTTCGGCTTGAGTTCCTGCGCCCGCGCGTAGGCCTGCGCGGCTTCGGCGTCGCGGCCGAGGATGCTCAGTATTTGCGCCTTGCCTTCCAGCATCAGGAACTGATCGCCGGCGAGCGCGAGCGATTCGTTGAGCAGCTCGAGGGCGCGGCGCGGATCGCGGTTGGTGAAGGCTTGCGTGGCGTCCTCGTTGAGCTTGGTGATGCGGCGCCAGTCGGCGTCGGCGAATTTCACGCCGCGCGCGCCGATCGATTTGACCGTCTCGAGCAACTCGACCGGAAAGTCGGGGATGACCGAGCGCAGGAGCGCGAGGTTCGTGCAGACGCGGCGCAGTTCACGGCCGCATGCCAGCCGGTCGGCGCCGATTTCGTCGAGCATCGCGACGGGATTGAACGGCATTGTTCCCGTCTCGCGGGTGAACACGGTGTATTCGAGGTCGTTGCGCTGGTCGCTGATCGCGCGTGCCGAGCCGTAAAGCCGCTTGAGCGTCGGCGTGCCGGCCGTGAACGCCGAGAAAATCTGCAGCGGCTGGTCGATGAGGCAGTTCGCCTGCAGGTCCTCCAGCGTGCGCCGGCCGTGGCGGCTCCATTGCTCGATCCGGCGTGGATCGAGCTGCTGGTTCGACCCGAGCAGGATGATGTTCGTGCTGGGGTGCTGGCAGCGGCTCGCGCCGACGTAGGCGTAAGCGAACGGGAACGACTGCACGAATGACGCGACGGCGCGATCGACCGCCTTGGGCGGCATCTGCTCGATCGGCAGCCACTGCGTCATCATTCCGGTCGGCGTGAGGTGCGCGCGCACGGCCTGGTAATACTCGGTGGAATAAAGGCGATAGACGCCGGCCTGCATCGGCGGCGGCGGCTCGCTCGTGACGAGATCGTATTTCTGGTCGGTCAGGTTCAGGTAATTGCGGCCGTCGTCGTGGATCAGGCGCACGCGCGGATCGCGATAGACCTGGTTGTTGTAACGGGCGAACTCGGGCGCCGTCAGGAACACCTTGTCGTTCAGATCGACGATGTCGAGCCGGCGGATCGAGTCGTAGGTCGCGATCGCCGACGCGGTGTTGCCGACGCCGAAGCAGATGAGCAGCGCCTTTTGCGGCGATTCCTGCGCCAGCAGCGGGACGTGCGCCATGAGCCGCATATAGACCTGCGCCAGCACGTTCGTGCCGGACATCGAGTGGCTGTCGAAGAACAGGCGGTCGCCCATCTCGTCCGTCAGGATGAACGTCGTGTGGGCCCCGTTGCTCATCATCGCGCGCACGGCGTTTTCTTCCTTTGCGGGCGGGCTGCCCGGCCGGAAGTACGAGCGGTCGAACGAGCTCGGCGTCAGCAGGCACATGCCCGCGAACGCCAGCAACCCCGCCGCCGGCTGCCAGCGCGGCAGCGGCCTCGACGCCTTGAGCAGCAGCACCATCGCGACGACCAGCCCGAACGTGGCCATCATCAGCTTGAGCGAATAGAAAATATTCACCCGCGTCGCCACCGACGAGAACACGACCATGCCGGCGCAGAACGCGAACGTGTTCAGGCCGTATGCGAGGCCGAGGTGCCGGCGGTTGCCCTGCATCTTGTTGCAGACGTAGGGCAGCAGGAGCGCGATCAGGTAATACGACGGGAACACGAAGATCCCGATGTAGGCCAGCTGCACGGGAAGCGAATGGAACCCGGCGGGGCCGCTGCTCAGGAACCTCAGGATCGAATACGCGAAGCGGCCGGTGATCATGTAAATCGCCAGCGCCCACAGGAACGCGGCCTTGATCTTGAACAGGTCGATGCCGCGCGAGGCGCGCACCGTGAAGCTCGCGGCGAAAATCCCGACGATCGCCCAGAAGCTGACGAACGACATCGCGGCCGAGTGCTGGAGCCCAGTGAAGTGGACGCGCTGATACATGTTTCCCTCGAGCGCGCCGCTGATGAGGCCGCTCAGCACGGCGCACGCAAGGAGAACCGACGGGTGGAAAGTGAGTCCTGAGTGCTGAGTGCTGAGCGCCGGGGCTTGAGTTTCGCTTCGAGGCCGGGGTACGATCGCGCCGAGAACAATGAAAATCAGACCCAGCATCACGTTCAGGGCCATGATGACCAGAAACGCGCGGTCGTGGCCGAGGTAGGGGAGGAACAGGAACTGCGACAATAGAATCCCCGCGCACGAGCCGACCGTGTTCCAGCCGTAAAGCGCCGACGGGAACCGCTCGTCGTCGCTGAACGCGTTGCACAGCAGGGGGAACGTGATTCCCATGAAAAAGCACGGGATGAACACGAGCGCGGTCGCGATCGCGATTTCCGAAACCTGATACACATGCGTTGGCTGATAGATCCCCGCCGCGAGGCGGTACGGGAAACTGCCCCACAGGTCGGCGGGAATGCGCGCGCTGAGCGGCGTCAGCGCCGCCCCGGCCGCGATCAGCAGCTCGACCACGCCGTACGTCTGAAACGGCCCGCTGAGCCCCAGCTTGCGCTCGATGAATCCGGCCAGCCGGCGGCTCGCGAGCGACCCCGCGCCGAGTCCGGCGATGAAATTCACCACGACCAGCGCGAACGTGAGGTTGGTCGAGCCGAAGCGATCGACCAGCGCGCGAAACCAAACGACCTGGTAACCGAGGGCGATCAGGCCGGACAGGCAGTATAACAGATAGACGACGCGCTTCATGGAATGATGAACAATCGATGGTGAATGGTGGATTTTGCAAAGGGGTGGGTTCGGATCGCCCGAACCCACCCGCGGGTTTCAGTTTCGGTGCGGGTCAGGCTCATCCTTTTTTTGCGGCCGTGGCGGCGGCCAGCTTGGACTTGGCCCCGATCAGCATCGCCTTGAGATATTTGACCGATTCCTCGAGCTGGATATCGACGAACGCCCCGGCTTTCTTCTTGGCCGCCGTGGCGGCCTGTTGCTGCTGGAGCTTGTTGAGCTTCTCCAGCATCGTCGAGCTGGTCAGCTTGTCGTCCGACTCGGGCGTTGTCGTAGTGGTTTCGCCGTCCACGGTCTTGATGACGTTGCCGTCGGTCCCGTCGGGCAGCTTGATTTTGCCCGGCGCCTGAATATCCTTGCCGGGCTCGACGACGTTGAAGTCGCCCATGAGGCCGCCGCGCAGGACGAGCTCGGCCTCGTGGTTCGGCGGCAGCTTGACGCCGATGTCGGGCTTGATGCCCTTGTCGGGAAGGATCGGGTGGCCGGACGGCGTGTAATAGCGCGCGGTCGTGAGGCGCAGGCCCGAGTGCTTGATTTCGCCGTTGGGCTCGCGGTCGAACGAGTAGCGCAGGTCCGAGATCGTCTGCACCGAGCCCTTGCCGAACGTGTGCGTTCCCTCGGGCCCGATGATGAGGCCGCGCTTGGTGTCCTGCATCGCGCCGGCGAAAATCTCCGACGCCGAGGCCGAGCCGCGGTTCACCAGCACCACCAGCGGCTGATGGCAGATCTGGTCTTCCTTGGCCTTGTATTCCTGGATGTCGCTGGCGTTGCGCCCCTTGATCGAGACGATCAACTGCCCCTTAGGCAGGAAGAAGTTGCAGATATCGACGGCTTTGTTCAGCAGGCCGCCCGAGTCGTTGCGCAGATCGACGATCACGCCCTGGACGCCCTTGGCGTTGAATTCCTCGAGCGCCTTGCGCACGTCCTTGGCGGTGTCTTCTTGGAACCGCGCGATGCGGATGTAGCCGATGTTGCCTTCCATGATCTTGCTGAACACGCTCACGATGTGGACGGTCTGGCGCTCGATGACGACGTCGAACGTCTTGCCTTCGCGCCACAGCTTGACCTTGACCGTGGTGCCGGTCGGGCCGGTCAGGTTCTTGACCGCGTCGTTGATGTCCATGCCGGCGGTCGATTTGCCGTCGATCTCGATGATGCGGTCCCACGGCATGACCCCGACCTTGATCGCCGGCGAGCCCGGCAGCGGCGCCACAACCGTGAGGATCCCCTCGCGTTGCGTGATCTCGATGCCGACGCCGGAGTATTCGCCCTCGGTGTCGCGGGTGAGCCGCTCCTGAATCTCCGGCGGCATCCACGAGCTGTGCGGGTCGAGCTGGGCCATCATGCCGTTGATCGAGCCTTCGAACAGCTTCTTGCTATCGACCTCATCGACGTAGCGGGTCTTGATTTGCGAGTAGATCTCGGAATACAGCTCGGCGAACAGGTGCAGCTCAATGTTGGATTTGCGCTGTTCCTCCATCGCCGCGATCTGGGCCGGCATCTTGACGACGAAGAAGCCGCCGGCCAGAACCAGCACGACGCAGAAGGTCAACAGCCGCCCCTCGAGCGTGCCGAGCTTGGAGAAGAATTTATTTCCTGAAGTCTTCATGAATGACCACCGGATATTCCTGGATTTGCGGCTGCGCCAAATCGGCGCCCCACCGCAGCATACATCTTGAGGGTATCAAAAAACGTTCCTGAGCCGCAAACGCGAAGAGATGAGCAAGGAAAGATGAGAGATGAAAGATGAAACGAACTTCGATTGCGCTCCAATCGTTCCCAGGGGTTTCTTTCATCTTTCATGTTTCATCTTTCATCTTTATCATCCTTCTCGGGGGTTCCGTGCGATGGAAGATGTTATCAGGCTCGAAGGCGTGACGCTGCGGCGCGGCGGGCGCACGATTCTCGATTCGATCGACTGGCGCGTCGGGAAGGGCCGCTGCTGCGCGATGCTTGGGCCAAACGGCGCCGGCAAATCCACGCTGCTGGCGATCGTCACCGGCTTCATGTGGCCCCAGGAGGGGCGGGTTTTCGTCTTTGGCGAGCAATACGGCCGCGTCGAACTGGGGCCGCTGCGCCGCCGGATCGGCATCGTCGGCCATTCGCGCCTGCCCGAATTCCACGGCGACATGACCGCCTTCGAGACGGTTTTGGCCGGCCGGTGGGGAACGATCGTGATCCCGCCGCGCGTCAAGATCGAGGAGCGCGACATCGAGGCGGCGCGCCGGGAGCTGGCCGCGGCCGGCCTCGAGCGCTTCGCCGACCAGTATTTCGAGAACCTCTCCGGCGGCGAGCAGATGCGCCTGCAACTGGCCCGCGCGGTCGTCGCCGATCCCGAGTTGCTGATCCTCGACGAGCCGACCACCGGCCTCGACCTGGGCGGCCGGGCTGCGTTCAACGGTGCGCTCGAGCGGCTGCTCGCCGCGCGGCCCAACCTGACGGCGATCGTCGTCACGCACGCCATCGAGGACCTGCCAACCTCGCTCGACGACGTGTTGCTGTTGCGGGACGGCCGGATCGTGGCGAGCGGCCCCGCGCGCGAGCACCTCACGAGCGAGAACCTGAGCCGCGCGTTCGGCTGCGAGGTCGAGCTGATCCGCCGCAACGGCCACTTCCAGGCGCAGGTCACGCCGATGACCGACTGGAATTTCTGATCGGCCGAATGGGTCTTATGGGTCCTTTGGGTCCTATGAGTCCTATGGGTCGCTGGGAATTGGTTTCCTTTTTCGTTGATTTCGTGTATTTCGTAACTCATTGGAGCGCGCAAGATGACGGGCAAGAAGAAACATTCCGAGGGCGAGATCGAGACCGTGGCGCCGGCGGCGATGGGCACGGCCGAGTGGCAGGCCGAATTCCTCACGCAGCGCCGGCTCGACAAGGCCCGCATCAGCGCGCGTTTCGCCGGCAAGACGCTCGACAACTTCAGCGCGCGCGACAAGGGCCGCAAGATGCTCGTCCATAGCGCGCAGACCTACGTCAGCGGCTTTAACCTGAACAAAGAAGCCGGCGGGTTCCCCGTCTATCCCAAGGGCCTGTTGATGACCGGCCCCGTCGGCTGCGGCAAGAGCCACCTCGCGACCGCCATCCTGCGCGGCGTGATCGAGAAGGGCTACAGCGGCCTTTATTACAACTCGCCCGACCTGCTGCGCGACATCCGCGCCACGTTCCAGCCCGACAGCGACCTGACCGAGGACGACCTGCTCGAGGAGGTCACGACGGTCGATCTGCTCGTGTTCGACGACGTCGGCGCGGAGAACGCCACCGGCTTCGTGCTCGACCGGTTTTACCTGATCATCAACGAGCGCTACGAGGGGTGCAAGCCGATCATCGTCACGACGAACCTGAACCTCGAAGAGCTCGAGAACCGCCTCGGCAAGCGCATCCTGAGTCGCATGCTCGAGATGTGCGAAATCTTCGGCCCATTCCCCGAAGAAGACTGGCGCCGCCGCAATTTAAGATAAATTCACCACGCAAAAACGCGAAATGGGGAAAGCCGCAAAAAAGACCACGCCAGCCACGAATCGCTTTTCCGCGAAGCTGCTGTTTCAATACCGGTCGGAAGGCGGCCGGGAAGTCAAACGTCTTTGCGAGGAGCGCATTATTACGTTTGAAGCCCGCTCGCCCCGCAATGCGCTTCAAGTTGCTCGCTCGGCTGGACGCAAGGCCCAATTCGACGCGCCATCATCGTTTTACAATGTTCAAGGTGCCCCAATCCCTTCGTACATGAAGAAATCCGCCGGCCGCATCTTTTTTGAATTCGTCGGCGTTTTAGATCTCATCGAGTTAACCACGATTTGCGAACCCAACGAGGTATGGTATGCAATCCGCCGCCATGATCACCCTGAACACATGATTCCATCCGATAAAGAACTGCTCTCGCGAACCTGACGAAATCTGGAGTGCTTATGGACCAACCGCCGCTTCAATTCCTCCATGCCGAAGATCGCCTGATCCGCCTGAAACTGGAATACCTCGAAAAGATAACGACCGATCAACTTGTCGAATCGCTGTCGCCCGGTCGCGAGGGTTCGCTCAAAACCCGGCCGGACGGCACGGTCATCGACGGGCATCACCGGTTATTTATCCTTCAAAAGCGGGGTTTCCCTATTCACAGCCTGCCTCGTGATGTCATAATGCACCAAGACTTCGAATGATTCAGGGCGATCTTTATGGAACAGAATCTCTTTTGGATCCCGGGTCCATGGAAAGGCAAGCTAGCGGTTGCCGCGCGGCCTCGCGGCGGCGATTGGCTCGCTGACGAGCTTGATTGCTGGAAGAAAAACGCAATCAATTTCGTGGTCTCTCTTCTCGAGTCGTCGGAAGTCCGCGAATTCGAATTGCAGGATGAAGAGGCGGTCGCAAAGAAATCGGGCATGCAGTTCGTCAATTTTCCGATACCCGATTACGGGGTTCCGCCTTCGCGATCCCGGTTTTGTGAGCTCGTGGCAACGATCTACAATGCCCTCGCGAATGGCGATCGCGTGGTGGTTCATTGCCGGCAGGGAATCGGCCGTTCGGGACTGATCGCGGCCGCTTTGTTCATGCTCGCCGGCGAGACGCCGGAAAATGCCATCGATCTCGTGAGCCGCCATCGCGGCATGATGATTCCGGAGACCCCCGAACAACGGAAATGGCTCATCGAGACCGCAAACACGCTTCTCGATGAAGAAAGAATTCGTCTCCGGGCTTGATCGTAAAATCCCCTCACTCAACGCTGGATTGTTCGATTCCCTAAAGCTATCCTTTTCGGCACAGCGGCGATGTGCCGATACAGGTTTTGTGGGATTGCTTGAAGTTGGCCCGAAGGATTCCGCTCGATGAGTCATTATGTTCTGTATGTGGCGCAAAATGAAGACGACGGACAGTTGCCGTGGCCGCTCGATCTGTCGGGGCGCGGGATCGTCGTGCTGACGGCGCGCAGCCAGGCCCAGGCCATCGCGTATTGCCGGGCCTACCCGCTTATGATGATCCTGGCCGAAATCGAAACCTTCGACAACGGCTGGCGCGAGGGGTTTGCCAAAATCCGCGAGTCGGTCTCGGCCGAAATCCGCCCCCAATTCATCGGCGTTGTCCGCGGCGCGCTCTCCGAATCCGATCGCGCCGACCTGGCATCCAACGGCGTCGATGGGCTTGTTTCGTTCAGCGACCCGGAGGACTTCGTTGTCGGCCATATCGAGCTGCTGGCGCGTCTGGCCGAATTGAGCCGGTTCGAGCAGACGCGCATGGACGTCAACCAGCTCGCAAAAAGCACGCGCGAACAACTCCACGATCTCAGCCAGCCGCTGTCGGCCATCCAGGGCCGCCTTCAACTCCTCGCCGCGATGTGCCCGCAGGACGACCCCAACTGCAAGAACCTCAACGAACTCGTGCAGCTCTCGTTCAAGGTCTCCGGCTGCCTCGCCGAGATGCAGCAGTTCCACCGCAAGTATTCGTGAGCCCGATTCGTGCGTCTTATGCGTCCCATGGGCCTCATGGGTCTCATGTGTCCCATCGATTCGGTTGATCCGCGCCGCGCGCGAGGCTATCATTGGCCCGTGAGGTTTTGTGCAATGGCGGAGAAGAAACAGGTCGGGCTTGTTCAGCGGGTCGCAGGATTTATTCGCGACGACATCTGGGGCGTCCTGCCCGAGCAATTCAGCTCGTTCACGCTCAAGTCGTCCGCATTGTTGTGGGGCGGCGCGCTCGTCGCGATCGCGATTTATATCGGGTGGTGGAAGCGCGCGCGGGTCGGGCTGCCCGTCGGGGACGCGCCCTTCGTTCTTGCGATCATCGGCGTTCTGATTGCCGCCATCCTGCTGACGCCGCGCCTCGACCAGATTTTCTTCCGGTTCGCCATGCGCATCCTGACGATCGTCGGGTTTGTGGTCTCGACCGCGATCATGACGCTGACGTTCTACCTCGCCGTGACGCCGCTCGGGTGGCTGCTCAAGGCGTTGGGCAAGGACCCGCTCGGGATCCGGCCCGAGGCCGCGCCGGCCTGGCACGCGCACCGCCACGACACCAGCCGCCGCCGCTATTACCGGATGTTCTAAAACTTATTTCGCGCCCAGACTTTTGAGCAGCGCGATCGTCTCCGGTCGGTCGGGGCGGCGTTCGGCGACTTCGAGCGGCGTGACGCCCTTGCTGCTGCGGGCATTGACGTTCGCGCCCGATTTGGCGAGCAACTCGATCATCGCATTGTGCCCGTTGGACGCGGCCAGGTGCAGCGGCGTGACGCCGAATTGATTCGCGCAGTTCACGTCCGCCCCGGCCTCGATCAGCCTCCGCGCGATGTTCGTCTGGCCGTCCATCGCCGTCAGGTGCAACAGGTTGGCCCCGGTTTCGCGGCTGCGCACCTCGGCCCGGGCGCCGTGCTTGAGCAACAAGGCCACCATCGCGTCGCTATCCTCGCACACGGCGTCGTAAAGCGGCGTCGGGCCGCCGTTGCTCATCTGGATATTGGGGTTGGCGCCGGCCTCAAGGAGCCGCCGCACCGCATCGACTTCCTTGCCGGTCACCGCGATGTGCAGCGGGGTCATGCCGAGGGCCGGATCGACGATGTTGATGCCCGATTTGAGCCCGAGCAGGCCCGGTTTGTCGCCGGTCACGGCGGCAATCAGGGCTCGCCGCTGCGGCAGCGTCGTCGAAGCATCCACCGATGGCGGGGCGCCCGCGAACGGGTCGCCGGCGATGCTCGTCACCCACACGGGTTCACTGCCTCCAGGAGCCCGTTCGCCAAAGCTCCGGCACCCTGCAAGCGCCAGCGCAAGCACGCACATGGCCATCGTCCATCTGATCATCGTGTCGTTCCTCCGGGAGGGATTTCGCAACCCGGCCATCATGGCCGATCATTTTGGAAAAAGCGATAAATTGTTCTATACTACCGATAAGTAATGACGGATAAATGATACAGGGCCGGATGGGAATGCGCTGGCCTGTTTTCATTTCATCTGTTAGACTGAACAAGCTTGGCCGCAGCGACCAGTGCGGTTGAGAAGGCCGAATACATCGGCAACGTCGTGTTAAGGTTAGGTTATGAAGGGATTCAGTTCAGCCAGTCTCTGGATTGTCATCTTTCTCGTCTTCATCCTGTTGTTCATGCAATACAAGCAGCAGGAAAAACCCGTTGACCTGTCGGTCGTCGATTGGCGGGCCAAAGGCGAGGCGGGGTTGATTGTATCGGCCCTCGACAAGGACGGCAAGATCACCGGAGAGTTCTATCCCGACGCCAAGGCCGAGGCCGGCGGCGCCAAACAGAGATATCGCACCGTCTATCTGGAAGGCCAGTCGCCGGTCATCCTGGAATGGGTCAGCAAGTATCACATCCCCTATGAAGCCGAGGTCTCCAACCAAATCCTGTCGCAGATGCTCGTGACGGCCCTCGTGCCGCTGATCGTGATTTTCGCCTTCTGGATGCTGCTCATGCGGCAGCTCCAGGGCGGCGGCAACAAGGCCATGAGCTTCGGCAAAAGCAAGGCGCGCCTGGTCAAGGAAGGCGAGATCAAGATCACCTTCAAGGATGCCGCCGGCATCGACGAGTCCAAGGAAGAGCTGCAGGAAGTCGTCGAATACCTCAAAGACCCCAAGAAATTCAGCCGGCTCGGCGGCAAGATCCCCAAGGGCGTGCTGCTCATCGGCCCGCCAGGAACCGGCAAGACCCTGCTGGCGCGCGCGATCGCGGGCGAGGCGGGCGTCCCGTTCTTCTCGATCTCGGGCTCGGATTTCGTCGAAATGTTCGTCGGCGTCGGCGCCAGTCGCGTCCGCGACCTGTTTGACCAGGCCAAGAAAAGCAAGCCCTGCATCGTGTTCATTGACGAAATCGACGCCGTCGGCCGGAGCCGCTTCGCCGGCATCGGCGGCGGCCACGACGAACGCGAACAGACCCTGAACCAATTGCTTGTCGAGATGGACGGCTTCGCCGAAAACGAGGGCGTGATCCTCATCGCGGCGACCAACCGGCCCGACGTGCTCGACCCGGCGCTGCTTCGCCCCGGCCGTTTCGACCGTCAGGTCACCGTCGATCTGCCCGACATCAAGGGCCGCGAGCAGATCCTTCACGTCCACGCCAAGAAGATCAAGATGGACCTCGCGGTCGATCTTTCCCGCATCGCCAAGGCCACGCCGGGCTTCTCCGGCGCCGACCTCGCGAACCTGATCAACGAGGCGGCGCTGCTGGCCGCCCGCCGCAACAAGGACATCGTCTCCTACGCCGAGTTTGAAGAGGCCAAGGACCGCGTGATGATGGGCCCCGAGCGGCGCAGCATGGTCATCACCGAGAAGGAGAAGCTCGTCACCGCCTATCACGAGGCCGGCCACGCGCTGGTTTCGAACTTCACGCCGGGCTCGGACCCGGTCCACAAGATCACGATCGTCCCGCGCGGGCGCGCCCTGGGCCTCACGTGGATCCTGCCCTCCGACGACCGCCACAACATGAGCCGCCAGCAGCTCAAGAACCAGCTCTATTACATGATGGGCGGCCGCGCGGCCGAGATCATCCAGTTCAACGAGTTCACGACCGGGGCGGCCAACGACATCAGCCGCGCCACCGACCTCGCGCACCGCATGGTCTGCGACTTCGGCATGAGCGACCGGCTCGGGCCGCGCTCGTTCGGCGACAACTCGGGCCACGTCTTCCTCGGCAAGGAAATCACCCGCGAGCGCAACTACAGCGAGGAAACCGCGACGATCATCGACGAGGAAGTCAAGAACCTGATCGACGAGTCACACAAGTACGCCCTTGACGTGCTGCGCGAGCACAAGGAAATCCTCGACCGCGTGGCCGAGGCGCTTGTGGAGCGCGAATCGCTAGACGAGCAGGAATTCCAGGCCCTGGTGCGCGGCGAGGAGCTCCCGCCGATGGAGAAGACGCCTCCGCCGCCAAGGACGCCCGACCGCCCGCAGCGCGAACGCGAGACCACCCGCACGCCGCACCAGCCGCTCGGCGGCCCCGAGGCCCAGCCATCGACGTAAAGAATGATGAATGATGAATGATGAAAGGGCCGGCGTTCGCGCCGGCCTTTTTTAGTTGAGGCCATTATCAAATCGATAGATGTCGCCGTAACTGGTTGCCCCGTTGGTCGGATCATAGCGCATCCCGCCATAACCGGGCGCGCCGAGGGAGCGGCCGGTTCGGTCGATGCCGATCGCCGGCTGCGGGGACGCCTCATTGGTCTCAACGTCGTGAAATGACCGGTAGCCGGCCGTGTTAGTCAGCAGGTCCCGCCCGATGCTCCATGTCATCCAGCGCGTCGTCACCACGGGCGTGCCGGACACCGATGTCGTTTCTTCGGTCGATACGCAAATCCTGTAGTGAGGATCGTTCTGCCCGGCCTTTTTGCGGAACAGATCGACCGGCATTTTTTGCAGGTATGCGATCGGGGTCGTCAGCAGGCGCTGATCCATTTCCCCCAGTGCTGTCACCGGCGGCAGCCTTTTCTGTTCGAGTTGATATTGTTCAATCGCACGGGCGATCGCGTGCAGTTCGTTCTGACGATCTGATATCGGCCCATGCAGCGGCGCGGATTCCATGAAGTTGGGGACGGCGACGATCGCCAGCACGGCGATCACGACCAGCACAATGATCAACTCGCCGACGGTAAATGCTTTGCGATGAGTCATGTTTTCCCTGATTGATTTCAAATGACTCCGCAATCGTAATCGAATCCATCACCGATCGGCGACACAAATAATCAGGCCCGGTCGCTTGCGGCGGCCGGGCCTGGTGTCGGTGCATGTTGTTTTTAGCTTATACGTTCGGACGGGTGATTGCTTCGCCTTCGAACCGGTAGATGTCGCCGTAGCTGACGGTGCCGTTCGTCGGATCGTAACGCATCCCCCAGTAATCGCCGGTGTGCGAGGTAATCCAGTTGCCGTTCTTGTCCACGCCGATCCCGGGGGGCTGGCCCGAGGCGCGCGGATCGGTGCCGCCTTCGTTGTCGGTGACGGCCTTGTAGCAGCGATAGCCGCCGCAGTTGGTCAGCAGGTCCGGGCCGATGCTCCACGTCATCCACGCGGTCTTGGGATAGACGCTGAAGCTGCGGCGGTCGGTCGGATAGGAAACGCCATAGACGCGGTATTGACCTGGAACCGATCCACCCAAATGCTCTTCCACGTCGCGGCCGGCGACCAGGCGGAACACGTCGCCCGGGACCGTGGCGATGTAGGAAAGCGGCGTGGTCAGCAGGCGCAGGTCAAGCTCGTCACGGGCAGCCGTGGGCTGCAGCGGTGACTTGTTCTGGCCGGCCGGGTAGCCGTTGTTGTCCACACGATACGATTCCATGCCCAAGGCAATCGTGCGCAAATCGTTTTGCGCACGCGAGGCGCGGGATCGAGTTTGCGCCTCCAGGAAGTTGGGGACCGCAATGGCCGCCAGGATGGCGATGATGGCCACGACGATCAGCAACTCGATAAGCGTAAATCCACGACGAGTCATCGATTTCCTCCCCTTTGTTCTCTTCTCAGATTTCTGAACAACTGAAGTCCAGATTTCCAAAACGGTGGTTTTTGCCGTTTTTACCCTTATAAGCTAAAACAACGCTATAAGGATTATCACAGGGTTGGAGTCCGTGTAAAGAAAAATATTTCCAAATGGTAATAGAGTGTTTCAAATAGCAAATCACTGATGGCAGCCAAGTTGGCTATATATGATATCAATGTAATCTTAAGAAGTAAAAAAAAACGGAAATCATGCTGGTAAAACGATCGCAAAAATGGCGGGCTGGCCGGCGTCCGATTCGATCTCAATCGCGCCGCCATGTTCCTGAATAATTTTCCGCGTGACGGCGAGCCCAAGGCCGGTGCCTTTGGAGCCTTTTGTCGAGAAAAACGGCTCGAAAATTGAAACCCGGTTTTCTTCCGGGATGCCGGGGCCGCCATCGCCGACCCGCAGCACCGTCAGCGGCGCGGATAAGCCTGAACGCGCCCGTTCTTCACGCGCGGCGCTGATCCAGATCGTTCCACCGGCCGGCGTGGCGTCCATCGCGTTCTGCACCAGGTTCAGCAGACAGCGATAAATCTGCTGGCCATCGACGTTGATCGTTGCGACCGATCCGTCGAGCCGGTTCTCCAGTTTTTGCTGGCGGTTTTCAGCCTCGCTGCGCGTCGTCCCGAATACTTCCTCCACCAGGTCGGCAACGCGCACTTCGGCGCGAACGGGTTGGCGTTCCTTCGAGTAATCGAGCATGTCGAGCACGATCGAGGAAAGGCGCCCGATGTTGCGCTGCAGGATGTCGCGCCCCTGGCCGAGCAGCTTCCAGTCCTGTGACTGGGTGGCCATGTCGCAAATCGATAGTCCGCCTCGGACGCCCGTCAGGATGTTCTTGATGCAGTGCGAAATGCCGGCCACGGTCTGGCCGACGGCGGCAAGTCGCTCGCTCTTCAGCACCGACTCGTGCAGCCTTGAGTTCTCGATGAAAATGGCGGCCTGGTTGGCCAGCACGACCATCAGGTCGAGGTCCTGTTGCTGGAAGACGCCCGCGTCGGCCGCCGTGCGGTTGAGGTTGATCGTGCCGAGGATCCGGTTCTGCATGCGCAGCGGCACGCACATGCCCGAGACGATCGTGCGCTTGGCGTCCAGGGCCTGATACTGCGAGGAGCTGGGGTGGTCGTTGAGGATGAGCGGCTGGTTTTTTTCGATGACCCACTCGGCGATCGAGCCCTTGCGCGGGATGTAGCCCTTGGCGACCATCTCGGATGGCAGGCCGCGGGCCGCCAGCATGCGCAGGCAGTCGCCGTCCAGAAGCAGGATCGAGCCCTGCTGCGCCTCGACCTCCACGAGTGTGCGCGCCAGGATCGTATCCATCACGGCGTTCAGCTCGAGGTTCGAGACCAGGGCCTCGCTGATCGTCAGCATCGCCGCCAGCGGGTCGCGCCGCGGTGCGCCCGTGCAGGGCTGATCGAGGAATGTGGAGATGCTGGCCATCTTACTCGTGCTCGTGCTCGTAATCGTAATCGTAATCGAGCCTGAATGGGTTCCTTTTCCTAATGCTCCAACACCTTGAGCAGCCGGCCGCGCAAACGCAGGATTGCTTTCGTGTGAATCTGCGAGACGCGGCTCTCGGTAATGCTCAGGATCTCACCTATTTCCTTCATCGTCAGTTCTTCGTAGTAATATAAGGAAATGACGAGGCGCTCTTTTTCGGGAAGCTGGTCGATCGTCTCGGCGACGATGCGGTAGATCTGGTCCAGGTTCATGATCTGGGCCGGGCTCATCGCCTCGGGGTCGGCGAGGTATTCGAGCAGGTTGCGCTCGAAGTTCTCGTCGTGGTCATTGCCCTGCAGTTCGTCCAAGCTCAGCAGTGCCACGCCGCGCGCCTCGCGGACGAGGTCGTTGAATTCCTCGGCGGATATTTTCAAAAACGCCATCATTTCGGCGTCCGATGCGGAGCGGCCGAGTTTCTGCTCGAGTTCGGCGTAGGCGCGCTCGATGCGCGACGCCTTCTGCCGCGTCGAGCGCGGCACCCAGTCCAGCGCCCGCAGTTCATCGAGGATCGCTCCCTTGACGCGGAACTCGGCGTACGTCTTGAACTTGATCTTGCGGCCGGCATCGAACTTCTCGATGGCGTCGATGAGGCCGATGATTCCCGAATTGATCAGGTCGGCCAGCTCGATGTGCTGCGGCAGCCGGCTGGCGATGCGGCTGGCGATGAACTTCACCAACGGCAGGTATTCCACGATCATCGCGTTGCGCTGCTCGAGGCTGAGCCGGCCGGCTTCGCCGTAGGCCGACGCCGCCTCCGCGCTTTTACTTGCGCCTTTGCGCGGCGGCTCCTTGACCGGTGCGACCACCTTCGTGGCCGGCTTGGTCGTCTTGGCGCGGCCCTTGGCCGGTGCGTATGTCACGCTAGCGCTCATCGTGGTTGACTCCTTTGCGCCTCCGTGGCGCGCAGTGTTCTGCTTGTTCGTCTGCGGGTCGGATCGGTCGGATCAGTCGGATCCGCCGGATCGATTTCAGCTGCCCCGGGTCAACAGGTTTCGCCACAGGATGCCCATGTCGCAGCGAAGCGGATCGTTTTCAAGGGCCCCGATCTTGCGGGCCAGTTTGCGGATCGCGGATGCGGCGGCCGAGTTCGGCTCGACCTCGCTCAGCAGGCGCTGCATCTGCACGGCCTTGCGCAGCTGCGGCGCGTGCGGCACGCAGCCCAGGTAATCGAGCGAAACATCGAGGAAGCGATCGGTGACGCGCGTCAGGTTCGTGAAGACCTCGCTGCCTTCGGCTTCGTCGCGCACGTCGTTGGCGAGGATCTTGAAGCGGCGCTGGCGGTAACGCCCCGATAGGACCTTGATCAGCGCATAGGCGTCGGTGAGGCTCGTCGGCTCGGGCGTGACGACGACGACCATCGTCTGCGCGGCAAGGTTGAAATACATGACATTGCTCGCGATGCCGGCCCCCGTGTCGATCAGGATGTAATCGAAATCCTCCTGGAGTGATTCCATCTCGCTGAGGATCCGCATCCGCTGGCTGTCGTTGAGCTCGGTGAGCTCGGTGACGCCCGAGTCGGCCGGAAGGATGCGCATGCCGCCCGGGCCGCGCATGAGGACTTCAGCCATCGACTTTTCGCCGCGGATCACGTGGCCGAGGTTGAACTCGGGCGAGAGCCCAAGCAGAACGTCGATGTTGGCCAGCCCCAGGTCGGCGTCGATGATCAACACGCGCCGGCGCAGCTGGCGCAGGTGCCAGCCGATGTTGGCGGTGAGGTTCGTCTTGCCGACGCCCCCCTTGCCGCTCGTGATCGTGATGACGTGCGGAATTTGCCGCGTCGCCGGGGTGGCGACCTGGAGTTCGGCCGGGCGCGCCATGACGGCGGCCTGCAGGCGCGGCCTGCGCAGGGGCATCGGGGCGGAAGCCATCAGCACATCCCTCCCGCCGGCGCCAGGACGCGCCGCCACAGACTGTCGGCCGAGGCCCGTTCCCAATCCTCGGGAACGCGCGTGCCGGTTGCGAATCCGTCGATCTTCAACTGCTGGTTCATGGTGAGGTTCAATATGCTCCCGGTCTGTTCGGTCTCGTCGAGCTTGGTGAACAGGAGCCGGCTGGCTCCGAAGCTTTTGCCGCGCTCGATGGAGCGGCGGCTGATCGGCTCCTGCTGGGTCATCGGAACGACCACGGCGGATTCGATGTTGGGGCATCTTGCAAGAATGGAACCATAGAGGCGGCCGGCGGTGGAATCCGGCGTCATCCCGCCAGGGGTATCGATCCCGACCCAGTCAAGACTGTCCCATGATTCCATGCAGCGCGTTGCATCTGCTTCACTTGCAATTTCATGAATCTCAACGCCAATCAATTTTCCGATCCGGCGCCATTGTTCGACTGCGCCGAAACGGCAGCCGTCGAGCGTCGCGATGGCGATATTTTGGCGTCCTTCTTGACGGAGTTTTGACGAAATTTTGGCGAGCGTCGTAGTTTTGCCGCACCCCGTCGGGCCAAGCAAGGCCAAAGTCCTGAGTTCTGAGTCCTGAGTGCTGAGACCAGAGTCCGGATTCGCTTCGAGCCCTTGTTCCGCGGCCCACGCCTGCCACAACCACTCGCGGAGTGAATCGCCTTCCATCTTCGCCGCCGGGCCGTTGCCTTGGGCCGCCATGTAGTGGCGCATCGTCTTGGGCGCCAGCCGCCAGTTGAGCCACGCACGGAACTGCGGGGCGATGACGCGGTGATCCACCCCGCGCGCGATCAGGTCGTGATAATCGGCGAGATCCAATGATGAATGATGAGTGATGCATGATGAATCCGGGGATTCATCGCCGGTGAGCAGCTGATTGATCTGCGACCGCAGCAGCCCGAGATCTTCGAGCAAATCGGAGCTTTTGCCGGTCGCGGGGAGCCTGGGAACGCCGCTCTCCTGAGCGGCAAGAGTCGTCGTCGCCCGCTCGCGCACCGCCACGATTTCGTATTTCGCGCCGGGGTTCATGCGCGCGGCCGCGCTGTCCGGCTCGATCATGCGGCTTTCGACGATCAGGGCATCGGCGCCCAGCTCGCGCTTCACGCGCGCCAGGGCGCCCGCCATGGTGCGGCCATAGAACTTACGCCACTGCATGGTTCAGCCCCACGATCCGCAGAGTCTCGACCCGCACGCTCGGCGGGATTTCGTTGTGCGAAAGGATCACCAAGGAAGGCAGGAACTTTTCGACGAGCCGGCGTAGCGGGGCGCGGCACGCCGGCAGGCACGTCAGGATCGGCGTCCCCTGCGTGAGCTGCCAGTTCTCCGAGGCCTGCTCGAGCGACGTCAGGATGCGCTGGGCCGATTCCGGGTCGAGCGTCAGCTGCAGGCCGGCTTCGCTCATGCGCGTGTGCCGCATGAGCAGCTCCTCGACTTCGCGGTCGAGCATCATGACGCGCAGCCGGCCGACCTCGTCCAGATACGGCTTCGTAATGTGCCGTGCCAGTCCCTGCCGCACGTATTCGGTCAGCAGGTCGGAGTCCTTCACGCTCGGCGCGCGGTCGGTCATCGTTTCGATGATCGTCAGGAAGTCGCGGATCGAGACGTGTTCGGCCAGCAGGTTCTGCAGCACGCGCTGGATCAGCCCGAGCGGCAGGATGTCCGGGATCACGCCCTCGACCACCTTCGGGAATTTCTTCGCCAGGCCGTCGATGAGGTTCTGCGTTTCCTGCCTCGTGAGCAGCTCGTGGGCGTAATTCTTCAGGACCTCGGCCAGGTGCGCGATGATGATCGTTGAGGCATCGACCACCGTGTAGCCGAGCGCCTGCGCCTGTTCGCGCTTGGCCTCGGGGATCCACACGGCCGGCAGCCCGAATGCGGGCTCGGTTGTCTGGATGCCGCCCAGCTCGCGGCCGTCGTTGTCGTCGGCGGCCATGGCCATCAGGTGGCCCTGCATGAGGTCGGCGCTGGCGACGACGCAGCCCTTGATGAGCAGCGCGTAGCTGGTCGGCTTGAACTCGAGGTTGTCGCGGATGTGGACCGGCGGGATGACGAAGCCCCATTCCTGCGCGAGCTGGCGCCGCAGCGAGCGGATCCGGTCGAGCAGGTCGCCCTTCTGCTCCTGATCGACAAGGCCGATCAGGCCGTAGCCGACTTCGAGCGAAACGAGGTCGAGCGGCGCAAGCAGGTCGGCGTCCGACTCGGCCTTGGGTTTTTCCAGCTTGGCGGCTTTTTGTTTTGTTTCGAGTTCCACGGCGGCCTTGCGCTTCATCGAGCCCAGCGCGGCCCATGCGGCGAAGCCGGTCATGCCGGCCAGGATCAGGAACGGCATCGTCGGCATGCCGGGGATCACGCTGAACACCATGAGCATCGCGGAGGCGACGCCCATCGCGCGCGGCTGCAGGAACAGCTGCTGGCCCATCGTCTGGCTAAGCGTGCCCTCATGCGTGGCGCGCGTGACGACGAGGCCGGCGGCCGTCGAGACGATCAGGGCCGGGATCTGGCTGACGAGGCCGTCGCCGACCGTCAGCAGCGTGTAGTTGGTCGCGGCGTTGGCCGGGCTCATCCCGTGCTGCAGGATGCCGATCACGAGGCCGCCGACGATGTTGATGACGAGGATGACGATGCCGGCGATCGCGTCGCCGCGCACGAACTTGCTGGCGCCGTCCATGGCGCCGTAGAAATCGGCTTCGAGCTCGATCGTCTTGCGGCGCGAGCGCGCCTCGCCCTCATTAATGAGGCCGGCGTTCAGGTCCGCGTCGATCGACATCTGCTTGCCGGGCATGGCGTCCAACGTGAAGCGCGCGCTGACTTCGGCCACGCGCCCCGCGCCCTTGGTGATGACCATGAAATTGATGACAATGAGGATCATGAAGATGATCAGGCCGACGACGTAGTTGCCGCCGACGACGAAGTTGCCGAACGCCTCGATCAGCCCGCCGGCCGCGTGCGTGCCTTCGTTGCCGTGCAACAGGATCAGGCGCGTCGTGCCGACGTTCAAAGCCAGCCGCAGCAGCGTGACGATCAGCAGCAGGCTCGGGAAGACCGAGAAATCCAGCGGCTTGTTGATATAGATGCCGACGAACAGGATGAGCAGCGAGGTCGTGATCGAAAGCGTCAGCAGCAGGTCCATCATCCACGGCGCCACTGGCACGACCATGATGATCAGGATGCCGATGATGGCCAGCGGCAACAGCGCGTCGCGCTGGTTTTTCGCGAGCCCCAGGAAGCCGGGAGATGTGACAATCGGTTCGGCCATAAAATCCACCGCGGGCGCAACGGCCCGTAAAGGTTGCGACGACAGCGGATGCAACTAAGAGGCCAGAGCTTTATCCGAAGTGAGTAATTAGATGACGCGCTGGGATTATTCGTTTTACACGCATGCCTCTTAATGAGTGCTTCGCAAGGCAAACATATTTCGCCAAAAAATTGGCGAAAATCATGTCCGAAAATTGACGGGGACAATAGTTTTTTATTTTCGACATGCTTGATTCAGTGTGGATACAGAGTATTGATTTTGTTACCCTGATTATGTCTGAAGATTGATCAAGAAAGAAACGGAGGTGCGCGACTAAGATGGTCAACCACACTCTAAGTCTGCATGGCCGTGATTGGGGGGAAAAACCAACCCCGGAAGCCGTTGGAGCTGTTTTGACTTTGGTCAAGCCGACCGTTATGCATGCGGTACGTATGGGTTTCATGCATTCGAGCCGAATGATTGGGCGAACGCCAAAAGCGTTAAACAGTGCGGCAGATATTCGCTTTATAGGTTTGGGTGCCGGACCCAGAAAAAGCACCCAACTATATTTTGAGTCCCCATTGTTCGGCGAAGCTGCTCACGATCTATACGCTCAAACTCAACTATGGGAAGATGCACCAAACGAGAATGAATCAGGTCTGGACCTGTTTGGATACGCGCTGAATGATATTGCTAGTCGAATTATGGACAGCAGTCGTTATGATCCGGCGTATCTTCGGATCGTTAGCAGGTTTGATCAGGTCTTCAAAAGAGGGGTTCAGAACATCGAAGTGACTGGACATAATCTTACAAACGGTTATACACCACCAGTTATTGGGCCCCAATTGATTCAGTCTGCCAAAGCGCTGATAAGTGCTACTCCAACTCCAAAACGTGTTCGTGTGCAGGGTGATCTTGATATGATCAGGATTAGCGATTGTATGTTTGAGCTGGTCCTGAGTAATGGAGATCGTGTTCGAGCTGTATGGGTTCCCAAAGCTGTTGTGGCACTCAAAGAATATATGGGCAAATCCGTCCTTATTGAAGGATATGCTGTTTTTCGTCCTTCCGGATCACTATTACGAGTGGATGCTGAAGCGATTTCGCTCGCAACAAAAAGAGATGTTTTCTTTTCAAAGTTGCCGACACCTGATCCAACTCGGCTTAGAGTTGAAGATGTTCGGCATCGCCAGACAATCAAAACCGGCTACAACGCGATTGCTGGTACATGGCCAGGAGACGAAACAATTGAAGATTTGTTGGAAACCCTTGAGGAAATCGGCTGATGGAAAAATCGCGGGATTTTCTATTGGATACCAATATCGTTCTTCATTATGCCCGTGAATCAAAAGTGTATTCCGCAATCGAGCAAAAATTCCAGCTTAGAAATTCTCAATTCAGCCCTATGGTTTGTATTGTGACCCTTGGTGAAATTAGAGCCATGGCTTACAGGCGTCATTGGGGTATGCAAAAGATTCGGAAGTTGGAAGAATTCCTGGGCCATCTAGTTGCTATTGATATTTCTTCACCACCTGTCATCGACGCTTATGCCAAGATATTATGTGAAGCCATCGAGAAAGGGTGGGGTATTCAGAAAAAGCAGAACGATTTATGGATTGCTGCTGTAGCTTACGTTCTGAACGCTACGCTTGTAACGACCGATAGAGATTTCGATCCTTTGCATGGCAAGTTTGTGATTCGAGTTTTGCTGGATGCAAATTCTGGAAGTATCATTGGTTAATTTCGTCGGATGCTCGAACTCAGATGAAACCGAAAATGATCCTATTAATCGCCACCAACAACCGGCACAAGATCGAGGAACTGCGCGACATCCTGATCGCGACGCTGGGCGACGATGTTGTCGAGCTCAAGGGCGCCGACGCGTTCCCGGACGTCGTCCCGCCCGAGGAAACCGGCGAGACGTTCGAGGCCAACGCGATCATCAAGGCGCGCGCCTACGCCAAGGCCACCGGCTTGCTCACGCTCGCCGACGATTCAGGCCTCGTTGTCGATGCCCTCGACGGCCGCCCCGGCGTGCAATCGGCGCGTTACGGCCCCAACAGCAAGGCCCGCAACGAGCGTGTCCTGAACGAAATGGCCCGCGTCCCCGCCGAGCAACGCACCGCGCGGTTCGTGTGCGTGGCGGCGCTGGTGGACCCAAAAGGCAAAACGCAGACGCGCACCGGCACGGTCGAGGGCAAAATTACCTTCTCGCCGCGCGGCGACAACGGCTTCGGCTACGACCCGATTTTCGAGCTTGTCGAGCAGCCCTACGTCGGCTTCACGACCGCCCAGTTGACCTCGAACCAGAAAAACTCGATCAGCCACCGCGGCCGCGCCCTGCGCGCCATCGCGCCGCTCGTGAGCGAGTTGATCAAATAAAGTCGCCGGCGGGTTTTCGTGGGTCCTATGTTGATCCGCACATCGCTCATAAGAGCGATCTGAGATCATTGAAAGTCCCGCGGAAGAACAGCTTCAGGAAGTGCATCGAGAAGAAACAAAAAGCCGCCGTGAAATAGGCGACATATACGAGCGACCTGCCCCGATACCTGTCGGGCCATTTGTTGATGTCGATTTGCGCGCTGCCGATGATCAAGACGGATCCCGACGTGCCGATGATGTAAGCCAGGAAGAACGCAAACCAGTTTCGATCGTAAATCGTGAAGTCGTGAAAGAAATTGCCCTTGCTGAGGGCCAGCGGCAACGGCAGCGTGAGCGCGGAAATCGCCATCGCCACGAACAGGCGCTTTGGTATTTGCGGCTGACGTTGGGGGTCAAAGTTCATGGGCGGCGGTCCGTCGTGGAACTTACGAGCAGTAATCTATGTCAGCCCCGCAATAGCGTCACCCGTCCAGAACGCCCGCATATCCCATGATTTCCATGAGTCTCATAAGTCCCATAGGACCCAGAAGACCCACAAGCCCCACGCTTCCCGCGATCACCCGTTTTCCAGCGCTTCCTTGAGCTTGCCGAGCATGAGCGCCTCGTCCGGCTGCATGCCGGACCAGATCGCCAGCGACTTGCACCCCTGCCGCCCGAGCATCCCCAGCCCTGAAACCGTGCGCGCGCCGCGGCGCGTGGCGGCCTTGAGCAGCGGCGTTTCGAATGGACGATACACCGCGTCGAACACCACGTGCCGCGATTCAATCAGGGCCTCGTCGATCACTGACGGGTCGCCCGGTTTCATCCCGACCGGCGTGGCGTTGGCGATGAGGTCCGCGATCGCCGCTGCTTCGGGGATTCCCTTCGCATCGCCGAGCGCTTCAAATTTCGTGTCGGGGTAAGCCTTCCCCATGAGCTCGGCAAGCTCGGCCGCCGCCGCGAGACGCACGTCGAAGATGATGACGCGTCCGGCGCCGCCGGCGCCCTGGCCGGCGACCATGGCGTGGCCCGCGCCGCCGGCGCCGATCTGCAGCACCGTCTTGCCCTTGACGTCGAAATGCGCGTCCTCGGCAAGCGTGCGCGTGAAGCCGCTGACGTCGGTGTTGTAGCCGATCGCGCCGCGGTCGGTGAAGTGGATCGTGTTGATCGCGCCGATCGCGGCGGCCTCGGGCGAAAGCTCGTCCATGCTCGCCACCGCCGCGGCCTTGTGCGGATACGTCACGTTCATGCCGACGAAGCCCATCGCCCTCGCGCCGGCGATCGCCTCGGCGACGCGCCCCGATTCGACGGGCAGCGCCGTATAGACCCAGTTCAGGCCGAGCGCCTTGATGGCGGCGTTCTGGATGAGCGGCGACAACGTGTGCTCGATCGGCCAGCCCATCACGCCGAGGAGCCGGGTGCGTGAATTAATTTCCATGAGTCCTGAGTCCTGTATGCCGAGTCCTGGGTCTCCCGGTCGATGGGAGATGACAAATCCAATCCCCCATATCTAAGTCCCGGGGAAAATGAAATTCAATCTAATAAGAACGCGGCGATCTTTTGGGCGATCGTGCCCCACGAGAACTGGCTGGCGACGTGGGCCGCGCCCTTGCGTCCGAGCTCCGCGCGGCGTTTCGGGTCGTTGAAAAGTTCCAGGATCGCCCTGGCGAACGGTTCGGGCCGGGGCTCGGCCAGGATGCCGGCGCCGGCTTCGCTGACCGTGCCCGCGAGCGCCTTGTCGTTGACCGTGACGACCGGCAGGCCGACCGCCATGTATTCGACGAGCTTGATCGGGTGGCCGATGAACCACGGCTCGGGGAAATAAACGCCGACGTCGGCGGCCGCGAGCCACGCCGGGATTTCATCGAGCTGGACCGCGCCGGGGAAGATGACGTTGTCGGCGATGTCGAGGTTGACCGCCTCGTTGCGGGCTTCCTCGAGGCCCGGGCCGTCGCCGACCAGCAGCAGCCGGGCCCGCGGGCATTCGGCGACCACGATCGCCCACGCGTCGAGGAGCTGGTCGATTCCGTGCCACGGCCTGAACGTCGAGTGCATGACCGCCACCGGGTCGTGGCACAGCTCCAGTTCGCGCCGCACGATCGTCCCATCGACGCCCGTGTGAAAGATGTGCGGGTCGATGCCGTTGCCGATCACCGCGATGCGCGGCGCGGCCTCCGGCGCGAGCTGGCCGAGGTAATTCGCGATCCCGTCGCTCACGGCGATCACGCGGTTGCACGCAAGGAGCCCGTCGCGCTCGCGCGATTTGAGCCAGCCCTGCACCAGCCCGCCCGTCGGCCCGAGCTTGTGCAGCAGTTCTTCGTTGGCGATGCCGTTGACCTCGGCCGCGAGCAGCTTCGGGCGCGACGGCGCAGCAAGCGACGCAAGGATGAGCGACTCGCAGTAGAGCGACTCCCCGGCCACCGGCAGGCTCGCCAGCGCGCGCATGATGCGCCGCCATCGCACGGGCCCCATCGGATGGAGCAAATAACGAAGCGGCCGGATCCCCGGCGGCAGCGGCAGTTCGACCCGCCGCACGATCACCTCGGCCAGCGCCGCCGGCAGCCGCCCCGGCCGCCCGACCAGCACAAGCTCGAAATGCCGCGCCAGTTCCGGCAGCAGATTGATCAGCCGCGCCTGTTGGCCCGTGGCGAACGCAAGGTCTTCAAGGGTTAAAACATGCAGCCGGGGGGTGCGCGCCGGGCTCATCGATGCCGCGTCTCATTCGAGTCGTTGCGGCTCATAAGCTGTCGCAGCCGCGCCTGGATCTTGATCGATTCCTTGCGCAGGTTGACGAACTGCGTCCCGATGATGCCGAACGCGAGCATCTGAAGCCCGCCCAGCAGCAACAGGATCATGATCGTCATGATCGGCCGGTTCCAGTTGAACGGAACTCCGCGCAGCCACTTCACCGTCGCGTAGGCAAGAATCGAGAGCCCGCCGAACATGCCCGCCAGCCCCATCATCCCGAAGATGAGGATCGGCCGCTCGAACAGCGCGAAAATCAAATGCGATGCCGCCGTCGTGCGGAACTTGAATTTCGACCGCCCCTTCGCGCGTCGCCGCAGGATCGCCGGCACTTCCGTCACGCGATACCCGAGCATCAGCGCCTTGGACAGGATCTCCAAATGGATGTCCTTGCCGTCGGACTCCAGCTCCATGCTGTCGAGCACTTCGCGCCGGTACGCGCGGAACACGCACGTGATTGTGTGGATGCGATGGCCGCCGGCCGACATGAACCAGCCCAGGATGCGGTTGCCGAACTTGCTGACGAACAGCCGGTTCATCGGGACGTTCTCGGCGCCGCCGCCGGGCATGTAGGCCGAGGCCAGCACGATGTCGATGTCGTCCTGCTGGCGCAGCACCGCGACCAGGTCGAGGATGTAGCGCGGCTCGTAGCTCAGGTCGGCGTCGATCGAGACGATCCACTGGCCGCGCGCGGCGGCGAAGCCCGTCCTGAGCGCCATGCCGCGCCCGCGGTTCGTGGCGTAGCCCTTGACGCGCAGCCACGGGTAGGCCGGGTCCTTGGCGAGCCTCAGCGCCACTTCGGCCGTCTCGTCGGTGCTGCCGTCGTTGACGATGATGATTTCCCACGCGCCGTCAAGGAACCCTTCCTTGAGCGTCGCCGCCACGCGATCGACCGTCCCCGCGAGGTTTTCTTCCTCGTTGAACATCGGGATGACGACCGACAGCATCACCGGCGTCGGCGTTGGCGCCCCGGCCGTGCTTTCATCCGCGTCGGGCAGGGTCGTGATTTGCGGTTTTGGCATGCGGGTTTTCAATTCGTGCTCGTGCTCGTAATCGTAATCGTAATCGAACCTACTCGCGCGATCGCGCCTCGCGCGCCGCCGACGCGCCCTGGATCAGGCCGATCAGCATCAGCCCCACCATGAACACGAACGTGTAGAGCGTCACGGCGACGCCGGTCATCAGCATCGTCTTGGGGCGGCTCTTGCGCAGCGGCGGCAACGCGTGATCGACGATCGTAACCGAGCGCGACGCCGCGAGCGCCTCGGGGCTCGTCGCCATCGTGAGCATTTCGATCCGCACGTTCATGCGCGCGAGGTTGTGCGCCTGCTCGGTCAGGACGTCCTCGGTCGCGTCGCGCTGGGTTTTCAGCTCGGGGTAATCCTCGAATCGTAGCGCGCGCAGCTTCGCCGACATTGCCTCGCGATTTTTGAGCTCGGCCTGATACTTCTCCCGATACAACTTTAAAATATCGGCGAAGTATCCGAACTCGTTGTTCGTGAAGCGCTCCTGCAAGACGTCGAGGCACGTGTTGATGAACTTGGCCGCGGCTTCGGGGTCGGGCAGCTCCCCGGTCAGGATGATCACGCCGGACGTCTCGATTTTGCGCGCCTGCACGAGGTTCGTGCGCAGCGTGTCGGCCAGGATCAGCCGCCGCAGCCGCGCGTCTTTCTCCTTGATGTTGAGCAGCTTATATAAATCGGTTCCGGCCATCTGCATCCGGTCGGCGACCTCGAGCAGGAAATCGCTCGAGTCCAGGTATTGCTCGGCCAGCGTGGCCAGGAACGACGCCTGGAACTGCTCGTTCGCCCCGCCCTTGTAAATTTCGGTCTCGGCGATGCCGGCCCGCGACTCGGGCGTGAAGCGGTTCGTCACGAAGAACGACGCCTGCGTCCGGTAAAACGTGGTCATCCCGAATTTCGTCCAGATCAGCGTCCCCAGCGCGACGATGACCAGCCCCGCGATGAACCACACGCGGTAGCGCGACCACGCGCGCACGAACTCGCCGAGCGTGACCGTCGATTGCAATTCGCCGCTTGCGGCGCGCGGATTGGCGTTGGGCTCCGTCATGGCCTGGCTGCCTCCTCGACCCAAACCGTCACGCGAACCCCGCCGTAGCCTTCGGCCTGATACCGTTCGGTCAGTTCGCGCGCGAGCTGCGCGGGACCCTTGCCGGCCGCGGCACAGGTGTGCAGCAGCGGCAGGCTGATCTCGCCGCCGGCGAGGACGCGCAACTTGAGCGGCCCCGGGCCCCCGGCCAGCGTGCGCAGCGCCTCGAGCCGCGGATCGACCGCCGAGTTGATCCACGCCGAGATCGTCACGCGCCCGTAGCCGAGCCTGTGGTAACGCTCGGTCAGTTCCCTCGAAAGCCCGGCGGCGGTCTTGCCGGCCGTCGTCACGCCGCTGATCAGCGGCAGCCCAATCTCGCCGTCCGGCGCGACGTTCACCCGGATGAACGGCGACGTCTCGCCCGGCGCCGACTGGAACATGTTCTTCAGCGTCCGTTCGCGCTCGTATTGCGGCGCGACCGAAATGTTCACCGCCGGGTGCTCCAGAATGCCCGACTTTTTATAAATATCCTCGACGAGCGCGGTGATCTCGGTCGTCGTCTTGTCGGCGACCATCAGCGGCTTCTCGATCGCGCGCAGCACGAGCGTGCCGTCGGGCTGCACGATCGCGTCCCCGCTGACCGACTGATACGAGTCGCCGTTGGGCGTGAGGTAGGTTCTTTGAAGGATCGGGCTGTATTTGAAATACAGGGAAAGCTTGTCGCCGGGTTGTACATGATACGGCTTGCCCGGTTCGGCGACGCCGAAGTGATAACTCAAGGCGAGCTGGTCGCCGGGGACGATCGTGCGCGGCGCGCGCGTGGGGTCGGCGACGAACGCCACGCACAACTGGTCGCCGACGCCGATCCGGTATTTGCCTTCGGCCTCGGTGGTGCGCGTCGTGGCGCCGGCGCGCGTAACCGGAGCGGCCACTGCAACCGCCGCCACGGCAACCCACAACGCAAGGCCCATGATCGATTTCGCCATCATCTCGAGCCACCTCGGAAAGCTCATACCAGACATTGTTATAATTTCACTTGCCGAAACACAAGCAGGTTCGTTCATACATGCTCGTACCCGTGCTCATGGCAATCTTCGCGCTCGTGCTCGTGCTCGTAATCGTAATCGTAATCGTAATCGAATCCGTTTCCTATCGGTCCTATCTCCCCTCCGCCAGCTCCTGCGCCACCTTGACCGCCTTCGCCACCGGCCCGACGTCGTGCACCCGCACGATCCGCGCCCCGGCGCAGATCGACGCCACGACCGCCGCGATCGTCCCCTCGAGCCGCTCCTCCGGCGGCGCCCCGCCGAGAAGCTTTCCGAGAAAAGCCTTTCGCGACGGCCCGATGAGCAGCGGCCGCCCGAGCGCCGCCAACTCGCCCATTCTCCGGAAAAGCTCCACATTGTGCTCGAGCGTTTTGCCGAACCCGATCCCCGGATCGAGCGCGATCCGCTCGCGTTCGATCCCCGCCGCCTCGGCCGCCTGCATCCTCTCGCGCAAAAACTCCCCGACTTCGGTCACCACATCGCCATAGCGGGGTTCCTGCTGCATCGTCTTCGGCGTGCCGATCATGTGCATCAGCACGACCGCGGCCTTGGTTTCTCCTGCCACCCCGGCCATTTTCGGATCGCCGCGCAACGCGGTGACGTCGTTGATGATCTGCGCGCCGGCCGCCACCGCCTGCCGCGCCACCTCGGCCTTCATCGTGTCGATCGAGATCGGGACCTGGATCTTTCCTGCCAGCCGCTCGATGACCGGCACCACGCGCCGCAGTTCTTCCTCGACCGAAACCGCGTCCGATCCCGGCCGCGTCGATTCGCCGCCGATATCCAGAATGTCCGCGCCCTGCGCGATCAATTCGAGCGCATGGTCCGCCGCGCGCTCAATATCAAAAAACTTGCCACCGTCGCTGAACGAGTCGGGCGTCACGTTGACGATCCCCATCACCAGCACGCGCCGTGAAAGGTCATACGATCGGTCAATAAGTTGCCAGCGCATTTAGTCCTGAGTCCTGAGTGTCAGAGCGCTTGTCATAAGCTGTCGGTTCGTGCTCGTGCTCGTAATCCTAAGCTGGCGTAGCCAGAACCAAGCTATTGCATACCGTCCGGCTGTTTCTTGCTCGGCGAATTCAGCCGTGACCCGAGCCCCGGCAGGGGCGATACAAGTTAGCCCAGGGTGGAGCGA
>JAJFUE010000072.1 GCA_021372575.1 bacterium | reverse complement strand
CGCCGAAAAGGGCAGCGAGGTCATGGAGAAGATGTCGGTCGCGATCGACAAGATCAAGGCCTCGTCCGACGAGACCGCCAAGATCCTCAAGACCATCGACGAGATCGCGTTCCAGACCAACCTGCTGGCCCTCAACGCCGCGGTCGAGGCCGCGCGCGCCGGCGACGCCGGCAAGGGCTTCGCGGTCGTCGCGGAAGAAGTCCGCAACCTCGCCATGCGCAGCGCCGAGGCCGCCAAAAACACCGCCTCGCTGATTGAGGCCTCGCAGAAAAATGCCGATAACGGTGTGCAGGTCTCGGCCGACGTGACCCAGATCCTCAAGCAAATCGTCACCGGCGTCCAGAAGGTCACGCAGCTCAACGGCGAGGTCAGCGCGGCCAGCGACGAGCAGAGCCAGGGCATCGACCAGATCAACACGGCCGTCGCCCAGCTCGACAAGGTCACGCAGTCCAACGCCGCCAACGCCGAGGACTCGGCCTCCGCGAGCGAGGAGCTTTCGGCGCAGGCCCGCGAGCTCAACGACATGGTCAACACGCTCGTGTCGATCGTGCGCGGGGCGTCGGAGGCGGCGATCGCGCACGCGGCCTCGTCGGTCAAGGCCAGCGGCCACCTGAACATGACGTCGTCGGCCGGCAAGGCGAAATCCGCCCCCGCCGCGCATAAAAAGATTCTGGCCCACGCCGGCCAGCGCACAACCAAACCCGAGGAGGTGATTCCCCTCAACGACTCCGACCTGAGCGAGTTCTAAATCTGCGACAACGGGGAGGGGGATGCCGGGAGACACTCCCCCTCCCTGAAAACGATAAGAAGCCACGCAGCAGCCCTGGCGTAAGCGAGGGACAAGCGAACGATCGGTTTCCGATTACGATTACGAGCACGAGCACGAGCACGAACGTTAAACACAGGGGTTGCCCAATGAAAGTCGAGTACATCAATCCATTCGTCGAAGGCGTGAACAACCTGTTCACGACGATGCTGGACTGCGAGGCCAAGCGCGGCAACGTCGGCGTGGTTCAGGACAACGACCCGCCAACGCAGTCCATCGTGGCGATCATCGGCCTCAGCGGCTCCGTGCGCGGCTGCGTGACGATGGTGTTCCCGGCGCGCACCGCCATGCACGTGGCGCACCGCCTGCTCGGCTCCACGATCGATAAACTCGACCAGGACGTGATGGACGCCATGGCCGAAATGGTCAATGTCGTCGCGGGGGCCGCGAAGGCCAAGCTCAACGAGGATGAAAACTCGCCCGCCCAGTTGAGCCTGCCGACCGTGATCCTGGGGCGTGACTATAGAATCCAGCACCCGTCGTGGTCGGTGTGGCTGGACATCCCGTTCGACAGCCCGCTCGGGCCGTTCAACCTCTGTGTTTCGATCGAGACCGATCATTCGAGAAAGGGTGTGGCGTGATGAACGTTCTGATCGTTGACGATTCGACAACCATGCGCAAGATCCTGATCAACGCGCTCAAAAGCGTCGGGATCACCGATATCGACGAGGCGTGCGACGGCCAGCAGGCCGTCGATGCGACGCTCGCCAAGCAGTACAGCGTCGTCCTCATGGACTGGAACATGCCCAACATGCTCGGCATCGACGCGCTCAAGCGCATCCGCCTGGCGGGCAACCAGGTGCCGGTCATCATGGTGACGACCGAGGCCGAAAAGGGCCGCGTCATCGAGGCGCTCAAGGCCGGCGCGAACAATTACGTCATCAAGCCGTTCAAGCCCGAGGCCATCATCGCAAAAATTCAGGAAGTCACCGGCGCGGCGAAGTAAGGCTCGCCCCCGGTTCGAGGTTGTGCCATGGAAGCCCAGACGTTCAGGAAATTCCGCGACATCGTCTATGCCCACAGCGGCATTTCGCTCGGCGACGGCAAGGAGGCGCTGGTCAGCGCGCGCGTCGGAAAGCGCCTGCGCGCCCTCAACATCTCCGACCACAAGGGCTACCTCAAGTACCTCGAGCAGGACGGCAGCGGCGAGGAGATCGTGCAGCTCCTCGACGCGATCTCGACCAACGTCACGCACTTCTTCCGCGAGCCCGTCCATTTCGATTTCGTCAGGGATTGCATGGCCAAGTGGTTGGGCGCCGGGCAGACGCGGTTCCGTTTCTGGTCGGCCGCGTGCTCGACCGGCGAGGAGCCCTACTCCCTCGCCATCACGCTCAGGGAGGCGCTCGGCAACCGCCAGGCCGATGTGAAGATTCTCGCCACCGACATTTCGACGCGCGTGCTGAACTCCGCGCGCGCGGGCATCTTCGAGCTCGACAAGCTCGCCAAGGTCCCACCCGCGCTGCGCGACCGCTACTTCGAAAGGCCCGACGACGGCCGCGCGAACAACCGCGCCGTGCGCGCCGACCTCAGGCGCATGATCGTCTTCCAGCGGCTGAACCTGGCCAACCCGCCGTTCCCGATGCGCGGCCCGCTCGACGCGGTCTTTTGCCGCAACGTGATGATTTACTTCGACAACCGGGTCAGGGCCGCGCTCCTGGCCGAGATCGTCCGTCTGCTCAAGCCGGGCGGATACCTGTTCGTCGGTCACGCCGAAAGCCTGACCGGCATGATGGCCGACCTCAAGTCAGTCAAGCCGTCGATTTACGTGAAGAACCGATGAGAAGAGGTCTTGAGTTGTGAACCACATCGTTGGCATCGCCGATATGAAACTGTCCTCGTCGAAGGACGACGTGCTCGTGACGTATTCGCTCGGCTCATGCGTGGGCCTGTCGGTCTATGACCCCGTGGCGTGCGTCGGCGGCATCATCCATTGCATGCTGCCGCTGTCGAAAATCGACCCGGCCAAGGCCGAGCAGAACCCGCTCATGTTCACCGACACCGGCGCGATGACCTTCCTGCAGGAGATCTTCAACATGGGCGGCGAACGCGGCCGCCTCGTCGCGAAGGTCGCCGGCTGCTCATCGGTCCTCGACGACAAGGGCCTGTTCAAGATCGGCGAGCGCAACTACACCGTCCTCAAGAAAATCCTGTGGAAAAACAACATTCTCATCGCCGCCGAGGACGTCGGCGGCAACGCGTCGCGCACCATGTCGCTGCACATGGACTCGGGCCGGACCACGATCCGGTCCGGCGGAACGGAAACGGAACTATAGAAGTGCTGAGTGCTGAGTGCTGAGTGCTGAGTCCTGAGTCCTGAGTGCGGAGTGAAAAATATAAACGTATGGTGATGATCATGCGCAACAGATCACGAGTTACGTCAGGCCCGAAGGGCCGGCAGAGTGTAGCCGGGGGTGAGCGCAGCGAACCCCCGGTCGGCGACCATTTGTTTTCCGAGCCCCGAAGGGGCGGCAGAAATCAGAAGCTCAGGACTAAGGACTAAGGACTAAGGACTAAGCACTCAGGACTCAGCACTCAGCACTCAGGACTCAGCACTCAGGACTCAGCACTCAGGACTCAGGACTCAGCACTCTTTGTAACGGAGGCACCGACATGGCATTCAATTTCCTGATCGTCGACGACTCGGAGACCGTGCGGGCGGTCATCGCCAAGACGCTGCACGTGGCCGGGCTGCCGATCAACGAACTCTACCAGGCCGCCAACGGCAAGGACGCGCTCGACATCCTGGCGGGCCACTGGGCCGACCTCATCTTCACCGACATCAACATGCCGGTCATGGATGGCATCGAGTTCATCGACCGCCTCGGCGCCGACGACATGCTCAAGTCGATCCCCGTCGTCATCGTCTCGACCGAGGGCAGCCAGACCCGCATCGAGCAACTCAAGGCCAAGGGCGCCGTCGCCTACGTCCGCAAGCCGTTCCAGCCCGAGCTGATCCGCAAAGTCGTCGAGGAAACACTGGGGGCCCCCAATGAAAACTGAACACGCCGAAGCCCTGAGCGACACATTCTGCCGCGTCATCGAGCAGCTCGCGTTCATGTTCGCCGAGCCGGCCGAACCCGATGTCGTGCCGCAGCCCGCCGGCCCGTGCGTCGCCGTGGCCATGGAATTCTCCGGCGTGTTCGGCGGCTCGCTCAGGCTGGCCGTGCCGGCCGCCATCTGCGCCGAGCTCGCCGGCAACATGCTCGGCATGGACCTGGACGACGGCGAGGCCGCCGCGCGCGGTACCGACTCGCTCAAGGAACTCCTCAACATCACGTGCGGCAACATCCTCACCGAGATCGCGGGAACCGAGGCCGTGTTCACACTCACGATCCCGGCCGCCGAGCCGCTCGAGCCCGGGAAATGGGACGAATTCCGCCGCCGCGAGGGCGCGCTGGCGTTCCTCATCGATGACAACCCAGCCCTGCTCGAACTCGTCGTGAAGGGCGAAGCCGCATGAGGACGCGCGTGCTCATCGTCGATGACTCGGCCGTCGTGCGTCAGATCTTTGCGCGCGAGCTGGCGCGCGACCCCGCGATCGAAGTGGTCGGCACCGCCGTCGATCCGTTCGTCGCCCGCGACATGATCGTCGCCCTCAAGCCCGACGTCGTCACGCTCGACATCGAAATGCCGCGCATGGACGGCATCACGTTCCTGCGCAAGCTCATGCGCTATTACCCGCTGCCGGTCATCATCGTCTCGTCGCTGACGGCCCGCGGTGGCGAGCTGGCCCTCGAGGCGATGGAAGCCGGCGCCGTCGATGTCATGTGCAAGCCCGGATCGTCCTACACCGTCGGCGACATGTCGGTCGAGCTCAGCGACAAGATCAAGGCCGCCGCCCGCGTCAAGGTCGTCGCCAGAAACGCGCCGGTCAAACCCGCCCTTGCGCCGCGCCTGTCGATGACGCGCACGACGCACAAGGTCGTCGCGATCGGCGCCTCGACCGGCGGCACGCAGGCCTTGCAGCAGGTCCTTTCGGCGATGCCGGCCAACGCGCCCGGCATCGTCATCGTCCAGCACATGCCCGAGCATTTCACGCGCTCCTTCGCCGAGCGCCTCAACCAGCTCAGCGCGATCGAAGTCAAGGAAGCCGCCGACGGCGACACCGTCACGCCCGGCCGCGCCCTCATCGCGCCGGGCAATTACCACATGCTCCTGCGCCGCTCCGGCGCGGTCTATCAGGTGCAGATCAAGGAAGGGCCGCTCGTGTCGAGGCACCGCCCCTCGGTCGATGTGCTGTTCCGCTCGGTCGCCCAATACGCCGGCCGCAACGCCGTCGGCGTCATCATGACCGGCATGGGGGGCGACGGCGCGGCCGGCATGAAGGACATGCACGACGCCGGCGCCGAGACGATCGCGCAGGACGAGGCCAGCTGCGTCGTGTTCGGCATGCCCAAGGAGGCGATCAAGACCGGCGGCGTCGATATCGTCGCCCCGCTCGATCAGATCCCGCAAAAAATTCTGGACCTGGCCCAGGAACGACTGGCCATGGCGAGAGCCGAATAAACCGGCCTGAGGAAACGGCAACGCATGGAATCGCAACTCGACTTCATCCTCCTGGTCCATGGCCTGTCATTCATTTTGATGGCGCTGCTGCTGCCTGGGAAATCGCCCGCCAGGCACCGCCAGCTGTCATGGCGGCTCCTGTGCTGGTTCGGCCTGCTGCAGGGCGTCGCGGACTGGCTGGCGCTTCCGGCGACCGCGCTCGGCGACATCCCCGCAATCAGGTTCGTTCGCCTCGGGATCATGACGGCGTCGTTCGCGGCCCTGCTTGCGTTCGGCTGCGGCGGCATCAAGCTGCGCGGCGTCCGGCTCGAGCTGTGGTGGATGTTGTGCGTCCTCGGGCTCGGCATGGCCCTTGGCGCCGCGAAGAACAACGACGCCCTGGGCAACGTCTGCCGGGTCGGACTCGCCCTGCCCGCCGCGGTCCTCGCCGCCGCGATCCTGCACAGGGAATCGGGGCAACGGGAACCGGGCCGGCGCTGGCCGCTCCGCCTGATGAGCGTCGCGTTTTTCATCCACGGCGTCGCCGGGCTGCTCCTGTCGGAATCCTCCTTTAATCCCGTCACCGATCTGGCCCCGGTGATCGAATCCCCGGTTCCCGCCGTCGCGATCCATATCGCCTGCGTGCTGTGCGCGATTGCGATCGCGACCGGCGCGTGGCGCGCGTTCATGCCGGTGAGAAAGGCCGGCGACCAGGGCTGGCTCAACAACTGGGTCGCCCCGGGCCTGATCCTGATCCTGCTCGCCGGCGGATTCCTGATCACCAACTGGCGCGGCCGCGCCGCCGCCGAAGAACAGCGCGGCTTCATCCTCCAACAGGCCTCGCTGATCGCAGGCCAGATCAACCCCGAGCATGCGCGCGCGCTTGAATACACCAGCCGCGACGCGCGGAATCCCAACTTTCAGCGCCTCACGAAACAGATGACGGCCTATGCCAACGCCAACGGCAACGTCGATATCTACACCATGTCGATGGTGGGCGGCCGCATCGTCTTCGGGCCCGAGAACGAAAAACCGAACGATCCCTATGCGACGACTCCCGGCACGATCTACCAGGCGCCGCCCGAGCAAGTGAAGGAATGCTTCCGCTCGCGCCGGCCGCAAATCGTCGGCCCCTACACGGATGAGTTCGGGATGTTCGTCAGCGCCTTCGCCCCCGTCGAGGACCCGCTCACGGGCAGGTTGCTCATGGTCCTCGGTATCGATCGCGAGGCAGGCAACTGGCAGACGAAGATCGCATGCGCGCGCCTCGAGACAATCCTGTTCACGCTCGGCATCATGATCATCATCCTGACAGGCATCCTCCTGATCCGAAGAAGATCGACCCTGCCCGCGACGGCCGCGAGCCGCCTGCCGCGGCTTGAGGTGATCCTGACCGTCGTCGTGGGCCTGGCGATCACGGTCGGAACGGCCAGAATCGCCCTCGAGGCCGACCGCTATAACCAGCACCACGAATTTCTCAATCTGGCGATATCCGAGGCAAGCAACCTCACCAAGGCCATGCACGCCTACCGCGACAGCCACCTCGCCATGATGCGCCACTACTTTGAAATCAACGGCAACGTGAGCAACACGGATTTTCGGCATTACTCGGAGATGGTCATCCAGACGCGCACGGTGCAGGCCATCGGGTGGGCGCCCAAGGTTGCCCGCGACGAACGCGCCCGATTCGAAACCCGCATGCGCGCCGAAGGATTGTCCGACTTCGCCGTCTTTGAACTCGATCCAAACGGAAATCGCATCGCGTCCGGCGGCAACGAGGCCTTCCCGCTCGCGTTCGTCGAACCTCATGCCGACTATGCGTCCGCGCTGGGTTTCGACCTCAATTCCGAGCCGGCACGGCACAAGGCCCTCGACGAGGCCGCCCGCACGGGCATGATCACCGCGACGCAGCCGGTCCGCGCCGTCAACATCGACAAATCCGCGATCATGCTGTATGCGCCCGTTTTCGGTGAGGCGCGCGTCACGACGGCATCCACCGCTCATGATTCCCGCAATCTGAAGGGCTTCGTTTTCCTCGCCATCCGGCCCGAGACGCTGCTCAGGCAAACGCTCCCGCTGACGCACGGCTTGTTCGCCGACGTCATCGTCGATCTCTATCAAATCGGCGACGACGGCGGCGCCGGGTTGATCGCGTCATCGGCGCCCGCCATGAGAAAACAACCGCTGTTCCCGGATGAATCGATGGCGGCTCTCACGGCTCCGATCTTCACGTTCGGCAACACCTACGCCGCGCACCTGCGCCCCGGCCCGGGCTTTGCAACGATCAATCCCACCCGCGCCGGCTGGATCACGATGTTGATCGGCGGCATCCTCACCGCCGTGGTGGCCCTGTTCACCTGGTTTCTCGCCGACCGGCGCGAAATCCTCGAGACCCAGGTGGCGATCCGAACCGCCCAGCTCATCCAGAGCCAGGGCGAACTCATCGACATCAACCACCAGCTCGAGGACGCAACCGCGCGCGCCAACGAAATGGCCGTCCAGGCCAACATCGCCAACGTGGCCAAAAGCGAATTCCTCGCCAACATGAGCCACGAAATCCGCACCCCGATGAACGGCGTCATCGGCATGACCGGCCTGCTGCTCGACACGCAACTGACCGACGAGCAGCGCCAGTTCGCCGACATCATCCGCAGCAGCGGCGAGGCGCTCCTGTCGCTCATCAACGACATCCTCGACTTCTCCAAGATCGAGGCCGGCAAGCTCGAGCTCGAGGAACTCGATTTCGACCTGCGCTCCACGATCGAGGACACCGCCGAGCTGCTCGCCATCCGCGCCCAGGAAAAGAACATCGACCTGAATTACCTCATCGATCCCGCCATCCACACCTGGCTGCGCGGCGACCCCGGCCGCCTGCGCCAGATCCTGATCAACCTCGGCGGCAACGCGATCAAGTTCACCGAAAACGGCGAGGTCTCCGTGCGCGTCGAGCTGGAGGGCGAAGACGACGGCCACGCCATGGTCCGCTTCACGTTCAACGACACCGGCATCGGCATCCCCGAGGACAAGCTGGCCTCGCTGTTCAATCCGTTCACGCAGGTCGATGGCTCGACAACGCGCAAATACGGCGGCACCGGCCTGGGCCTCGCCATCTCGCGCCAGCTCGCGCACCTCCTCGGCGGCGAGATCCACGTCGCGAGCCGGCTCGGCAAGGGCTCCTCGTTCTGGTTCACGGCCGTCTTCGAAAAGCGGCCGGCCGAAAACAAGCCGCTCACCCCGATGGCCGGGCTTGCCGGAACGCGCATCCTCGTCGTCGATGACCACGAAACCAACCGCCTGCTCGTCGCGGCGTTCCTCAAGAACTGGCAGTGCCGGTTCGACGAGGTGGCCAGCGGCGCGGCGGCGCTGGAACGGCTCCGGTCGGCCGCGCGCGATGGCGACCCGTACCGCATCGCGCTCCTCGACATGCACATGCCCGAAATGGACGGCGCCGAATTGGGCCGCCGCATCAAGAACGATCCGGCGATCGCCGCCACGCAACTGATCGCGATGACCTCGCTCGGCAAACGCGGCGACGCCGTCAAGCTCGAACGGCTCGGCTTCTCCGGCTACATGACCAAGCCGCTGCGCCAGGCCCAGCTGCACGATTGCCTCGCGCTCGTCCTCGGGCGAGAGGAATCGCCGGCCGCCCCCGGCCACTCCTCGCTCGTCACGCGTCACACCGTCGCCGAGGCCCGCAAGAGCCGCGCCCGCATCCTGCTGGCCGAGGACAACGTCACCAACCAGCTTGTCGCCATGAAGATCCTCGAGAAGCTCGGCTACCGCGCCGACGCCGTCGCCAACGGCAAGGAAGCCATCACCGCCCTCCAGACCATCCCCTACGACCTCGTGCTGATGGACTGCCAGATGCCCGAGATGGACGGCTTCGAGGCCACCCAGTGGATTCGCGGCGGCATCTCCGGCGTGCTCGATCCGCAGATTCCCATCGTCGCCATGACCGCCCACGCCATGAAGGGCGATCGCGAACGCTGCCTCGAGGCCGGCATGAGCGACTACCTGAGCAAGCCGGTTCAGCCCTCCGACCTCGCGGCGATGCTCGAGCGCTGGCTCAAGGGCGCGTCCCCCTCGCTCGCCGACACGCAGCCGTTGCCCAAAAAGGAATCGGCCGACGATGAGGCGATTGTGTTCGACCGCGCATCGTTCATGAAGCGCATGATGGGCGACGAGGCGCTGGCGCGCGAGCTCGTGACGACGTTCCTCGCCGACATGAACAACGAGATCTCCCAATTGTCGGCCGCGATCGTTCAAGACGACCTCGACCAGGCCCAGCGCCAGGCGCACAAGATCAAGGGCGCGTCGGCCAACCTCAGCGCGTTCGCCCTGCGCGAAACCGCCCGCTCCATGGAAGCCGCCGCCAAGGCGCGCCAAAGCGAGCAGGCGCGCCAGATCCTGCCGCGCCTCGTCGAATGTTTCAACCGGCTCGTCGATTCGCTCGAGAAGGAAATCACCTGCAAGAAAGGGTGACCGCCATGTTCCGATCCATGCTCGTATTCGATCGATCATCGCACCGGATCGATACCCACACCGAAAGGCGCAACCATGAAGACCCTCATCGTTGAAGACGAATTCACCAGCCGTCTCCTGCTCCAGAAAATGCTGGAGCGTTACGGCGAATGCCACATCGCGGTCAACGGCCGCGAGGCCATCGAGGCCATCCACGCGGCGCTCGACAACGAAGCCCCCTACGACCTCGTCTGCCTCGACATCATGATGCCGGAGATGGACGGCCAGGAAACCCTCCGCCAGATCCGCGCCATCGAGGAATCGACCGGCATCGGCGGCCTCGACGGCGTCAAGGTCATCATGACCACCGCCCTCGGCGACAAGGACAACATCATGGAGTCCTTCCGCGAGCAATGCGACGGCTACATCGTCAAGCCGATCGAAAAAGCCAAACTGGTCGGTCTCATCGAATCGTTCGAGCTCATTTAGATTTGGTGAATAAGTTTTCCGGAATGGACGCCATTGCCGAATAACCCGTGCGGCAAAGCCCCGGCAGGGGAGATACAACTTAGCCCAGGGCGTCAGCCCTGGGTCATGCGTCCCATCATATAAAGCCCGCTTCAACAGGCTGAATCGGTTGCCACCGGCTTCGTATGTGTTTAGCGTGGGCAAGCTGGTTGTAACCGAATGGCGGTGTCAACCAGAGCGCCGAAGGCGCGAGAGAATACAGCCTGGGGCAGAGCGAAGCGACGCCCCAGGATAAGATCCCAAGAAAACGAGAGCGCTGAAGGCGCGAAAGAAATGGA
>JAJFUE010000069.1 GCA_021372575.1 bacterium | reverse complement strand
GTGCACGTGGTTGCTCATCAGGCACCAGCCCCAGATCTTGAGGCGAAAGCGTTCGGCGGCCTGCGAAAGTTCCCACAGATAGGAGCGTCGGTCGTCGTCGGAAAAGAACACGTCGCCGCGCCGGTTGCCCCGGTGGGTGATGTGGTAGGGAATTCCCTCGACGACGGCGCGCGCCAATCTTGCCATGTGCCGAATGATGCCCTCAGCGTTGCCGAAAAGCAAGATAATTTAGTAGCCTGTCCCCGAAACTCCGAAACTTCCCGAAACTTCGAAACTTCGAAGCGGCCTGCTGACGGAGCGGACCGTTGGCGCAGACGACCTGCATGGCCGGCCCGGGCTTCGGAGGATCTTGTTTCGCGGAGGTCATTTTATCGCTAATCCACACGGCCAAAACGTTCGATGAGGATAACGAGGCATTCCGCGCAGGCGTACGGATCAACGGCGTCTGCGTACGATCTGAAAATGCGGCATTGAGCATCACGGAATCGTCAGGGGCGTGAAAACATGATCCAACTGTTTGATCTGTTGCAGGAGATGGTGGAGCGCGGCTCCTCGGACCTGTTCCTCAAGGCGGGCAGCCCGCCGTATATCCGGATCGACGGTCTGATCGTGCCGATGGACTTCGGCGACCTCACGCCGGATGACACGGAATCGTTCGCCAAGTCGATCATGACCGCGAGCCAGTGGGAGGCGTTCGCGCAGGTGCCGGAAATGGACCTTGCGGCGGGCGTTTCCGGCATCGGCCGGTTCCGCATCAACTGCTTCCGCCAACGCGGGTCGATCGGCATCGTGATGCGCCACATCTCCAATCCCGATTTTTCGTTCGAAGACCTCAACCTGCCGCCGACCGTGCGCGAGCTCGCCGAGCGGCTGCGCGGCCTGACTTTGGTGACGGGCATGACGGGCGCCGGCAAATCGACGACGCTCGCCACGATGATCAACCACATCAACGAGACGCGCAAATGCCACATCGTCACGATCGAGGACCCGATCGAGTTCCTGCATCACGACAAGATGGCGATCATCAACCAGCGCGAGGTCGGGTTCGACACGATGAACTTCCGCGACGCGCTCAAGCACGTGCTGCGCCAGTCGCCCGACGTGATCCTGATCGGCGAGATGCGCGACCTGGAGACGATCCAGACGGCCATCTCGGCCGCCGAAACCGGCCACAGCGTGTTCTCGACGCTGCACACGACCGACGCCGTGCAAACCATCGAGCGCGTCATTTATTATTTCCCCGCCTACCTGCACAACCAGATCCGCATGGAGCTGTCGCTGTGCCTCAACGGCGTGATTTCGCAACGCCTGCTGCCGCGCAAGAACGGCAAGGGCCGTGTGCCGTCGATCGAGATCATGATCTCGACGCCGACGATCAAGAAACTGCTGCTCGAGGGGAAAACGTCCGAACTCTACGAACACATCCAGGGCGGCGAGTATTACGGCATGCAGACGTTCAACCAGTCACTGCTGAGGCTGATCCACGCCGGGCTGATCGACTACAAGACGGCGCTCGGGTTCGCGACCAGCCCCGAGGAACTGCGCCTGGCCTACGAAGGCCTGGCGACCGGCAGCCAAACCACCATGGCCACGGCGGCCGTAGTGACTGGAAGTGGGTATTAAGAAGTGCTGAGTGCTGAGTCCTGAGTGCTGAGTATGCTGACGAAAGGCCCGTATTCATCCATCAATTCACGATCGCGAAAACAAATTTGACAGGCGCCTTGGGATTACGATAGTATCTCGGCGTGACTGGGCGGCGCCGCCCCATCGGCTTGAGACGCGCCCGGTTCGATCGAGTGGGGATATAGCTCAGATGGGAGAGCGCTTGAATGGCATTCAAGAGGTCGCGAGTTCGATTCTCGCTATCTCCACCAAAGACTGAAAAACCCGCCGCCAACGCGGCGGGTTTTCTGTTTGGTTCGCATCACGAACATGATTTCCTTTTCAGTCCAACATTCGACTGCCTGCAAAAAAATTAGCCCCGGCCGGGCGGCGTGTTGGCGCCGTCCGGCCGGGGCTTTTTACTTTATATGAGGCGCGCTTACTTGACTTCGCGGTGCAGCGTCTGCTTGCGCTCGAACTTGCAGTATTTCTTCAGTTGGACGCGGGCCGTCGTGGTGCGGCGGTTCTTCGTGGAGACGTAGCGCGACACGCCCGACGTTTCGTTATTCTTGCGGCATTCGGTGCACTCAAGAATGACCTGGACCCTGTTTTGCTGCTTTGCCATGTTCGTTTCAGTTCCTTAAAGATCTGGGACGGGGATCGCAAACCCCTGCCCCCGGACAACAAACGCTTAAATTATCGCCTTCGCGGGCATGATGTCAATGGGGAAACGACAGAAATTCAATCACAAAGCCCTAAATACGTGATGGAATTAATTCCTTTGGTTTTGATACGGCCGGAAGACAAAAAAGTAAGCCCCGAACAAGAACATCACAATCCCAATCCCCAAGCTTTGCGAGGCGCCACTCCCGAAGAATGCGAAAGTGTAGAAAACGATACATACGATCAGGAAAAACGTGTTTTTAATCGAGAAAATCGCAATTGGAATGGAGGCCAACTTGATCGCGAGAAACGATTGATCGATCCGATCAGACGCCTCCAATAGTGTTCTTGCCGGCAGCATATACGCGATCGCCATCGCAAAGACAAACATTGGGATGATCAGGACGCCGAGGGAAAGAGGGATCCTTGCCCATCGCGGTTCCATCCATTTCGTCCTGATCCAAACCAGTCCCGCGAGGGCAGCGAATATGAACAAGCCGCTTTGCAGTTCGTTCAGACTTTCTGGCAAACCAAATATCGATTCACCGGCCGGAACAGGTCCCCTCAATAGAAGCTCATACAGGTATTTGCTTAACGCATTGTCTGGCTGATGAAAGGCGTATGAAGCCCCGACATATAAGCACGTGAAAAACGCAATCAAAAGGATCAATGCTGCATTTTTCCATCTGCCCCATAATCCCGTCCGCTTCAAGATCGGCACCGTGGCCGCGGCAATCAGGAACGTGGCGAACAGCGGAATGATAAAACGGTTCGTCTCGATGCAGAACCTACAATGCGCGCATGCCCATGCCTCACCGCTCATCGCAAAGCATACAATTAAGAAGAGCGGTATCCTTGCGGATCGAATCGACATTTGGCCAACCTTTGGTGTCGATTACGATTACGATTACGATTATGAGCACGAGCACGAGCACGAGCACGAACGATCAGGCCACGAACGGGGCGAGGCGGTCCATGCCCATGCCTTCGCGCAGGATTTCGAACTGGTCGCCGGTCAGGTCGAGGACCGTCGTGATCTTCGTGTTGTAGCTGCCGTCGTCGAGGATGACATCGACGAGGCCGCCGAGCTCGCGGAAAAGCTGCTCCTTGTTTTCCGGCGCGCGGCCACCGGGGATGCTCGCCGACGACGACACGATCACGCTGCCCAGTTGCTCCAGCAGGTCCTGGCAGATCGGGTGCTCGGGGACGCGCACGCCGGCCTCGCGGCGCTTGGGGTTCAGCACCAGCTTCGGCACTTCCTTCGTTGCCCGCAGCAGGAACGTGAACGGCCCCGGCGTCAGCGTGCGCATCATTTTATACGCCGCGTCGTCGATGTTGGCATAGACCGAGACAACGGATAATGACGGGCAAATGAGCGTCAGCGGCTTCTTGTTATCGACGCCCTTGAGCGCGCGGAGCCGCTCGAGGGCCTTGTGGTGGCGCGGGTCGCAGCCGACCGCATAGACGGAGTCGGTCGGGAAGAGCATCAGCGCGCCGTCGCGCAGCGCGTCGGCAATCTTGGCGATCTTGAACCGCTCCGGATGGTCCGGGTGAAGCTTATAGACGATGGCTCTTGGCATGGCGGATTGCGGGGCGGCCGGGCCTTGCTACCGGGCCGCCCCGCAAAAGCTCCCATGGATTTACTTAATGGATTTTAAATCGAAACGGCGCTTGGGAGTTTGTTTTTGTTCGGGCGCGGGGGTCTGGGCCGGCGCCGGCCCGGTCAGCTCGGGCTTTTGAGCCAGGCCCGATTTGATCTCTCTCGCCAGCGAAAGCGCCT
>JAJFUE010000068.1 GCA_021372575.1 bacterium | reverse complement strand
TACCGATTCGCCATCTCCCGATCCCGATTCCGATCCCGATAATCGACAATCCCCCGACCCTTCCATCGCCTCCGTCGCGTCCGTCGCCTCCATCAGCGAGATCCACTCGATCCGCTCCATCCCCGCGATGCCCTTGGACCGTATCGCGGGCGCGCTCAATCGCGTCATCGCCGACATCATGCGCCACCGCGCGGAGTGGCAACGCCGCTCCCCCGAGCGGCAAAACCGCCCCTCGACTCAAGATTCTCCATCCGAATCCGCTCAGCCCAGCATCTCTCACGATTCGCAACCTCACGTCTCATCCCGCCATTCCCTTTGTGTCACTTCCGAGCATTCTCCCGCTTCGCCCGAGCCTTCTCCGCCCCCCGATACCGGCTGACGCACGATCTGCGTCTGCTGCCATGGCTTGGGGTCCTTCACTCGTTGCAATCTCCCCTTCCCCCGCGTCGCTCCCCAAAAGCGACCCGCTTGCCGCTGTACATCCATACTTGATGAAAACCCTTTCCCTGTAGGCCGCGTTCGGCGAACGCGGCCTACAGGGTTTGCGTCGTGCCGGGCACGAATGGGCCCGGTTTTTTGTGTAGTTTTTGCGCGTGACGCGGATGTTTGCTAAAATCGGTGCGGGGGTTGAGCAATGAACGACGTTTACCGCAAGCATGCCGCCGAACGCGCCGCGATGGGCATCCCGCCGCTGCCGCTCAATGCCGCGCATTCGCGCGAGGTTTGCGAATTGCTGATGGATCCGGAGTCGGCTCACAGAGCCGACCTGCCCCTCCTCGTCGATCGCATCAGCCCGGGGGTCGATCCGGCCGCGCAGGTCAAGGCTTCGTTCCTCGCGGACATCGCGAGGGGACGCGTTGCATGTCCGCTCATCGATCGCCGGCGCGCGGTCGAGCTGCTCGGGACGATGCTTGGCGGATACAATTTGAATCCGCTGATCGAATTTCTGGAGGTTCCCGAGCTTGCGGACGAGGCCGCGAAAGCGCTTAGCCGCACGCTGCTTGTGTTCGACGCGTGGCGGCGCGTGCTGGCACTGGCCGAATCGGGCAACCGCGCCGCGCGGCGAGTGATCGATTCGTGGGCCGCCGCCGAGTGGTTCACGAGTCGGCCGCCGCTGCCCGAGCGTATCAACGCGGTTGTGTTCAAGGTCGATGGCGAGATCAACACGGACGATCTTTCGCCGGCCGTGCACGCCGTGAGCCGCGCCGACATCCCGCGCCATGCGCTCGCGATGGGAGAAAAACGGTTCCCGGGCGGGATTGATAAAATCGCCGAGCTGAAACAGGTTGCTTCGAGCCGAAGCGACCTACTGACCGTGGTGGCGTTCGTCGGCGATGTGGTCGGTACGGGCAGTTCGCGCAAGTCGGCGGTCAATTCGCTGCTGTGGCACATCGGCGAGGACATCCCGTTCATCCCGAACAAGCGGCGCGGCGGGGTCGTGCTGGGCGGCGTGATCGCGCCGATCTTCTTCAACACGCTCGAGGACGCGGGGGCGCTGCCGATCGAGTGCGACGTGAGCAAGCTGGTGACCGGGCAGAGGATTTCAATCTTCCCGTTCGCGGGCAGGATCGAAGACGAGAGCGGAAATGTTTTGTCCACGTTCAGGCTCAAGCCAAACACGCTGCCTGACGAATACCGCGCCGGCGGCCGCGTCAGCCTGATCATCGGCAAGACGCTGACGAACAACGTGCGAGAGGCGGTAGGTCGGGTCGTCGACCCGACTCCGGGCGCGAAGAGTCGGCTCACAGAGCCGACCTACCACTTCATCGCGCCGAACTACACGCGCGAGGAGGGCGTGGGGTTCACGCTCGCGCAGAAGATGATCGGGCGCGCGTGCGGCACGGACGGCATCCACCCCGGCACGAGCTGCACGCCGGTCGTGACCAGCGTTGGCAGCCAGGACACGACCGGCCCGATGACGCGCGACGAGATGATCGAGCTGGCGTGCCTCGGGTTTTCGGCCGACCTCGTCATGCAGTCGTTCTGCCACACGGCGGCCTACCCAACCGACTCCGACCGCTTGACGCACGCGACACTGCCGGGGTTCATCACCGATCGCGGGGGCGTGTCGCTGCGGCCCGGCGACGGCATCATTCACAGCTGGCTCAACCGCATGCTGCTGCCGGACACGGTCGGCACGGGCGGCGACAGCCACACGCGGTTCCCGATCGGGATCAGCTTCCCGGCGGGCTCGGGGCTGGTGGCGTTCGCGGCCGCCCTGGGCGTGATGCCGCTGCAAATGCCCGAATCGGTGCTGGTGCGCTTCAGCGGCAAGCTGCGCAAGGGGATCACGCTGCGCGACGCGGTCAACGCGATCCCGTATTTCGCGATCAAGCAGGGACTGCTCACGGTGCCTGCGAAGAACAAGAAGAACGTCTTCAGCGGGCGCATTCTGGAGATCGAAGGGCTGCCGGATTTGAAGGTGGAGCAGGCGTTCGAGCTGAGCGACGCGTCGGCCGAGCGCTCGGCGGCGGCGTGCACGATCGAGCTGAACGCGGAGCCGGTCGCCGAATACCTGCGCAGCAACATCGCGCTGATGAAGTCGATGATCGAGGACGGCTACCAGAGCGCCAAGGCGCTCGAGCGGCGCATCGGGAAGATGGATGCGTGGCTTGAGGATCCGAAGCTGCTGGAGCGCGACGCGAATGCACGCTACGCGGCCGTGATCGAGATCGACCTCAGCGACATCACCGAACCGCTGCTTGCGTGCCCGAACAACCCGGACGATATCCGCCCCTTGAGCGAGGTCGCGGGCGACGCCGTGCAGGAGGTGTTCATCGGCTCGTGCATGACGAACATCGGGCACTACCGCGCGGCGGCGCGGGTGCTGGACGGCGCGGCGATCGCGGCATCGCGGCTGTGGGTGTGTCCGCCGACGCGCATGGACGAATTCGTGCTGCGCGAGGAAGGCTATTACAAAATTTTTGAGAACCTCAAAGGATGCCGCACGGAGCTGCCCGGCTGCAGCCTGTGCATGGGCAACCAGGCGCGGCTCGAGCCCGGCACGACGTGCGTCTCGACCTCGACGCGCAATTTCCAGGGGCGCATGGGCGACAACACGAGAGTCTATCTGGCTGGAGCCGAACTCGCGGCAGTCACGGCAATGCAGGGCCACATCCCGACGCCCGACGAATACCGCGCCGCGACGGAAAAACTCGACGTGCTCGCGCCCGAGATCTACAGATTCATGAACTTCGACCAAATGAAGAAATTCCGCATCGCGCCGCGGAAGCGATAAGAGTAAAAGATAAGCGGAATAACCTTTTGGCGGCGGCGATGGTCCTGAACAGGAAAACAAGATACTGGCTGGCGTTGGCGGTGTGCGCCGTTCTGTATGGGCTTTTCTGGAAATTCAAGTTTCCGGTGGGCAAACGCGGAACGGGTTTTAACTTCATCGCGAACCTGTCGATGCTGTGGTTGATCACGGCGACGTTCCTGTATATCCAAACGAACTGGAACGGGCACCGGCTGCTGAGGCATTGCACCGACGAGATCAGGGTCCTGCCGGGATATCGCGTGCTGATTGCCGACGCGCTCTACCCCACCGAATACATTCATGGGCTCGATTATTTTTTCATTTTCTCGGCACTTTGCATGCTGTTCGTGGAACAGCTTTGCCTGATCCCTTACCTGATATGGGGAACGGCCGCATACCACGCGATCATCGGCATGGATATCGAGTTGCGCCTCGATCTCGCGCCGCGCCGGCGAGTGCTGGTCAATCAGGTCATATGGGCAGCCATTCCGGTCTGGATTCCGATTTTTTTATACATCGCGAGAGATGTTTTCAATCTGCTCGGGCGTTCGCACATCCAGGCGCTGGAGCTATGGTCGAATTTTCTCTATACCGCCACGGTCGCCGCCGCCATCTGCCTGCCCGTGTATGGGGCGTTTAAGATCTACCGGCGCGGGCTGGGCGAACTCGACAAGCTCAACTACACCGCGCCGTTCTGGCCGAGGAAGAACGAATTTTGACCTTGCCGTTTTTACGCAATTTGCAGATATATAAACGCATGATGCGTCAATTAAACATTTCAATCGTCAAACTGGCCGCCCTGTTCGGGCTGATGGCGTTTTGCATCGGCATGGGCGGATGCGACGGGCACGAGCCGATGGCGCCCGACACGCTCTTCAGCGAGAAGGGCACCTACACCGCGCCGAGCGAAAGGCTGTCGGTCCAGGTCAAGACCGCCGGCAAGGGGGAAATGCGCTACCGCTTCGTGTTCAAAAGCGGCGCCGCCGACGAATACAAAACCTTCCCCGCCGGCAAGGAATGGTTCATGTGCTGGGACAGCCGCGACCGGCTGTGGCTCCACGTCACCGACAACATCACCTGCTACTGGTATCCGCCCGACATCGGCACGACGATGATCGAGCACAAAATGACGCCGCCGCAGGCCTCGGATCTGGCGCTGATGCCGAAGACGTTCAAGGACAAGCTGCCCGACAAGTTGAAACACGCCGCGGCGCCAACACCGCGCGCCCGGCGAACCCAATAATCAATCATGATCCATGCTGATGGCCGGCGTGCGCACCGCCGGTTGGAGTCGCCATGCCTGGCATCGCGGCCGATGGAGCCGTCCCGCCGGTTGCGGGCGGGTTGAGCCGCGCCTCGGCGTCGATGAGGAACGATCCGCGCTCGACGACGCGGTCGCCGAGCTTCAGGCCTTCGATGACGGGGTAGAATGCGCCGGCACGCTCGCCGAGCTTGACCGCGCGCGAGTCATACACGCCCGGCTGCGATTCGACATAAACGATCTTGCGCGTGCCGGTATCGATGACGGCGGACTCGGGGATCGACAGCACGCGCTCGATGCGGATTTTTTCGAGCTTCATCCCGCAACCGCAGATCGTGCAGACGCCGGGGCCGGCTGCGAGCTCGTCGGGGTGCATCGGGCACGACCAACCCTCGGCCCACTGCTCGGTCGAAGGCTCGTCAACGCGCTCGACGGCCTTCTTCGGCTCGGCGGCCTTGTGGCTCATCTCGAGGTGCATGCCGCACTTGGGGCAGTCGCCGGGTTTGTCGGAAATCACTTCCTTGTCCATCGGGCACTGGTAATACATCGCGCCGGGCGCGAGCGAGTTGAGGTAGCGGTCGGCGCCCTCGGGGGTCATCGTCGGCAGCTTGATGTTCGGCGCGGGTTGCGGCGCGGCAGCCTGCTTTTGGAACGAAGCGACGGGGCCGTACTCTCCGACGGGCGAGCGCATCGATGCCGTCACATACATCCCGGGCTTGAGCCTGCCGGCGGGGTTGTCGATCACGACGCGCACCTTGGCCGTGCGGCTGTCCGGGTTGACGGTCGGATAAATGAAATCGACGGTGCCGTAGAAGATCTCGTTGGGGAACGCGACGGTCGTGATCTCGACCGGCATCTGCGGCTTGATCGATGCGAGGTCGGACTCGATGACCGAGACCTGAACCCACAGGCGCGACAGATCGGCGATCGTGTAGAGCATCGAGCTTTCCTCGACGACATCGCCCTCGAGCGACTTCTTTTCGAGGACCGTGCCGGCGAGCGGCGAATAGAGCGTGACGGTGTTGGCGACCTTGCCGGCGTCGCGGATGTCGTTGAGTTGCTGCTCGGTGAATCCGGCAAGGAGCAGGCGCTGGCGGGCATATTCGCTGAGCTGCGCTGCGCGGCGCTTTTCGTCGGCGCCGGCAACCGAGCTGGCCTTTGTCTGCCGCTCGGAATTGAGCGCTTGGATGTATTCCTGCGCCGCGGCGAGGAACCGCGGGCTGTAAATGCGCGCGAGGGGCTCGCCTCTTTTGACGTTCATGCCGACGGCGTTGACCATCAGCTTTTCGATGCGGCCGGGGAATCGGGCCGCGATGCGCGCGACTCTGGTTTCATCGGGCTCGATCACGCCGTACGTGCGGACCGACCGCACAAGCAACCGATATGCCACCGGCTCGATCTGCACGCCGGCCTGCATGATGCGCTCGGGCGAGGCCTGCACGCGCGCGATCGTGCCTTCGGGCAGCGCCGCGGCGGCGCCCGGTTTGCGCTTCACGAGCTCCATGCCGCAGATCGGGCACTTGCCCGGCGCGTGGCGAACGACAAACGGGTGCATCGGGCAGAAGAATTCGAACTCGGCGGCATGCTCGTGCTGCTCGACGGTTCCGGCGCGCTCGCGCTGCCAGCGCTCCCAATAATTCTGGATGTGATCCCAGTAGCCGACGACGAGCGCGGTGATGATGAGGATCAGCACGAAGCGCAGGCGGATTTCGAGGAGCTTGAGGAAGAAGAGAATGCGTTTATGGAGTGGGTGATTCACGTTAGGGTCTCCGTTGTTGATTCGGTGATTCAATCGTCCCTCCGGGACTCGTGTTTATCGGTCTCTTTACCCGCCACTATCGTGGCGGGCTGAAAGCGGTCGTCCCTGCGGGACTTTGCAAACAGCTTTCGGTGGAGATCATGGGGCCTATGCGTCCTATGAGTCTTATGCGTCATGTTCTTCACTTTCGGGTTCGTGAATCTTGCGCCAGCGGCGTTTTTCGACCTGGCAGAAGAGAACGGGGAGGAAGATGTCGATCACCTCGTCGGCGATGAGGAGGCCGCCGAGGACGGGGGCGGCCATGGGGGCGATGACTTCGGCGCCGACGCCGCTCGCCCACAGCATCGGCGCGAGCCCCACGATGGCGGTGCCCTCGGTGAGCAGCTTCGGGCGCAGGCGGTGGACCGCGCCCGCCATCACGGTCTCTTCAAGGACGGCGAGGTCCGGGATGCCGGCGAGGCCGCCGCGCTCGGCGATCGCGTCGCGCAAATAGACGAGCATGATGATGCCGGTCTCGGTCGCCATGCCGAAGCACGCGATGTAACCGACCCACACCGCCACGCTGAAGTTGTAGCCGAACAGCCATTGGAACAGAACGCCGCCGGCGAGCGCGCCCGGCACCGCGAGCATCATCAGCGTCGCGTGCGCGAGGTCGTGATACGTGAGGTAAAGGATCAGGAAGATGAGCACGAGGACGGTCGGGAAGACGATGCGCAGCGTGTTGCGCGCGCGCACCTGGTGCTCGAACTGGCCGGTCCACTCAATATACGAGCCTTCGGGCAGATGAATTTTATTGTTGATGATGCGCTGTGCTTCCTCGACGAAACCGACGATGTCGCGGTCGCGCACATTGAGCTGCACGTACGAGCGCAGCAGCCCGTTTTCGCTCTTGATCATCACGGGGCCCTCGACGACGCGCACGCGGGCGACGTCCGAAAGGTGCACGGGCGCGCCGGGGTCGGCGGTCTCGACGATGATGCGCTTGATCGAATCCTCGTCGGCGCGCCAGTCGCGCGCGTAGCGAAGGCGCACGGGATAACGCTCGCGGCCCTCGACGGTCGTGGTGATCGGCTTGCCGCCGAGCGCAACCTCGATCACGTCCAGCACGTCGCCGACCTTGACTCCGTAACGCGCGGCGCGCTCGCGATCGACCTCGATCTCGATGTAGCCCTTGCCGACGATCTGGTCGGCGACGACATCGACCGCGCCGGGGATCGCGCGCAGCGCATCGGCGATCTGGTTCGAGACCTGCTGGATCTGGTCGAGCGAGCGACCATAGACCTTGGCCGCAAGCTGCGTGCGCACGCCGGTGGCGAGCATATCGACGCGGTTGATGATCGGCTGCGTCCAGATGTTCGCCCACCCGACCATGCGCACGTTCTCATCGAGCTCGCGCACGAGATCGGCCTTTGTTTTCAGCCACAGGAAGGCGTGATCGCCGAAATAAGAAGCCAGGACTGAGGGCTGAGGACTGAGGGCTGAGTCTTTTGCTGTCCACCGGTTTTCCATCTTCGCGTTCGACTCGGCCTCGGCGAGGAGGGCTTTTTCGAACTGGAGCATCGCCGGGGTGAAGAGCTGCTGGTTGGTATCGTGGACCCACTCGCTCGTGTTTTTGAAGCGCATCGCGTCGAGCGCAACGGCGGTCTGTTGGACGAAATCGAGCTGCTCGCGATCGAGCGTTTCGCTGACGAAGCGCGTGAACGAATTCCAGCGCGACGGGATCGGCGCGAGCGGATCGGCCATCGCGGGGCTGAGGTGGCCGCCGGATTTGAGGCGCGCCAGCGCGTCGTCGATCACCGCGCGGATATCGATCTCCTGTCCCGGGCGCACGAACTGCGCGTGGTGCGCGCGGATGAGCTCGTCGGTGAGCGCCATGCGTTCGGCGGGCGCAAAAGGTTTCGCCCAGCCCTGGTGGCCGTCGATCTGCGCGAACAGGCGGTCGGCGATGAGGCGCACGGAATCATCGGCAAGCGTATCGTTGAGCGCGAGCTGGCGACGGACGATGTCGAGGCACATCGCCGAATCAAACCGCGTGAGCGCAGAGTTGGCGACACTGTTGATGAATGCACCGCGCGCATCGGCGTTCTCGATGCGCTTGATCGAACCCGCGTTTTCGAGCAAGCCGATCACGCGGTCGGTCTCGCGATGCGCGTCGGTGAAGTTGAGCTTGCGCTTGAGCCAGTGGTCACGTGGGTGAAGCGTGATCACGGTCTCGACCATGTCGAGCGGCGAGGGGTCGGTGGGGGTGTCGGCGCGGCCGCCCTTGCCGACGACCAGCTCGATTTCAGGGAACGAGCGCAGAAGGGCGTCGCGCGCCTTGAGGTCGTCGGCGACTTCGGTGACCGATGCGCGCGGCACGGTGACCGGCATGTCGAGGATGCTGCCTTCGTCGAGCGGCGGCATGAACTCGCGGCCGAGGTGCCGCGCGGTGAGCAGCCCGAGCGACAGCAGGATCACGAACAGCCACACGACGGTCTTGGGCCGCTTGATGAGGAACCCCAGCACGGGCCGATACATTTCGATGAAGCTGCGGATGATCCAGTTGTCCATCTCGTGCGAGAGGCGGCCGCGTACGAGAAGCGGGATGATCGCCGGCACGAGCGTGATCGAAATGATCGCCGTGCCGATGAGCGCGAAGGTTTTCGTGAACGCGAGGGGGTGGAACAGCTTGCCTTCCTGGCCGGTGAGCGCGAAGACCGGCAGGAACGAGATCACCATGATCACAACGGAAAAAAAGATGGGGCGGCCGACCTGGCGGCATGCGGCCGCGACAATGTCGGTGGTATCGCCCGTGATCTTCTCGTGGCCGAATTTCGCGGTCAATCGATGCGTGGAATTCTCCAGCATGACAATGGATTGATCGACCAGAATGCCGATCGAGATCGCAATCCCCGAGAGCGACATGATGTTCGACGAGATGCCGAACGCGCGCATGAGGATGAACGCGATGAGGATCGACAGCGGCAGCGTGATCACGATCACGAACACGCTGCGCACGTGGGCAAGGATGAGCAGGATCGCGATCGTGGCGATGAGGATTTCGTGTTCGAGCACGCGGCGAACCGTGTGGACCGCGTTTTCGATCAGGCGCGTGCGGTCGTAGAAGGGGACGATGCGGACGCCTTCGGGGAGGCCGCGCTGCAGCTCGCGGATCTTGTCCTTGATGCGGCGGGTGACGTCGAGCGGGTTTTCGCCGTAGCGCATCATCACGACGCCGCCGGTCACTTCGCGGCCGTCTTTTTCGAGGATGCTGCGGCGGAATTCGGGGCCCATCTGCACGGTCGCCACGTCGCCGATCTTGATCGGGAATCCGCTTCGCGCGACGACGACCGTCTCGCGGATGTCGTTCATGCCGCGGATCCAGCCGACGCCGCGGATCAGGTATTCGGCGTTGCCCTTCTGGATCACGCCGCCGCCGACGGCGCTGTTGCTCCTGGCGAGCGCGTCGTAGATCTGGCCGAGCGTGACGTTGTAGGCGCGCAGTTTTTCGGGCGTGACGTCGATCTGGTATTCGCGCGGCATGCCGCCGACGCTCGCGACCTGCGCGACGCCGGGCACGGAGTTGAGCTGGTAGCGCACGTACCAGTCCTGGATCGAGCGCAGCGAGCCGAGGTCCTCTTTCTGACCTTCGACCGTGTACCAGAAGATCTGGCCGAGCGCGGTCGCGTCGGGCGCGAGATACGGCACAATGCCCTGCGGCAGGAACGTCGAGGCAAGCGCGAGGCGCTCGAGGACGCGCGTGCGCGCGAAGTAGAAATCGACCGAGTCGTCGAAGATGATGTTGATCATCGAGAAGTTGAATTCCGACGACGAGCGCACGGCCTTCACGCCGGCGAGGCCCTGAAGGTTGACCGAAAGCGGGTAGGTGATCTGGTCCTCGATTTCGCGCGGGCTGCGGCCGGGCCAGTCGGTGAAGACGATGACCTGGTTTTCGGAGAGGTCCGGAATCGCGTCGATCGGCGTGCGCTGCATGACCCACACGCCGGCGGCGGAGAGCGCAACGAAAAACGCAATGACAATCGCCTTGTTGCGGCACGAGTACTCGATGATGGATTCAATCATGGCTGGGCCGGCATGTAATGATAGATGTCGTCGCCGACGATTTGTTCGATCTCGGCCGAGGCGCGCATGCGGTCGGCGCGCGCGCGCGGGACCATTTTGCGCAGCTCGATCAGCATGCGCTGCGTGTCGAGGACGTCGAGGACTTCGCCACCGCCCGAGCCGTAGGTGGTGAGCTGCGTGTCCAGCAGCTCGCGCGTGCGCGGGATGATCGACCTCGTGTAGTTGTCGATCGCGCGCTGGTTTTCGCGCAGAGTGGCGAGGGCGACCATGAGCCGCGCCTGCGTGTCGGACTGCGTGGTGCGAAGCCGGGCCTCGGCGGCCGCGCGCATCTGAAGCGCCTCGTTGATCCCCGCCTGGATGCGCTCGGTGTTGATCGGGAGCGTCATGCCCAGCGTCACGATCGGCATGAGCGGGTTGTCGAGCCCGCCGCCGATCGAGTAATCGGGCCGGCGCTGAAGCTCGGCAAGGACCTGCGCGGCCCCGCGCGCTTCGATGTCGCGTCGCAGCGCGGCAAGGTCGGGGTTGGACCTGGCCGCGCGCTCGAGAAGCTCGGCGTCGGAGCCCTGCGGATCGGCGACGTCCTGAATTTCGACTTTGCCAACGGGATCAGTGGCGGGGCGGTTGAGCACGCCGTTGAGCGCGGCCTCGAGTCCGCGCTGCTGGATGATGAGGCTCTGCTGCTCGTTCTGCGCGCGCGCGATTTCGACCTCGAGCTTGCGCAGATCGCCGAGCGGCGCCATGCCTCCTTCGTGATAACGGTGCAGCGCGACGTTATAGGATTCGTTGAGCAGCCGCAGTGTCTCGGACGTGAGCTCGACAAGGCGGCGGTTGAGCGCAAGGTCGGCGTAGGCCTGCACGACGCGGCGCTGAAGGCCGTATTTGGCGGCGCGGAATTTTTCGCCCGCCGATTGCGCCTCGGCCAACGCCTGCTGCGCCTTTGCCGGGCGTTTGCCCTTGCCGGGAATTTCCTGGTCGAGCATCAGGCGAATCGAATTGAGCGCGCCGCCGAAGCTGCCGAGATTCGCGGCGTCGAAAAGAAAACTGAAGCTGAGGCGCGGGTCGGCGAGCGCGCCGGCCTGCGGCACGCGCTCGATCGCGGCGCGCCATTCGCGCCACGCGGCCTCGATCTCGCCGTTGGCGTTGAAGGCGTATTCGAGCGCCTGCGGCAGCGGCGCCGACTCCGACAGGTCCGGCAGCGGCCGCTTGTCGGCGGGTTTTTCGAAGATCGCGCCGGCGCGCGCGGCGCGTTCGCGCTCGGCGGCCTCGCCGGCGGGATGAATCACCCGGCTGCACGAAAAGAGCGCAAGCAGCGAGAAGCCGAGAACAAGGCGGAGATGGAATCGGGGCATGTCGATGGGCCTTCCGGCAGTCGATCAACGGATTTTGCCGAATGAATCCATGGGCCGGGCCAATCAAAGACTTCAAGCGCGTATTGGGTGTTTTTCGCCAATTCCTTCAATATTCAGCTTATTGCATGCTCGGTGTCGGGCCAAAGAATTTTCCACGCCGCACCCTGAACAGGACTCGATGCGCGCCCTTTGCCATGGATTTCCCGATCATGCCATCGGCGGCTCCGGTCAGACGGCAAGTAAAAGTTGCTTTGGGGACGTTCCGTACAGGAAAGTATGAGATCGGCGCGTAACCCTGCCGAACGAAGCAGATTGAGGAGCACGATTATGAAAAACGTTTGGATGTTGTTCCTGATGACGATCGTCATCGCGGCGGCAGGCTGCGCGACGGCGGATTGCAAATGCAAGGCCGATTGCAAGGCGACGGCTTGTTCCAAGGCCGACTGCACATGCAAAGACGGCTGCGCGGATTGCAAAAACATGACCGGCTGCACAACGATGGCCGGCTGCGCAATGATGGGCTCAAAGGCCAAGGCTGACGCCAAGGCGACGGCCTGCTGCTCGTTGGCGGATTGCAAGTGCGCGGTCGGCGGAAAATGCGCGGATTGCGCGGGCTGCAAGGCCAAAGCTGGCGCCAGGGCAATGGCCTGCTGCGCGGCGGATTCCAAAACCAAAGCCGATGGCAAGGCTTGTTGCTCGGTGAAGGGTTCAAAGGCTTGCGAGGGCAAAGATCAATGTGAGATGAAAAAAACGGAAACGAATAAAACCGCTCACACTCACTGATAAACAGCGCGAACGCGACAACAACGAGGGTTGAGTCCGCTCCGGCGATTCAACCCTCGTTTGCGCTTGAGGTCGTGAGGCGGCGTATCCATGTCCTACGCCCCTTTTTTATTTTTTCCGCCAGGCGATGACTTTCATGTCGCGGACGCGCAGTGTCGTTGCGGTTGTGGGCATTGACAGCTCGACGACATTGCGGCCGGGCTTGACCAGTTTTTTGTCGAGTTTCCAGCTTGCGAGGTTCCACTGTTCGTGCAGCGCGCGGGCGGGGAGCTTCGTCCCGTTCACGGTGAGGCTGAGCGTCGGCGTGGTGGCGGCGGAATCGGGCCGGACGGCGAAGGCGACCGTCAGATCGCGCGGCTTGGGGCAATCGAAGAACAGCGAACCGCGACCATTGGGCATCGGCCGCGCTTTTTGTTTGCCGAGCTCGTCCGGCGCGCCCCATCCGCTCAGCAGCAGCGGACAGGCGGGGTCGCCGAGGGCCGCCTTGGCCAGGATCTCCTTTGGCCGCGCCGTGCGCCGGACGTCGATGTAAAGATAGCCCGGGTTCACCTTGTGCAGCGGCAGATCGTCGAGCTTTTTCTCGAAGTTCTTGGGGTTCACGCCCATGATCCCCCACACCGCGAACACGTCCTCGTTGAACAGCATGTAGGTTTCGAGCACGAACATGTTGAAGCTGTAATTGATCGCCTTGCTCTTGACGTCGTAGCGCTTGAGGTAATGCTTGACGGCCGTGGCGTCCTGATGGGCGGCGGTCATGATCAGCGGCGGCTGGGCCTTGGTTTTCTTGAGCAAGTGGCCGAGCCCGCGCCAGTCGGCCTTGAGGAACGGCTTCTGGATGACGTAGGCGGTAAACCCGCACACGAAGAAGAGGCACACCGCCGCGAGCATCGTGCGTTCGATCCGCGCCAGCCTGGGCCCTTCGCAGCCGAGCATCCGCGCGCCGAACGCGGCCGCGGCCAGGATCGTCTCGACGCCCATGCCGGCCAGCAGGATCGCCGGCGGCAGCGCGGCGATCGTGTAGCGCATCTCCATCCAGTGGTCCTTGTGGCCGTAAAACGCGAACATCCCGAAGTAATTCGCCAGGAACAGGACAAGGCAGAAGTTGGCGAAGAGCGCCTTGCGTTTCCGGAGCGTCCAGCCGAGCCAGCCGATCGTCATGAGCAGAATCAAGAAAACGTGGCCGCCCTTGGTGTATTGGTACCACTCGTAGCCGGCCGCATAGATGTCGAGGTACTGCGTGAGCATGCCCTTCCAGGTGGCGCGGTTGAACGGGGCGTAAAAATCTTCGACCAGCGCCTTGGCGGCGCGCGCCTGAAGCGGCCACCATGCCAGCGCGATCACGGCGGCCATCGCGGCGAGAGTCAGGATCGTCTTGGGTTTCCTGATTTCAACCCACGCGGCGTTTCGCGCCTGCGGGTTGATCAATATCCACGCAATCACGAATCCAATGCCCAGCACGCACGCAAACAGCGCCAGGAAATGCGACCACATGCACAGGACGATCGAGGCCGTCAGCGCCGCCCACCAGCGCGCGGCAATCGGCTTTGGCCCAAGAATCATTTTCCACAGCACGAGAAAGAAGAGGCACTCGCTGAACAGGAGCAGGATGTAGGGGCGGCCTTCCTGCGAATAGCGGATCATCAGCGGCAGCGAGAGCGTGAGGCTCGCCATGATCCACGCGCAGCGCCACCCGCCGAGCAGCAAGCCCAGCGCGCCCAAAAGGGCGACGACGCCCGAGCCGATGATGCAGGCGTGGATTCTGCCGCGCGTTTCGTCGGGCGTGCGGCCGATGAACAGCGACTGGATGTAATAATCGAGCGGCGGCTTGTTGGCGGGGCTCTTGGACCAGATTTGCGAGACGGGCAGCGTCGTGCAATTGGACTGGTGGATTTCGTCGAGCCAGAAGCTCGACTGGTCGAGCTCATGGCGCCGCACAAGGAACGCGGCGATGAACACGAAAAAGACAAACCCCGCGATGAGGAGTTTCTGGTTCGATCTTCCCGGCGTGGGTGGTTGGCGTGGGTCCAAGTTGGCAGCGCGACGCAAATAAAATTGGAGCGCCTAACGGGAATCGAACCCGTATCCTCGGCTTGGAAGGCCGATGCACTAACCGTTGTGCTACAGGCGCCCCTGAGGACGGGACCACGGAATATGATATCAATCGGAGGGCGCAGGTCAATCAATTATGGTGGATCGGGGATCGGGGATAGGACGGGCGGTGCTATTTGAAGAGGTTCAGCTTCCATTGATTGCTGAACAGGCCGAGGGCGCGGCCTTCGCTGTAAAAGCGCTGGAGACCCTTGCGCGCGGCGGGGTCGAAATTGAAATCGACGTTGCGGCGCAGGTAGTAGGCGGCCTGGCGCGGGGTGAGGCGGTCGAACGCGAGACCCTGCCAACTGGAGGCGACCGTGCCGAGCCGGCGCATGTTGCGCGCCTTGAGCTCGTCCATGACCGGCAGCCACGGGCCGATCGGGGCGCCCGGCACGATCGCCCACATCGCAAACACGAACGGCAGGCCCGTCCAGCGCCGCCAGACGGTTCCCATGTCGAGGATCGTCGCGCCGCGCCGGCGAAGCGGCCCCCACGACCTGAGCGCGCGCGATCCGATCATGACCATCGCCTCGCCGGGGCGCAGAAAATCGGACGGTTCGGGCTCATCGAACGGAACCGGCTCGCCCTGCTCGAGGCTGAGGCCCAGTTTTTTTTCGAGAAGCACCCGCGCAAGCGCGTTGCTCGTGCGCGATTGGGCGTCGGGGCGAAGCACGCGCCAGTCGCGCGGCTTGCCGAGGCCGGTGAGGATCACGCTGCGAACGGCGCGGCGCGTCCCGATCATCGTCCGCGGCGCGACGCTCCATTCCGGGTGGTCGAAGATCGCCGCGACCGAGACCATGCCGACATCGACCTTGCCGGCCTCGAGCCAGCGCGCAAGGCGGCTTGGCGGCGCATCGCTGATTTCGATGCCGTCGCCGGCAAGCTCATCGAGGCCGTAAACAAGCGGCTGCACGTTCAAATAAGCGACGGCCCCGAGCCGCAGCCGGTTGCCGTTCATGGACTGTGATCGCGCGCGCACCATCCGAAAATATTCGCACACCCCGCGCGCATATGCCACATTGTGATGATCAGCGAGCCCGTACCATGAGCGCGACATCGTGCTCGTGCTCGTGCTCGTAATCGTAATCGTAATCGAACGAGCGAACTTGACGTACGAACCCATCCAGTCCCTCATGCCCCCGCCGGATACGACCGGCATCGAGCTTGCCGCGCGCGGCGTCGGCCATCAGTTCCAGCCGACGTGGTGGTGCCTGCGCGAGATCGACCTTGTTTGCCGGCCCGGCGAGCTGATCGGCCTCGTCGGTCCGAACGGCTCGGGCAAATCGACGCTGATGCGCGCGCTGGCGGGACAGCTTGCGCCGACGGCTGGCGACGTGCAACTCGCCGGAAAGTCGCTGGGGCGGTTTTCGCCGCGCGAACGCGCCCGCGCGGTGGCGTGGCTGCCGCAGGACGTGCGGCCGACGTTCGATTTCACTGTCGAGGAGATCGTCGCGCAGGGGCGCTACCCGCACATCGGGCCGCTCGGCGTGCCCGGCCCCCACGACAGGGAAGTCGTACAACTCGCAATGGCCTGGACGCGCACGCTGGCGTTCGCGCGCAGGCCGCTGGCCGAGCTCTCCGGCGGCGAACGGCAGAGCGTGCTGCTGGCATCGGTGCTCGCGCAGCAAAGCCGGTTCCTGCTGCTCGACGAGCCAACGTCGGCACTCGACCTGCACCACCAGATCGACGTGTTCGAGCAGATTTCGGATTTGGCGCACGCGGGCCTGGGCGTGATCGTCATCACGCACGACCTGAACCTCGCGGCGCGCTACTGCGACCGGCTGGCGCTGCTGCACGAGGGCCGGCTCGTCGCCGACGGCGCGCCCACCGAGGTCATGCGCGAACCGATCCTCAGACAGGCCTATGACGTGAACCTCATGGTCGAGCCCAACCCGGTCGTGGGATCGCCGATGGTCGTGCTGCTCGGCCGGCGGGGAGGCGCGCGATGAGCCGCGTCACCCCGGCCCGCTTCATCGCCGTCGTCGGCGCGTTCCTGCTCGTTGCGATCGCGGCCATGGCCGTCGCACCGTTCATTGGATCGGAAACGATCCATCCCGCGGCGGCCATGCGCGAGTGGCTGAGAAATCCGGACGCGCGCAGCGTGGATGTCGATATCCTGATTTACATCCGGCTGCCGAGAATTCTTGCCGGGATGCTGGCCGGCGCGGCACTGGCGATGGTGGGGGCGCTCTTCCAGGCGCTGCTGCGCAACCCGCTCGCGACCCCTTACACGTTGGGCGTCGCCAGCGGCGGATCGTTCGGCGCGGTCGTGGCGATCTACCTGCCGGCGCTGATTCCCGGGCTTGCGCTGTCGTGGGGACCGATCGGCCTCGTCCAGATCTTCGCGTTCGCCGGATCGCTGTTTGCGATCGTGATGATCTACATGCTGGCGCGCACGGGCGGCAAGCTTTCGACAAACGAACTTTTGCTGGCCGGCGTGACGATGGGCCTGATCTTTTCGGCGCTCATCATGGCCGCGCGGTATTTCGCGTCGCCGAACGTGCTGCGCAACATGGACATCTGGATGATCGGCCAGCTTACCGGCGCGACGTGGTCCGACATCGGCCCGCTCGCGATGCTGGTGATCCCGTCGATCATCGGCATGCTCGCGCTGGCGCGGCCGCTGGACCAGATCGCCTTGGGCGAGGAACTCGCCGGCGGCCGCGGCGTCAACGTCGCGCGGCTTCAGGTCGGGGCGTTCTTTCTGGGATCGCTCGCGACGGGCGCGGTCGTCGCGGTGGCGGGGCCGATCGGGTTCGTCGGGCTGCTCGTTCCGCACGCGGTGCGCCGGATCGTCGGGCCGGGGCACGTATTGCTGCTTCCGTGCGTGATGCTCGCCGGCGGGGCGTTTCTCATCGTGTGCGACACGCTCGCGCGCTCGGTGTGGCACGCCGCCGAGCTCCCCGTCGGCATCCTGACGGCGCTTCTCGGCGGGCCGTTTTTTATCGGCTTGCTGATCAGGGGAAGGCGAACGGGGAAAACATGATTTACGATTTACGATTGACGATTGACGATTTAGGATGAGTTGCGATCGACGCCTGATTGAAATCGTCAATCGTCAATCGTCAATCTGAAATCGGCAATCCCCGGACCACCCCATGTCATTCACCGGCCATTTTTCTCCCGCGAGCTGGGTCATCATCATCGGCTACATGATTTTCACGACGTGGCTCGGCGGCAAGCTCGCCGGCAAGCAGGCCACGATCCGGGACTTCTTCCTCGGCGGGCGCAAGCTGCCGTGGTATGCGATTTGCGGCTCGATCATCGCGACCGAGCTCTCGGCGATGACGCTCGTCGGCGTGCCCGCGTTTTTGTGGGCCGAAACCGGCGACATGACGTACGCGATCCTCGGCGTCGGCACGATCCTCGCGCGCATCATCGTCGGCTTCGTGTTCGTGCCGCGTTACTACGACGAGGAAATCTACAGCCCGTACGAATACATCGGCAACCGGCTCGGCGAGCGAGCGCGCCGCGTGACAAGCCTTCTGTTCATGGCCGGCGGCATGATGGGCCAGGGCGCGCGCGTCCTCATGACGGCCGTCGTGCTCAACGTGGTCCTGAGCATGAGCGGCACGCCGAGCGACGCAAGCATTCACATGTCGATCTGGATCGTCGGCGCGGTCGCGATCCTGTGGACCTACATGGGCGGCATCCGCACCGTGATCTGGACCGACGTGATCCAGTTCGTCATCTTCTCGCTTTCGGCGGCGTTGACGCTGGTCGTCGTCGTCGGCCAGTTCCAGACCGCAACCGGCGAATCCGGCGTCGGCACAATTTTGAAGCTGGCCTATGACGCCGGCAAGCTGCACTGGCTCGACCTGAGCCTCGACCCACGCAAGGAATTCACGCTGCTGACCGGCCTCGTCGCATCGACGCTCGGGGGCCTGGCCGCTTACGGCACCGACCAGATGATGGTGCAGCGCATGTTCTGCTGCAAAGGCCCGCGTGAGGCGCGCCGCGCGATCATCTGGAGCAGCGTGAGCCAGGTGCTGATGCTGATTTGCCTGTTTGTCGGCGTCGCGCTGTGGGCGTTCTACAAAAAAAGCGGCCTGCCGGGCGTGCCTCTCCCGCAGGAACTCGCGCAGATCAACAAGGACGAAAACAGCCTGCTGCCGGTGTTCATCAAGTACCGCGTCAACTGGGTGTTCGGCGGGATCATGGTGGCCGGAATCTTCGCGGCGGCAATCAGCACGCTCGAGTCGATCCTGGCCGCGCTCGCGCAGCAAACGCTCGAGATGCTGCAGCGCATCGGCCGCATTACCCTCACTCACGGCGATGATCGATCCGAGGCGGCCGCGATCGGCCTCAGCCGCTTGTTTGTCGTGTTCTGGGGCGTCGTCTTGTGCGGCATGGCATCAATGTTCCAGATCGTGATCTCAGGCGGCGGGTTGCTGATCGTGCTCGCGCTGTCGGTGGTCGGTTATACCGCCGGCGGGATCCTCGGCACGTTTTTAATGGCGCTCATTCCGAAGTTAAGGCGGCAGGCGGCGGGCATGGAATGGTCCGCGCTGCTCAGCATCCTGACGATCTTCGCGCTCAGGTGGCATGAGCCGTGGGCGCTGTGGGCGATCGTCGCGATCGGCATGATCATGATGCTCACGGCGGCATGGCTGCTGCCGCGCAAGGCATCGGCTCCGCTCACCGTCTGCGCGTTCATGTTATTCATTATCTTTTTAAATCAATTCAAGGCCGTGCTGCCGGGATCGCCCGAGCCGGTGAACCTCACACTGTCGTTCCCATGGTTTGCCCCGATGGGCGCACTGGTAATGATCGTTGCTTCCCAGTTCATCTGCGCGCCTGTGCCCAAGGAATCTTAATCCGCATTCATCAGCTTCAATCCGCGTCATCCGCGTCCAATTAAACGCGGATTCTACGGATTCATGCGAATGATTACGGATTATCTCTGTTCCATTAATTCCCGATCGCTTTTACCGCAAACACCCATTCGCGTTCTGCGAAGTTTCAGCACTGCAGGCAATCGCTCGAGTGCTGCGATCAAAGCGCGGCCCCAGCCGGCGAGGCCTTCTTTTTTTAGGACCAGTTTGGGAAGCGATGCGAAGTGCTTCGCGAGGAGGCCTGTGTCGCTCAGGTTGGCCCACACGAATAACAGGTGGTTTCGTTTTAATGTTAATGACAATCCGTAGTCGCCGAGGCGCTCGGCCATCGAGCCCTTGCCGAGATGATACGCATTGGCGCGCGGATCGTACATGACCGACCAGCCGCGCCGCCGCGCCTGCCATGCGAGGTCGTAATCTTCCCAATAGCCGGGGGCGAAAATCGGCGCGAACCCGCCGAGCTCGTTAAATTTATTTCGGTTGATTAAACACGCGCCGGCCTGGAAGAAACCGGCCTCGGCCGCGTCGTCACTCTCGAACGGCTCCTGCATGATCAGGCCGTCTTTCCAGCGCGCGAGCTGGCCGCCGTGGTTCGGCGCGCCGGTCGCCCAATCGAGCGTGCGCGCGCCGATCGCAAAGACGCGCTTGGGATCGGGTTGCGCGTCGAGAACTGAAATCAGCCGCTCGCAAAAGTCTTCTTTCAGGGCGAGATCGTTGTTGAGCAGAAAAATCCAATCGGCCGTGGCCGCAGCCATCCCGCGCCCGACGGCCTCGCCAAAGCCGACGTTCGCGTCCCAGCGGATCAATTTCACCGACGGGAAGCTCTTTGCGATGATGTCGGCCGAGCCGTCGCCGCTCGCGTCGTCGGTGATGATGATCTCCATCGCACGGCCGGAGCGGCGCACGGCGGCCAACACCGACCCCAGGCACCGCTCAATAAACGCCGCGCCGTTCCAGTTCGGAATCACCACGCCAAACGTGCGGTTGCCGGACGCATCACTCATGTGCCGACGATAATCGTTTTCTGACCGGGAGTTCAAGGCCATAAAAAAAATGAGACCTGCCTGTGCATTGATGAGTCAATCCGAATTGAATGGAATCCATGAGCGCAATCTACGGCTCAGCGGGATATGAACAACCTCATAGTCAGGGGCTTCACGCGAAGTTGAATAGGCATGTTTGTTGATTTCGCCGAATTCGGGATTCGCTATGAAAACCGTGAATCTTGCCTTCTTGTCGTCTTCCATATAGAAATATTGAACGCTGCATTTTTTCTCTTTTATCTCGAAGTCATAGCCTTTGGGATACTTATTTAAGATTTCGTCTGATTTGTAACGGTTGCCAACGTGCACGGCCACAAATGCTTTGATTTTGTCATTAAATGCCTTTAGCTCATCCGGCAAGCATGGCATCTCAAACCACATCAATTCTGTCAGCAATTTCCCCTTATATATTAATTGTGTATAAGATGTTTTGGCATCCTTTGGCAGAGGAAATTCTGCAATCGGCCAGCTGAAATCAAACGGCAAAGCAGTCAACTTTGACGCCTCATGACCCCAGAATTGCTCTCTTGGAGAATATTCGGCTCCGCATTTTCTGCAACGCCCGAGATAAGCGGGTGAAAATTGATCGCTGTCGTAAGAATATTCTTGTGGAATCGCTTCGATATCGTTATGTCCAAACGGGCACCGCTCACCACCTGCTCCAAGCTTCGTCACCTTTGGTTGCTTAATTGTTAGAAAGAAGATCGGGATCAAAATCCCTGCGATGAAAATTGATGGGATTAAAAATCGTTTTCTTTTCGGCCAGCCCATCGCATGACTCCTATTCACGGGGAACCTTCTCTGCGCCCTCTGCCCGTCTCTGCGCCTCTGCGACAAAGCTATTTTTTCGCGAACTCGGCGCCGATTTCGGTCGCGGCGATGGTCTTGTGCTCGGGGTAAATCGCTTCCTTGAGCCGTTCGGTGTCGGAGATCAGGTCGCGCAGCTTGGCGCGATCGTCTTCGGTCAGCAGTTCGTTGGTCTCGGTGATGCGCGCGGCCTCGTTGAGGTTGCCCTGGATCCAGAACGGCGTGCGCTCGCGCAGGAAGACGCAGCCCTGGCACTCCGGCCGGACGCGGCCTTCCATCATGTCGCGCCGCAGCTTGCGCATGGACTCGTTGTTGAACGCCGCCGCCAGGCCTTCGCCAAAGGCGTCGCCCTGGTATTCCTCGATGTAACAGCAGGTTTTCATCCTGCCGTTGCGCTCGACGATCATCGTCGAGTTGAGCTGGCCGCAGCCGTAGGCCGCGCCGGCCTGGTAGATGTCGGGGCGCGCGCCGAAGGCCTTCTGGCGCCAGAAGAACATGTCGATGCCGAGCCGCTCGCCCATGCGCCGCGCCGCCTCGAGCGCCTTTTCGAGGCGCGGCGTGTCGAGCACGTTGATTGACTCGTCCTCGGGCCGGTAGATCACCGCGCTCGAGAACGACACCGACTGGCAGTCCATCTTTTTGGCGAGCCGGATCATGTCGGGGGCCTGCTCGACGTTGTGGGCGTGCAGGACCATGTTGATCGCGATCATCGGGTTGGGCACACCGCGCGCGCGCTTGAGCTCGGCGAGCGCCGTCACCTGCCCGACGACCGTGTCGAAGTTCGCACCCAGCCGCAGCGTCTCGAACAACTTCTTCTCGGTGGCGTCCATCGAAACGTTGAGCTCGTCGAGTTGCAGATCGACGAGCTTCTCGCGCACTTCGGGTTTCAAACTCATCCCGTGCGTCGAGGTCGCGACATAGACGCCGGCGTCCTTGCAGAGCTTGACGAAATCGAAGAAACGCGGGTTCAGGAACGGTTCGCCGAGGCCGAACAGGCTGACGCGCCGGGCGGTCTTGATGTCGCCGATATGACGGGCGAACGCGTCGTAGTCCATGTGCAGGTTTTCCTTGGCGCCGAGCGCCTCGCGCACGCAGTAGGGGCAGCGCAGGTTGCACAGGGTCGTCACGGCCACGCCGAAACACGCCGGCTTCTGCAGCAGCGTGTCGTCCAGAAAAGTCATATCGATCAGTTCGAGGACGCGGTTGATGACTTGTTGACGGGTGTTGAGCATGCAATACTTGCCGAGACCCGGCGGAGTCGGCAGAATCAGTCTAAGGCAGAGCGCTGAGAGATGAAAGATGAAAGATGAGAAATCAATGCTGAATGATGAATGATGAAAAGATTAACCGGCAAAACTAGATCCGAGCAGGTCGGGCGCGCCGTTTCGGCGCTGGTTGGGGGCGCGGACGCCGCGGAGCCGCTGGCCGAGCTCGGCTTTCACGATCCAGCGACCGCCGCGCGACTGCTTCAGCCCTTGATCGCTTATCCCGATCTCCTCAACAAACTCCTTGCGCTCCTCGCGACGGACGTTTCGCCGGATGCCGCGCTGGTGGGTCTGATCCGGCTTGCGGAATCGCGCCGGCCGGCGGATCCGGCAGCCGAGATCGCCTCGTTTCCGCATCCGCTGCTCAAGCGCCTCGCAACCGCCATGGGCGCGTCGCAGTTCATGGCCGACCTGCTCGTGCGCCATTCGAACAACCTTGATTGGCTGCGGATCCAGAAGATCGGCGAGGCGCGAACCGTCGAGACGTTCCTTGCCGAGTTTTCGCGCGCCGTGTCGGGCATCCGCGAGCCCGAGGCGCGCCGCGTGGAATCGATCCACTGCCACCGCCGCGAGTTGATGCGGCTTGCGCTGCGCCGCTTGATGAAACACTCGGACGAGCTCGGCATGGCGCGCGAGCTTTCGGACCTCGCCTCGGCGACGCTGCAGTGGGCGATCAACGAGCTCATGCCGGCGATTGTCGCGCGCCACGGCGAGCCGCTCATCGAGCACGAAAAGGGTTGTGTCCCGTTCGCGATCATCGGCATGGGCAAGCTCGGCGGACGCGAGCTCAATTTCTCGTCCGACATTGATCTGCTGTTCGTGTATGGCGCCGAGGGCAACACGCGCGGCCGCGCCGACGGCAGCCACGCGGTCACCAACCACGAGTTCTTCACGCGGCTCGCCGAGGAACTGCTTGCTTATTTGATGAACCCGACCGACGAGGGCTCGTTTTACCGCGTCGATATGCGGCTGCGGCCCGAGGGCGCCAGCGGGCCGCTCGTGCGCTCGATCGACGGATACGAATTCTATTACGAGACGCAGGCGCACCCGTGGGAGCGGCTGGCGCTGCTCAAGGCGCGCCCCGTCGCCGGCGATGCCGACCTGGGGCGGCGCTTTTCGGCAATGACGCGTCCGCTCATTTACGACCCGCTGCACAAGGGGCGCCTCGTCCAGAAAATGCGCGAGCTCAAGCAGAGCATCGACCACGTGGTCGCGACGCGCGACGCCGCGCACCGCGAGATCAAGCGCGGCACGGGCGGCATCCGCGAGATCGAGTTCCTCGTCCAGACGCAGCAGATGCTGCACGGCGAAGGCCAGCCGGCGCTGTGGGCGCAAAGCACGATCGAGGCGCTGAGCGCGCTCGCCAACGCCGGCCTGATCCCGACCGCGCAGGCGCGCCAGGAGGCCGAGGATTACGTCTTCCTGCGCACGGTCGAGCACCGGCTGCAAATGACCAACCTGCGCCAGACGCACATGCTCCCGGCCGACCCGCGCGAGCTCGGGCTGCTTGCGGGGCGCTGCGGGATTGCATCCGGCGACAAGCTCATGGAGCGCTGGAACGCAATCTCGGCGCGCGTGCACAAGGCGTTCACCGAATTCTTCATGGCGGTCGATGACAGCGCCGCGCGCGACGCGCCATCGGCGCGCGCGGCCGCGCTGATCCTGTCGGGCGAGCCCGAGGCCACGGTCCTGCCGCACCTGGCCGCGTTTGGCCTGGCCTCGCCGAGCGCGCTCAAGATGCTGCGCCGGCTGAGCGGCCTCGGCCGGCATTACCTGACGCTCGAAGGCCGCCGCGCGTGGGCGCAGATTCTGCCGCGCCTGCTCGAGCTGGCGCGCGCAAACCCGCAGCCAGAGATTGCACTGGCCAACTTCGAGTCGTTTCTCGTCGCGTCGGGTTCGCTCGCCGGCTACTACGAAATCCTGCTGCGCAACGGGCCGCTGTTCGACCTGCTTTTTCTCGCGATGGGCTCGGGCAACGTGCTCGCGCGCACGATGATCGCGCACCCCGAGCTGTTCGATTACCTCTACGAGCCGACGGAGATCTCGCGCGGCGCGGACGAGCCGGCGCTGCGCGAGCGGCTCGAGCGCTGGAGCGCGACGGCCGACAGCGACGACGCGTTCGCGCGCGGCCTCAGCCGGTTCAAACGCTTCGAGCACCTCATGTCCGGCCTCGGCAAGCTGGGCAACTTCATTTCGTTCGAGACGTTCAACGCGCGGCTGTGCCTCACGGCCGAACTCGTCGTCAGGGCCGTCCTGAAGCGCGCCGCGAGCGAAATGGGGCTCGGCGCGGAGCCGCGCGGCTTCGCGGTCCTCGCGATGGGCAAGCTCGGCGCGCGCGAGTTCAACCAGTTCACCGATCTGGACCTGATTTTCGTGTGCGACGAATCGTTTGCGGCCGGGACGCCGTCGCCCGCCGAAACCGCCGCCTCGCTGGGTGAGCGCGTCATGGCGCTCCTGACGCTCACGACGAAGGAAGGCCGCCCCTACGAAGTCGATGCGCGGCTGCGGCCGGAAGGCGCCTCGGCGCCGCTCGTCCCGCCGCTCGGGCGTTACCTCGATTACTTCCGCCAGCGGGCGCAGATCTGGGAGATGCAGTCGATCATGAAGCTGCGCCCGATCGCCGGCGACCTGGAGCTTGCCGGAAGATTAATGGCCGGCGTGCGCGAGCGCATCGTCTCGCGCCTCGAAACGGTCGATCTCGCCGCCGAGATCCGCTCGATGCGCGCGCGGATGGAGCAGTCCCGGAAAATCCCGCGCTGGGTGAGCCTCGACTTCAAGACCGGCCGCGGCGGCATCGTCGATCTCGAGTTCATCGCCCAGTTCATCCAGCTCAGCGGCCTCGCGCGCGACCCCGGGCTCATGGGGCTCGGCCCGCTCGCGGTGTTCCTCAGGAGTGCGGAGCGCGGAACGCGGGGTGCGGAATCAACGCAAAACGAAAAACCGATTTTGCTTGAGCCCTCGGTTGCGGAACAACTTCGCGACGATTACACCTGGCTGCGCCGGCTCGAGGACCGCACGCGCCTGCTCTTCGAATCCGACCGCTCGTGGATCCCGGAGGCCGGCGAAAAACTCGAGGCCCTCGAGCGCGCCTGCCGCCCGCTCCTGGCCGGCTCGGCGCGCTCCCTCACCGACCACGTCACCGCCGTCCTCATCCGCAACCGCCGGCAGTTCGAGGCAATCCTGGGGTAGCCTGCGCTCCGCGATTGACACCTTCCGCCCCATGGCGTTGAATATCACTGCGCTTGCCCTGATCGCGCATGGTTGTTCCCATTACTCGCCGGGTGTTGTTCCATGTTGAACGTAACCGAATACCGTCGCACGCTTCTCGTCCACACGCTCATCCCCTCGGGTCCGATCCCGACGGCGCAGGATCCCGACGGCGTCTATCCGTACGAGAGTTTTTGCGAAACGAGCCGCCGGCCGCAGCCGCGTGAGCTCCGCTTCATCCGGCTCGAGAACGACAAACTGATAGTCGAGATCTGCCCCGACTTCGGCGGCAAGGTGTTTTCGATTTTCCACAAGGCCTCGAAACGCGACGTGATGTATGCGCCCGAAGTCGTGCGCCCCGTGCGCATCCTGCCGCGCGGGTTTTACATCCCCGGCGGCATCGAGGTGAGCTTCCCGATCTCACACTCGCCGGTGCAGGCCGTTCCGGTCCTTGCGCGCACCGCCCGGATCGACGGCCGCGCCTACGCGTGGTGCGGCGAACGCGAGCTGCGGTTCGGCATGCACTGGACGGTCGAGTTTTCGCTCGGCGAGGCCGACGCGTTCCTCAGCCAGCGCACGGTTTTCTACAATCCGACCTCGCAGCCGCGGCCGTGGATGTCATGGTCGAACGCCTGCATGCTCGCCGACCCGGACGTCGAAATCAGCTTCCCGAACGGCCCCGTCCTGTATCACGGCGGCGAGATGAAGACGATCGATTGGGAAAAAGAAGGCCCGCGGCGCCAAGCCGACATCGACCGCATGGCCGGCTATTTCTGGCGCGATCCCGACTGCTGCGCGTTTGGCGTGTATAACCCGGGGCGCGGCGTGGGACTCTACCACGTCGCCGATCCGAAGCTCACGCCCGGCATCAAGTTCTGGACGTACGGCATCGGCCGGCACAAGCCCTGGTCGGCCGCGTCGTCGCCCGCCGGCGACCAATACCTCGAAATCCAGGGCGGCCCGCTCGTCGATCAGTCGATCAAGGACCAGCTTCAGCCGGGCCAGACGCGCTGGCACCAGGAGTTCTGGTATCCGACTGATTCGCGAATGGACATCCACGCGATGGCGGTCCCCGAGGCGAAGCTCGTCGGCCTGGACGTGGTGCCGAGTTTCGCATTTGCCCGGCGCGACGACGTGGCGATCTGGGAGTCGCTCGCGAAGGCTCATGCCGATCAGAACACGGGCGCGATCCCCGAGCCGCCGAGCCTCATCGACAACCACTGGGCCCCAAGCGGCATGCAGATCGACGAGGCGATCATGTGGGCGGCGCAGCTCGCCAACGGCGACCGGCGCGGCCGCTGGCTGTTTCAGCTCGGCGCGTGGCTGGCCGGATGCGACCGGATCGATGAGGCCTTGAATGTGCTGAATCAATCGAGCGACGACCGCGCCCGCGCGCTGGCCGGACGGCTTTACCGGCGCAACAAGGAGGATTTCGCGGCGGCCGCCGAGGCGTTCCGCTCAATCCGCGAGCCGGCCATCGCGCTGCATCCGCAGGTGATGGTCGAGCGCGATCTGGCCCTGGCCGGCCTCGGCAAGCAAACGCTCGCCGAGCGTGACGAGTGGTTCGACAAAATCGCGGCGCTCGACGACGAATGGGTCCGCGAGCGCCTGGCGTATCTGCGGTTCGATCAGGGCCGCCACGCCGAGGCGAAGGAGGTTCTGCGCGCAACGGCGTTCCAGCTTGTTCACCAGCGTTACGCGCGCACGCGCCTGTGGCGCGCGATCGAGAAGGCCCTCGGCGAACCGCCGCTGGCCGATATCGCCTTCCTCGGCGAGGACGACCTCGCCCAATTCGGTGCCTACCGCGAATACGGCGAAGATTAGTAACCGTTCATGAGCCGTAAAATCGTGCTCGTGCTCGTAATCGTAATCGTAATCGTAATCGACGCTATTCCGCCTTTTCTTCCAGCGGCGGGGCGCCGGGGTCGTTGATCATCGCGCGCACGCCGAAGTGGTGCACGAGCCTTGCGCCCAGGTGACCCGTGCGCGCCACCGCCAGGCACGATCCCATATAGACCAGCAAAAACAACACGTGGATCACCGTTTGCGGACGCGGCTGTATCCATTTCGCGAAACGCGGCAGGACCAGCACCAACGCATATACAACCGTCAGGATCGTGAAAATGAGCCGCGTGGTCTCGGCCATTTCCTGGTGTTCCGCAATCGCCGCCGTGATCTGCGGCGTGCGCTCGACCAAGTCGGCGGCGGCCTCGCCGGTCTCCACGGCCAGCCACGCGCCGGCCGTCCCGAGGAACATCAGGATCAGCGCCGACAGGCTGAAAAGCCTGAACCGGTCCGGCCGGATCAATCCGAGCACGATGAAAACCGGCGAGACAATCAGAAGCGCGATCGGGAAATGGACGACAAGCGGGTGCATGCCATCCCACGTCGGGAAGGGTAGCCAGTTCGACATCGTGACACCTCAATGATTATTTGATTTGCCATCGCAATCGTCATCGAGCTTACATCTGCTTGTATTCTTTCCTGGGCTCGTTGCACACCGGGCAATACTTGAAATCCACCTTCTCGACGATGTTGCCACAGACCTGGCAGACCCAGAATTTCTGGCCGGCGTCTTTCCACGCATCCAGGTTGTCGAGCGCCGTCCGATAGAGTTTCGCATGGTTCTTTTCGACCTGGTTTGCGTAATTGAACGAACGCACGGCGGCGGCGTTCTTGTCGGCGCGGGCTTTCTTGATAAACGCCGGATACATCGACGTGGACTCGTACTTCTCGCCCTTGATGGCCGCCTCGAGGTTCTCGCGCGTGCTTTTGACCTCCGGCGCCTTCAATTCCCAATGCTTCCCGTTGATGACGCCCGGCTCGCCGCCCAGCTTCTTGATGACCGCCGCGTGATTGGCCGCATGAATGGTTTCGGACCTGGCCGCGGCGCGGAACATGTTGGCCACCTGCTTATAGCCTTCCTCGTCGGCCTTTTTGGCGTACGCTGCGTAACGCGCGCTGGCGCTGGATTCGCCCATGAACGCCGCCTGCAGGTTCTGCAGCGTGGTGCCGACCTCGACCTTCTCGGCGGTGCCGGTGGTTTTCTCGGTCGAGCGCTTCGTTTGCGCAGCCGGCGCGGTGCCGATCACGACCGCGAATCCCAGCAGGACAATGAACGCATGTTTCGTATTCATCATGGCCTCTCCCGCAAAATTGATTTTAACCGAGCACAATAAAGTCAGTTTAGCAATCCCAGCATCCGAATGTCGAGAAATCGGCTTTCACAGCCGGATAGTCTTCAAAGGCCGGCTTGACTATCGGTGCCGAGCGATTCAAAGATGGTCGCTCGGAGACAATCCATGATGAATCTCACGTATGCAACCGCGCAGGATGGGATCGAGGGTTGGTATCTGCACGCCCTGCGCCGCGAGCGCCGGCGAATTTTGATCACGACCTTCTTTCGGCGATACCTTTTCCTTATCATTCTTGCACTGATTGATCTGGCTTTCGTCACGCTGAGCGGAGTTGCCCTGCATAGTTCCAACCGGACGATGCGCGAAGGCGAACGGCTCGATGCCGTCATCCTCTCCATAGAGCGCAACGCTGAAAGCCGCCACGGCGACTGCGAGGTTTCCTATAAGTTCATTTACAAAGGTAAGCCTGCCGTCAGGACGATGAAAGTTACAGGCGCTGATCTTCCGAAACTTTCCGATGGGACACGGTTCGATATTTACGTTGGCCATGATGGCCGCGTTATGAACCGATACGATCAAAATTATTTTCGCGCGCTGTGTTGGCAGGTGTCGATGATTGTCGCATGGGTGCCGTGGGGGATTATTCTTTTCATCATTCTTTACAGGATGAAGGCCGGGCTTACGCCGCGCCGCACGCTGAAAAAGAAACTGGCGCTGATCCGCGAATTCATCGCCGGCGCGAAAACCGGCAGGATCGACGATCTCTTTCTTGCCTACGAGTCATCGGTGAAGATCCCGCGGATCTATTCTTCCCGTCACCTTCGGAACGCGCAGAGCCCTTCACGCGTGATCCCGCTGCACGGATTCGCCCGCGAAGCTTACCCGCCGCTGCCGATGCGAACCCTCGAGGAGTGGCTGCGTGATCAACCGCGCCCGTGGGATTACGAAACCTACGTCCGGCACCTCGAATGCGCGCTGCAAATCGTTTATCCGGCCTATCTCACCGCGCCCGTGCCCGAGCGCCGCTTCGCCTCGAGGTATGGGGTCATCCTGTTCAACAAAGCGATTCGCCGCCCATTCCACCGGGAATATTCGAAATCGCACGCATCGGATTGGGATAACGAGCCGCTTCCTGACTACGACGCGTTCTATCTTGATCTCCGCCACGGCGATCTTTCATTGCTCCGGAAAAAAGCCGAGGCCGAATGGATCGTCGGCCAGATCGTATCCGGTTCGCAAAGGCGGTTCAACTTTGAACTGGCGCGCCGCCGCTGCAACCTGGCCCGCGAAATCGACGCGATTGATGGAATGCCGTCCACCTTCCCGGTTATCTTCGCGCGCGCGGGAGAAATCATCGAAACGAGGCGGGTCAGCCCGAACGATGCCTGGCGCTTCATCGAGAAAACGATCGGGCGCGTCTCGAATCCAGCCGAATCTTTTGTCGGAACCGCCGAGTCTTCCGATCCCGATCCAGAATTAAAGCATGTTTACCTGAATTATAAGCCGGGTTCGTGCCTTATTGCCGAGTGGAGCAAGGACGAGCTCAACGAAACGACAGTCGATTGGAACGAGGCACTGATCCCGCCGCCATCGTTTCCCGTTCAGCCCCCCGCCGTTCATCCCTGCGCGCGCTGGAGTGAGTGGCTTCCATATTTTCCGCTGTATGCCCTCGCGCTGAATGGGCTGGGATTGATGATGTTTTTTTTCATGTTCGGCCTATTCCTCTCCCTTAAATACTCCACCGTTAATGAGAACGAAGGCGTTCTCTATTCACTGCGTTACTCGATTCCGTTGTGGGCCGTGTATTCCATCGCGTCCGGGCTGGCGCTTTACTACTCAGCCGACAGTTACAAAAAACGGGATAAAAAAAGAATCTGGCATCTTGGCGTCGCGGTTTCCGTGATGGCCTTCTTTGCTGCGCTCCCGCTTTTTTTCAGTTGTTGGACAGGAATCGAAATCATCAACGGCGCATTGGACGCCGCTCCGCCGACCACCCATCGCGTCCGTGTCCTTGAGAAGGAGCCGCTTGGCGACAAGGCTTTCTTTCGATATTTAGTCGTGCAATCCTGGCGCCCAGAGCGCACCTCGGAAAAAATCCGCGTTCCGGAAGAGATCTATAACAGAGCCGGCAAAAACGCTCTGCTTGACGTCACGACCAAGCCCGGACGGCTCGGCCTCGAATGGGTCAAGAAACTCGCCGCTGTAAGCGCGGCAAAGTAGATGATTCACTCAGCCGCTCACTCCGCCGTCGGCAGCCCCATCTTCTTCATGAACGGCGTGAACAGGTCGATCGGCGTCGGGAACACGATCGTCGAGTTCTTCTCGGTCGCGATTTCGGCGAGCGTCTGCAGGTAGCGCAGCTGCAGCGAAATCGGATGGTATCCCATCATCTTCGCCGCCTCGACCAGCTTTTCGGCGGCCTGGAATTCGGCTTCCGCGCCGATCACCTTGGCGCGCCGGATGCGTTCGGCCTCGGCCTGGCGCGCGATCGCCCGCCTCATCTCCTCGGGCAGATCGACCTGCTTCGTCTCGACCGCCGAGACCTTCACGCCCCATGGATCGGTGTGGCGGTCGATCGTCACCTGAAGCTGCTGGTTGAGCTTCTCGCGCTGCGCCAGCAGCTCGTCGAGCTCGACCTGGCCCAGGATGCTGCGCAGCGTGGTCTGCGCCATCTGCGACGTGGCGAACAGGTAGTTCTCGACCTCGACGACCGCCTTGTTCGGATCGACGACGCGGAAATAAATCACCGCGTTGACCTTGATCGAGACGTTGTCCTTCGTGATCACGTCCTGCGGCGGCACGTCCTGCGTGACCGTGCGCAGGCTCATGCGCACCATCTTGTCGATCGGCCACAGGATGAACTTGATGCCCGGCCCGATCGGCCTCGGCAGCAGCCGCCCCAGCCGAAAAATCACGCCGCGCTCATACTCGCGGATGATCTTCACGCAGTTCATCACCCAGAACACGATCACGAACACCGGCAGCACCAAGAATTCCTGTGGCATCACGCACCTCCCCGCGTTTCAACTTTGATCGGTTCGACTGTCACATGCAGTCCATCGACCTGAACGATGCGCACGGCCGAGCCTTGTTCGATCGGCTCCGTCGCCGTCGCGTTCCAGATTTCGCCGTGCACGAACACCTGCCCGTCGGGACTCAGCGCGGTCGCCGCCTTGCCGGTTTCCCCGATCATCCCCGCCGCCCCGGTGGCCGCCGGCCACGCCTGCGCCCGAACCGCCCGCCACACGAGCAGCAGCACGATCGCCGCCATCGTCCCCACCGTCATCAGGATGAGCGGCAGCGACACGCGCAACGACGGCGCCGGCGACTCGAACAGCAGCATGCTCCCCAGCACCAGCGAGATGGTGCCGCCGATGGCCAAGAGTCCATGGCTCACGATCTTGACCTCCGCGATGATGAGACCCAGCCCGAGCAGGATCAGCGCCAGCGCCGCGTAGTTGACCGGCAGCACATGGAACGCGTAGAACGCGAGCAGCAGGCAGATCAGCCCGAACACGCCCGAAAAGCCGAATGTCGAGGTCGTGAACTCGAAAATCAGGCCCAGGATGCCGAGCATCATCAGGATGTAAGCGACATTGGGGTGGACGACGACGGCTAGGACGCGCTGCACCCAGTTCATCGCGATCGTGTCGAGCCGGACGCCCTGCGTCGCGAGCCGACGCGTCCCGTCCGGCAGCGCCACCTCGCGCCCGTTGAGCTTGGCGAGCAGGTCGTCCGTGTTAGCGGCAATGAAATCGACGACGCGCAATTTCACCGCCTCATCCTCGCCGATCGAGACGCTTTCGGTCACGGCGCGCTTTGCCCAGTCCACGTTGCGCCCGCGCGCCCGCGCGATGCCTTCGATCCATGCGACCGTGTCGTTCATGACCTTCCGGCTCATCGTGTCGGTGGTCGGCGGCGGCTGATTTTCCTGCGGCACGAGCGGCTTGATCCCCTCGCCCTCGCCCATCGTGACCGGATGCGCGGCGACGATGTGCGTCGAGGGCGCCATCGCCGCCACGTGCGCGGACAAGGTGATGAACACCCCCGCCGAAGCCGCGCGCGCGCCCGGCGGCGCGACAAACACGACCACCGGCACCCGCGCGTTCATGATCGCCTTGACGATCTCGCGCGTCGATTCGAGCAGTCCGCCCGGCGTATCGAGCATGATGATCAGGCAGGCCGCGCCGTCGGTCTCGGAGCGCCGGATCGCGTCGCCGATGAAACCGCTCGTGACGGGCGTCATGATCTGGTTGTCGAGCACGATCAGGTTGGCATGGGGCAACGGCTGCGCGTCGGCGGCGGCCGCGGCAGCCCGCGGGCTCATGAGAGAGGCGAGAATGGAGACGAGAAGGGTGAAAGCCAGTCGCATGTCAACCGTCCCGAACAAACCCTTACGCAAGAACGTCTCTCGGTTTTTCTGTATTCTAGCACGGGAGGTTCCCCATCCAAAGCGCGGTCGTCCCCCGAAGCGCCGGATCCGCCAAACACGTACGGAACGAACCGCCGGATCTTTTTAGTGCAGGAACTTGATCTGGTTCAGCGGCCAGATGCGCAGGAACGCGCGGCCCTTGATGTTGGGGAGCGGGACGCCACCCCAGAAGCGGCTGTCAAGGCTCCCCTGCGCGTTGTCGCCGAAGACGTAGGCCATGCCGTCGGGAACCAGGATGCGCTCAAGGCGCATGCCGGCGCCGACGGGGAAATAACTGACGTTGGGGAACAGATGCAGGTTGGGCGGCCTGTCGGTCACGCCTGAATCGTTCGGCACGATCGCCTCGTAATGCTGCGTCCTGTAGAAATCGGGATGCTCAATGAGCTGGTCATTGATCATCAGGCGGCCGTCGCGGTTGAACGAAATCTGCTCGCCGGGCAGGCCGGCGACGCGCTTGATGTAGATCGAGGCGTCGGGCTTGAAGATGATCGGCGGCACCTTGAACACGACGATGTCGCCGCGCTGGGGATTGTGGAACATGTAGGGAATCTTGCTGACGAGGATGCGGTCGAACTGGTAGCGGAAGCGGCCGGAGGCGTCCCAGTCGTCGATCAGCGCCGACGGCACGGGAACGTGGCCGGCGTAAATGTAGCGCTCGCCGTTCCACTTGTAGGAAAGCGGCTCGATCGAATTGGGATCCCTGAACAGGAGCTCCTTGATGCCGTCGCCGTCGAGATCGACCTTGGTGACGCGCCCGCCCAGCAGCGTCGGCGTCATCGAGCCCGACGGGATCTTGTATAATTCGACAACGAACATGCGGAAGAACATCACGATGACGCAGATGAAGATCAATTCATCGACGAAGCCGCGGACGCCACCGGGTTCATGGTCGGTTTTGGCGCCGGTCTTCCTGGGGTTGGGCTTTGGGCTGGCCTGTCGGCTCACGGTTTGGTCCTTCAGTCGGAATTCAGGAACATCATCTTGCCCAGCGGAAAATACCGGAAAAAGGGTCGTCCGCGCAAGTGATTGAGTGGCACGCCCCCCCAATACCGGCTATCATAGCTGTTCAGCGTGTTGTCGCCGAAGACATAAATCTGGTTGTTTTCGACCGCCTTGTCCTGCAGGCCCGGCGCGGCCGAGTAATGCTGCGCACGGAAAAACAGCGGCTCTTCGACGCGCTTGCCGTCGATCTCGAGGCGGCCGTCGGCGGCCAGGCCGATGTGCTCGCCCGGCAGGCCGACGCAACGCTTGATGTAGATCGGCCGGTCGGGGCTCCAGATGCGCCCGGGCACCTTGAACACCACAAGCTCGCCCCGGCGCGGCGCGCGCCACCAGTACGCGAACTTGTTGACGAGGATGCGGTCGTCGCGTTCGACGATGGCGCCGGCGCTTTCGTAGCGCGCGCGCTCCTCGGGCGCGATCGTCACGCGGCCGTGCGCGACGAGCCGGCTGCCATCGTTCACGAACAACAGGGCCGAGCCATCGCCGAGCATGAGGAGATCGGCGCGGCCGTCGCGATTGTAATCGGTCTCGACGACCTGACCCCCAACGAGCGTCGGCGACATCGAACCGCTCGGAATCTTGTAAAGCTCAACGAGAAACGTGCGGATGAACATCGCCAGCAGGATCGTGATCACCAACGCGTCGCACCACTCGCGCAACACCGTCATGAGGGAGAAGGCGGGCTTGGGCGGCGCGGGAGGCGCTTCGGTGACAGCCGGCGAAGATGCCAAGAGTCCTGAGTCCTGAGTCCTGAGTGCTGAGTCCTGAGTCGTGCTCGGCTTGCCGGCCGAAGCCTTGGCGAAGGCTGGTGCTCGTAATCGTAATCGAATCCTCTCCGGATGCACGATCCACGATGCACGATCCACCATTCACGCCGCTCACTTGCCGATGACGTAGGTTTCCTGGTAATAGGCGGCGGATTTCTGGCCGATGACTTTCAGGCTCGGGTTGGAATCCTTGCCGAAGTTCTCGGCCAGGAACTTGAACAGGTCGGTGGCTTTGGCGTAATCGCCGGCGCGCTTGTAAATCAGCGCCTGGTCGTAACGGGCCTTGGCCTGGACGAACCGGTTCTCGGGATATTCCTTGATCAGGGCTTCATAGGCCTCGATGGCGCGACGATCGACGCTGCTGCTGATGCTCAGCTTGCGGGTCGCGCCCGAGTGCGGCGCGTTGCGGTCGTCGAGGCCGGCGTCCATTTCGATCATGTTGATCTTGGCGAGCGGCGTGGCTTCGCGGTCGGCTGGGAAATTCCTGACGACTGCCGCCCAGCTCTCGTAGATCTTGACGCGCTCGGAAGCATACGCCTTCTTGTCCGGGAAAATGATCGGCAGGTTGGCCTGCTCGCGCATGCGCTCGGCATAGCCATACTGCATGGCCGCGTTCTTCTGCTGCGGCACGAGGATCTTACCCTGCGATGCGCAACCGGCCAGCGCGAGAACCGCCAGCGCCGCGCAAATGACCAGTGCGGAATGCGGAATGCGGAGTGCAGAATTCATGGTTCAGTCCTGGATTCAGAATGCAAAGTGATGGATCGGCAATGCCCGATTACGGGTTGGGTTTTTGCTGTTCGCGCTCGGCGAGCGTCCTGATTTCCTCGCTGAACTCGCTGACGTCGCGGAACTGGCGATACACCGAGGCGAACCGCACGTAGGCGACTTCGTCGAGGCCGCGCAGGCGGGCCAGCACCATCTCGCCGATGCGCAGCGAGCTGACCTCGGGCTCCATCGCGTTCTGCAGTTCCTTATCAACCTCGGAGACGAGCGCGTCAATCTGCTCGAGCGTCACGGGGCGTTTCTCGCAGGCGCGCATCAGGCCGCCGATGAGCTTCTGCCGATCAAACGGCTGGCGGCGGCCGTCGCGCTTGACGACGAGGACGGGTGTGCGCTCGACGTATTCATACGTCGTGAACCGCGAGCCGCAGTCGATGCACTCGCGGCGGCGCCGGATCGAGGTCTCGTCGGGGGTCAGGCGCGAGTTAATGACTTTGTTGTTCAGGCGCCCGCAGAATGGACATTTCATGGATGCCTTGGGGCTGAGGCCCGGGTGGGCCGGCGCGGGCCGGCCCACGGGCCCGTTTGATTTATTAGGCGAGGACGCGTTCAATCGCCTCGACCAGGGTGTCGCGGGGCACCGCGCCGACGATGCGCTCGGCGAGTTGCCCGTTCTTGAAAATGACCAGCGTCGGGATCGACTGGATGCCCAGGCGCGTGGCGGCCGCCTGATGCTCGTCGATGTTGACCTTGGCGACCTTGAGCCGGCCGGCATAGGTGTTCGCAATCTCATCAACGACGGGGATCATGCGCTTGCACGGGCCGCACCATTCGGCCCAGAAATCGACGAGGATCGGCTCGCCGGCGGCGACGACCTTGTCGAAATCAGTATCGGTCAGGTTCAGCACTTTGTCACTTGCCACGGTTATTTTCTCCTTCTATGACGCCCGCCCCACGGCGGCGCGTTCCCAATGTGTCCATGTTAACTTCTTGGTGTATAAGCGTCAAGGGGGGCGGAAGAGAATGATGAACCAATGATGAATGATGAAAGATGAATGATGAAAGAATCCGATCCCAAAGAAACGGGAACCTACCCGACCCAACATGGGATTTCCGGTTCGGAGTTCAAGCTTCAGCTTGCCCGCCTGTGCTTTCTCTCTTTCGTGCCATCAATGCGCGCCAATTTTCGTTTGTCTCCAGCATGGCCCTGACGGCGTCCTTCAAAGCCGGAGCCGTCAACTCCGATTCCAAAATTTGCCTCAACCTGACCATCTGGTCGTCTTCGATAACATCGGACTCAAAGTTCTCAGCGGCCGCCACACGAAAGTCGGCCGGCAGTTTGTCATCAAGAACCATCTCCACAACAAGCTTTTCCGCCGAGGGGCCGATCCCAAACAGAGCCTCCGAAACACAGCTGCCCTCAGCCCTGCCGCGCGTGGCGTAAATGCGGATTAGCGGCTCGACCGGTCGCGTATCGCCCTTGCCTTTATCGCGGATCCATTTCTGGCACGACCAGCGGATTTCCCGGTCCTCATCGTCAAGGTGATCAATGAAAAATTGGATCGGGTCGCCGGTGAGGGCATCGAAGAGGCTGTAAACATCTTCCCGGTAATCGTCGCCTTCATGGCGCGACAATTTCAGGATGGTTCTAAGCGCGTCAGGGCCGAACTGCAGGATCTTCTCTCGGATCGCTTCGCGCGTTTCGGGAGTGGCCGAAGCGGGGTCCATGAATTCCAGTTGCGAAAGCAAACTTTTGACAGGATCAAATGCCGGCGGGCTCAGCCAATTGAAAGGTCTTGCATTAGTCTCGGAATGGCGAGAGGCATGGCCCCTGTTGAACCCGACATACGTCACGAACAAAAGAATACCAAGCGTGCCAAGCATAATCGGAACAACAAGCCATTCCCACGGCCCGGTGCCGTAAAGCGAGCCAAACAGAATGACCGACGCCATCATGCCGCCAAAAACGATCAGCGCCGCGATCAATAAGCGTGCAGACTCTTTAAACACGTTGTCTCACCACGGCAGGGTCTCTGTCTTAGTAATGATACCGGCACTGGATCACGATTAAAGTTTCGCGGTCGATTTTGTAAACGAGCCGGTGTTCGGAATCGATGCGGCGCGACCAGCAGCCACCGAGGCTGAATTTAAGAGGCTCGGGTTTGCCGATGCCCGAGGATGGATTGCGCCCGGCGGCGCGGATCAGTTCGTTGATCCGCCGCACCATTTTGGGATCGACGCGCTGCCACTCGAGGTAATCGTCCCACGCATGCTCGGTAAACAGGATCTTCACTTGCCGGTGAGTCTGCCTTTGACCAGTTTGCCCTTGGCGGCCTGGGCGAGCGATTCGGCGAGGCGCGCGGCGTTGGCCGGACTGCGCAGCAAATACGCGGTTTCCTCGAGCGCATCAAAATCCTCGAGCGACATCATGACGACCGGCCGGGCGTTCTGGCGCGTGATGATGACCGGCGCCCGGTCATTGCAAACCTGCTCCATTGTTTGGGCCAGCTTGGCCCGGGCGGATGTATAAGAAACCGTATTCATATATCTCCTCCGTTCAAAGATCAAATATAGTACATGTACAGATATCTGTCAAGGCATGCGGTCATCGCGCTCGGAACACCGTCAGGAGCTTGTTTTTTTCGACCAACTCGAGGCCGGGGTCCGCCCGATAGGCCTCGATGAGCGCCTTGATGTCCAGCCCCCCGTCCTCGACGCGGTCCGAAAGCAGAATATAATCGCCGGGCTTGTAATACTTGTATCGAATGAAATTATATTCCATCTCGACGAAGCGGCTTCGGTGGCAGAGGTAGGGGCCGAACCCTGTCTGCGTGGCGACGCCGATTTCCGGCGGCAGCGCGACGTATTTCGCGAGGTTCGCTTGCAGCGCTTCCCTGGACTTGCGGATCCGGTTGATATGCCAGTGATCGACGAACCTGACGCCGCCGCCGGCAAACGATACCCCAACGACGAACACCGCGAGGGCGCATGGCGCGCGCCACGCGTTGCGCGAAAAGAACGCCATCCCGCGCGCCCGGGAATACACCCGCGCCAGCCCGTGCATGCCGGCCACAATCCAGAAAACGCAGTTCTGGTCGTCGTAGTGATACAGAATCGAAAACTGGTTGTCCATGCCGACGCTGACGTTGAGCAGCGTCGTGGGGATCGCCGCGATCAGCGCCGCGCCCGAGAAGAACGGCGTCAGGCCCAGGTGCCAGCCCAGCCGCCAGAGGTATTGGAGCTTGTCGCCGAACAGCGAGAAGGGATCGAGCCGGTCGCCATGGCGCCATTCCTTGGGGCCGCGGAACTCGGGCATGATGAGCCCGAAGATCACGGCCGCCGCGAGCGCTGAAATCGCGATCAGGGCCAGCATCAATCGCCACCGCCGCAGCACGAAGCCCGCATAAAACCCCAGCCCGGCGATCGACAACAGCGCGACCTCCTTGGTCGTGAGCAGCGCCGCGACCAGCAGCCAGAACGCGGCCGTTCTTTTGCGGTGCAGGCACAACACCGCGCCCGCCACCATCGGCATGCCGAGCGTCGAGGGATGAAACTCGAAAATCAGCGAGCTTTGCAGCGGCAGGTAAAACAAGGCCATGCCGGTGCAGGTGAAGACAAACCATCGTCGCTCGCGCCCGGGGAGCGATTCGGACAATAGAACCGCGATCTCGTAAAACAACACGACCGCCAGCGCGACGGCAACGGCCTGCGCCAGCAGGATGTTGAGCGGATTCGGCCAGACGCGATAGAGCGGCGCGAACACGGCCATGATCGGCGAGAAATGCTCGCCAAGCTGGTTGCGGTTGTTGATCGCGCTGTAGAAACCGTTGCCGTGGGCGATGTTCCACGCCACGTTGCCATAGATGCCGGTGTCGTAATCATGGATGCCGAACGAGCGATACTGCCGCCACTTGAATGCGCCCATCAGGGCGAACACGCAGGCGAACAGGACGAGTTCGAGACGGTAGCGGCGGAGTATGGCCATGGAAAGAAAAATACCCCGATCGTAAGCGCCCTTGACGAAAGTTATCGGTTCGTGCTCGTGCTCGTGCTCGTAATCGTAATCGTAATCGTAATCGACCTGGAAACCGAGACCTGTCTCGATCATGGCTTTTGCCGAAAGACTTTTCACTCGCTCATGCGGTCAAGTCAAGCAGGTTTTGCAAAATACGATTGCCAGCCGCAGCGCGCACGACATGGTAAAATGGGGTGATACCAATTGGAGGCATCGCCATGACCGAGAAACCATTGAAAAAGGTTGTGCAATTGGTCAATGAGGACATCAGCGAGGGCGAAGAATCCGAACAGGACCTTGAAGCGCTGGTGGCCGAATCCGGAAGCGTTCAATCCACGATCGTCGAACACGACTCGTGCATGGGTGAGGAAGACGAGGAAGAAGGCGGGATCGCGGACGCCGGATAGATGGGAATGATGAATGATGAAAGATGAATCGGGTAGGAGGGGGGATTGCTCCCCCCGTCCTCCCACACCACCGGACGTACGGTTCCGTATCCGGCGGTTCATGAGCGGCTTTGCAGCCGTTGTCTCTGGTCCAGCAGTGACACGAGCCCACATGCATCAAACCAG
>JAJFUE010000063.1 GCA_021372575.1 bacterium | reverse complement strand
AACAGGTCATAGAGAACCTCGCGCTCGCGGAAGGTGTAAAGGAAGACGGTCATCGCCCCCAGTTCCATGGCATGCGAGCCGAGCCAGAGCAGGTGGCTGGAGATACGCGCCATCTCACACAGGATCGTGCGCAGGAACTTGCAGCGTTCGGTCACCTCGACGCCCAGCAGCTTCTCCACCGCGCCGACGTAGGCGAAGTTATTGGCCATCGGCGAGAGGTAATCGAGCCGGTCGGTGTATGAGATGAACTTGTGGTAGGTTTTGACTTCGGCGAGCTTTTCCTTGCCGCTGTGCAGGTATCCGATCACCGGCCGGATGTCGAGCACCGTCTCGCCCTCGAGGTCCAGCACGAGCCGCAACACGCCGTGCGTCGAAGGATGCTGCGGCCCGAGGTTGAGCATCATGATCTCGCCGGTCGGGTAATCTTGCTCGACCGTCCGGTGCGTTTCCTGACTCAAGGATTTTTCCATCGACTCGTTCAACGCCATCACTCACTTAGCATTCAATCATCATTCATCATTCATCATTCATCATTCACTACACATCGCTGTCCTGCACCCTGATGCGCGGCACGAGATCCGCCGGCTCGCCGGCGTATTCGTCCGTGTCCTGCTTGTAATAGAAACTCGTCGCGCCGCCCAAGGGGAAATCCTTGCGCAGCGGGTGGCCTTCCCAGTTGTCCGGCATGATGATCCGGCGCAGGTCGGGGTGGCCGTCGAACGCGATGCCGAACATGTCGAACACTTCGCGCTCGAGGAAATCGGCGCCCCTCCACAACGGCACGATTGTCTGGATATGGCAATCGTTCTCGGGCACCGGTGCGCGCAGCCGGATCCGGTGCCGGTGCTCGAGCGAAACCAGCGCATACACCACGTCGAAGCGCGGCTCGCGCCCGACCTCGAGGTAATCGATCGCGGTAATATCGACCAGCATGCTGAACGACAGGGCGGGGTCGCGCCGCAGCGCTTCAATAATGCGAACGATATAATCGCGTTCGATGACGAGCGTCACTTCGCCGCGGAACACGATCCCGTCGAGCAGCGCATCGGCGCCGATCGCCTTGACCGCGGCCGATGCGGTCTCAAGCAATGTTGCTGGCTCAAGCGGCACGGCCTCGGCTCCTTTCAGATCAGCGCCTGCGGGCTTTTCTGGATTTTCTTCTGCAGCAGCATGATGCCGTAGATCAGCGCCTCGGGACGCGGCGGGCAGCCCGGAACATACACATCGACCGGCACGATCTGATCGACGCCCTGCAGCACGGCGTAGCAGTTGTGCATGCCGCCGCAGCTGGCGCACGCGCCCATCGAGATCACCCACTTGGGTTCGGCCATCTGGTCGTAAATGCGCCGCACGACCGGCGCCATCTTCTTCGTTACCCACCCCGAAACGATCATCAGGTCGGCCTGCCGCGGCGACGGCCGGAACACTTCCATGCCGAAACGGGCGAGGTCGTAGCGGCTCGCGGCGGCGCCCATCATTTCGATCGCGCAGCACGCCAGCCCCATCGTCACCGGCCAGATCGAATTCTTGCGGCACCATGCGATGACCTCGTCGAGCGTCTTCACGAGCCGCGCGTTGTATTCGGCTGGCCGCATCTTCTCCATCTGCTCGAGCGCGTCCGCATTGACGAACGGCGGGCGCTTCACCTTGTCGTCCCACGGCGGCGGCGGAGCCTGCGTGTCGCGCCTCAGGTCCATTTCAACGCCCCCTTCCGCCACTCGTAAAGCAGCCCGATCACCAGGATGATCATGAAGAACAGCATGACGAGGAACGCGTAGCCCTGGAACCCCGGCATCGGCGCCCCCGGCGCGCGGAACGCGATCGCCCACGTCAGGATCAGCACCGTCTCCACGTCGAACAGCAGGAACAGCAGCGCCACGACGTAAAACTTGATCGGCAGCCGGATGTTGGCCTCGTGGAACGGAACCATGCCGCTTTCATAAGGCAGCGCCTTGACGCGGCCCGGGCGGTGCGGACCGATCAACGCCGACGCGATAATCGTCACGACGGCGAACGCCGCGGCCAGGACGACGATCATCAGAATGGGGATGTAAGGATGCAGGTATTCCATCGTTGCGCCCGACTAAAACGAATTTCAGCAAACAATCGGCCACAGTTTGAGCCACAAACCAACAATGCCGGCAAGGTCATTGATCACGACGACGAATGTGTGCGGAGTCACGATCAGCTGTGAAATATTCACCAATAACATTCTTGAATTTTACAATGGCCGGAACGCATCCCGAAGCAAATTCGGTTGTGATTCTCCGCCAATTCCTTTAGTGAATAAATACGTGAGGGCCGCGTGACGGCCTTGTGCGACTTTTTCCCCGGAGATGAGCACCATGGACGTGATGGAGGCAATTCGGCGCCGGCGCAGCATTCGCGAATTCGCGGACCGCCCGATCCCGCCCGAGGTTCTCGAGCGGGTCACCGAGGCGCTCCGGCTCGCACCCTCGGCGTGCAACTACCAGCCGTGGCGGTTCGTCATCGTGACCGACCCCGCCAAGCGTCTCGAGCTCTCGCGCGCGTGCCGCAGCCAGAACTTCATCGCGCATGCCCCGGCCGTCATCGTCGGCTGCGGCCTGGTCGATGAAGCCTACACGCGCATGGGCGGCTACTGGAACAGCTGCGACATCGACGTGGCAATCGCGCTCGACCACCTGACCCTTGCCGCCGTCGAAGCCGGCCTCGGCACGTGCTGGATCGGCGCGTTCACCGAATCCGAGGTCAAAACCGTGCTCGGCATCCCGCCCAACGTCAAGCCGGTCGCGATCATCATCATGGGCTATCCCGCACTCGAGAATGCCTTCACGGACGTCCCGACCGGCGGCCGAAAACCCCGCGAGCAGGTGTTCGGCATCAATAAGTTCTAAGTTCGCGCTATTACGAAAATTCTTAATTCAAGCTGCGGCCAAATGATTTCGAAAACAACCCAGGCCCGAGTATGTGTTTAGCGTGCGCAAGCCGATTCCAATTGAAAGGCGTGAGCACCTGAGCGCCGAAGGCGCGAAAGAATAAAGCCTGGGGCGGAGCGCAGCGCAGCCCCAGGACAGCGATCCAAATCAGTCGCGAGCGCTGAAGGCGCGAGAGAAATCGGTTTCTTTCGCGCTTTCAGCGCTCCGGTTTTCATCGACTCACAACCTGGGGCTGCGCTACGCTCCGCCCCAGGCTCAATTCTCTTGCGCTTTCAGCGCAGAAATTCGGATTAGCCGCGCTAAACACATACAGGCCCGAAGGGCCTGGGTTGACTTGAAATCCGCCACTAAAGCGCCGTCGAAACTCCGGATCAGCGATCCTCAAAGCTGTCGGATCGCTCCCATGAATCCCATGCTTACTGAAAGATCGGCAGCTTGAGCGCCCAGATCATCAGCGGCAATCCAACCAACATGAAGATCCCCGTGCTCCACATGTAGCCCGCGTTGGCCAGGTCGATGTCCAGGTCGTTGATCGTCGCGATGGCCGGGCCATAGACCCCCGCCGGCATGCACGACGCGATGAACAACGTCGCCGCCAGCATCCCGTGAACGCCGAACACCCAGCAGATCGCGATCATCGCCAGCGGGTGCACGATGAACTTGATCGCGCACAGCCACACCAGCAGCGACGTGTAGCCGGTCAACCGCCTGAAGTGCAGGCGCGCCCCGATCGCGAACATCGTGATCGTCGTGCTCGCGAACACCATGAACTTGAGCACCGGCACCAGCGCGTGCGGCATCGGCGGCGCCCACGCGTTGAGCGCCGTCCCGACTCCGATCCCGACGATGCTCATCGACGGAGCCGAAAAGACGCTCGTCATGAACGTCTTCGCCAGCGAACTGCCCTCGCCGTGCCGCCAGTGATACGACAGCGGCATCCACACGCCGAACGTCGCGATCAGGTACGGATACATCATGATCGCGTTATACGGATACGCCGCGATCGGCAGCAGCAACAGCGTCAGGAAGCCCGCAAGCGTGTAGGAAATATTGTTCATCGGAATGAGGAGCAAGAGGCTCCCCGCCGCGCCGCGATCGCTCGTCAGCCGCGGGCTCAGCCACACCGATAACACTGTTGACGCCCCGACCAGCACGCCCATCAGAATCGGCGACAAGTACCAATCCGGCAGTGAACGATTGAGCGGCCAGATCCCGAGCGCCAGCGTGATCGGCGCCAGGACCGCCATGTTGAGCACATGAAGCGGCCGCGCGACCTTGTCCTCGATCCACCCCAGTTT
>JAJFUE010000047.1 GCA_021372575.1 bacterium | reverse complement strand
CGGCGGCGCTGCGCTTCGCCGGGGGCTACTCGCGGACGCACCTCCGGTGCGTTTCGAACGCGACGGCGTCAAGCGGCATTCCTGCGGCATTACGCGCAAATTCCCTTTTGCGGGCTTTGCAGTTTCGCGTTTTTACGTGGTGAATTTATTTTTCTGAATTGTGTTCGCGGGCGTCGTTGATGCGGGCGCAGTAATACTTCGCCGCGAGGCGGGCGGCGCGGCCGAACGTCTCGTCGTCGGCCGCGTAGATGATCGAGCGCGATACATTAAAAAGCAGCCGGTGGCGCGCCAGCCTCGGCACGGCCGCCATGATCTGGTCGAGGTCGCCGCCCTGCGCGCCGAGGCCCGGGATCAGCATCGGCAGGTCGGGCGCCACGGCGAGGATCGCCGTCAAAAAGCGCGGCCGCGTCGCGCCGACGACCAGCCCCACGTTGCCGCGCGTGTTCCACTCGGCGGCCTTGCGCGCGACCTTCAGGTAGAGATCGTTCTGCAACTGGAAATCGGCCGCCCCGGCGTTGGACGTCAGGCACAGCAGGTAAACGCCGCGGTCCTCGTACTTCAAAAACGGTTCGACGGACTCCAGGCCCAGGTAGGGGTTCACCGTCGTGGCGTCGCCGTGGATCTGTTCGAAAATGGAGCGCGCGTAATGCTCGGCGGTCGAGCCGATGTCGCCGCGTTTGGCGTCGATGATGACCGGCACGCCGCGCGGCACGTGCGTCAGCGCCTGGTCGAGCACGTTGAGCCCCTCGATGCCGATCGACTCGAAGAACGCGAGGTTCGGCTTGAACGCCGCCGCGAAATCGGCCGTCGCCTCGATGATCTCCGCACAGAACTTGTAAATGGCTTCCGGGCCGCCGCCGAGGTGCTTGGGGATACGCTTGGGGTCGGGGTCGATGCCGACGCACAAGCTGCTGCCGATGTCCTCGCACCGGGCGGCCAGCCGTTCAAAGAAAGTGGGCATGTCAGCACACATAACGGCGATACTTTACCGATTGGGAACAAAAGACGCAACCGAATGCGGAATGCGGAGTGTGGAATCAAATCCGAAAATCGAAATCCGAAACAAATTCGAATCTCGAAATTCGAAACATTTTCGAGATTCCGCACTTCGCATTTGCGAGTGGAACATTTTCTCTCGCCGCGCGTCATAGATTACAGGAAAGTATTTTCAAGAGCCTGAACGAGTTGTCCATCGTGAGTCGAACGCCGCAAATGAACGATTCACGATCCACGAACCACGAAACGGGAGAGGTCCCATGAATCTTTTCAGGGCTTCGCTGCTGGCGCTCATGACGCTGATCCTGGCCGTCGCGGCTTCGGACGCGAATGAATCGGCCGCGCAGAAACTGGCGCGCGCGGACAGGCTGCGCCTGGAGGGCTCGTTCGCGCAGGCGCGCGAAGTCTATGACGCGCTGGCCGACTCGACCTCCAAGGACATCCGTGACGCCGCCAATGTGTGGGGCGCGGATTGCCTGTGGCGCGAGCGCGCCGGCGGCGAGAACACCGAAGCCGCCCGCAAGCGGCTCGAGCGCGCCGTCGAGGACCTGCCCAAGGACCAGTCGCTACGCGCCGAGGCCGCCGAATCGCTCGGCGACCTGCTTCAGCAAAACCGGCCGTGGGATCAATGGGATAAAATCGTCGAGGTGTTGGCCTCCGCGCGCGATTTCTGGGGCAGTTCGTCCGACCCCGGCGCCGTCGCGCGCTACGTCAAGCTCAACTTCAAGATCGCCGATTTCATGATCAACCGGATCGGCTACCCGTCGCCGCGCCGGCCGCGGCCGCTTCGAACCGCTCTGCCGCCGAAGCCCGACACGCACGTGTTCGATCTTATTCGCGATTCGATGCGCAACGTGCTGCGCGTCAGCCAGGACGCGACCGACCGCACGCACGCCCTCCTGAATCTCGGCCGCGCCTGCGACCGCAGCAGGCATTACATTCAGGACAAGGCGGAGCAGGCCGCGCGCATGAAGGAAGCCGAGGATTATTTCCGGCAGGCGAGCGCGATCCGCCCCAACAATGAGTGGAGCGACGACGCGTTATGGGAGACGGGACAGTTCTTCGACGGCGCCCAGAACTACGTGGAAGCGGTGCGCGCCTGGAACGAGCTGCTCGAGCGCTACAAGCCCGGCCAGACACAGTTTTACGACAACGCGCGCAACATGGTCCGGAACACGACGGAGCCCACGGTCGGCGTCAATACGGCGCCGTCGTTCGCGCCCGGCTCTTACATTCATGTCTCGATCAATTACCGCAACTTGAAGCAGGCCACGCTCACGCTCAAACGCGCCAACCTCGAGTCCTACCTCGAAAAACACCAATTCAGCCACCGCCAGGGCATCGCCGACATCGGCAGCAAGCAAATCCTCGAAAAACAGGTCGAGGGCATGATCGACGAAGGCAAATTCGTCCCGCACAGCACCGAGCTTTACCTCGACCCCCTCGAGCCCGCCGTCTATCAGATCACGTTGACCTCGCCCAAGGTGACCAACCCGGTCCTCTCGCAGCCGTTCCTTGTCGGCGCGCTTGGCGTGGCCGGCAAATTCGACCGCGACAAGGCCGAGTTGTTCGTCACCAATTCCGACACCGGCGTCCCGGCCGGAAACATCCCGGTGAGCATCTTCGTCTGGGAAGGCTCCGGCGCAAAGTCGGAGCCCGAGCACTGGCTCAGCGCCGACGGCAAGACCGGCAGCGACGGCCGCGCGACGGTCGATATGCCGAGACTCGATCCCGATCGCCCGCACGATTTTTACGCTGTCGCGCGCCGCGGCGATGAAATTGCGCTGTTCCAGAACTGGGGTTACTGGGCGGGCCGCTATGGCGGGCACGGACCGATCCAGGCCGGCATCGATCAGCCGACGGTGCTCTATGCCTATACCGACCGGCCGGCGTATCGCCCCGACGAGCCGATCCACTGGAAAGCGGTCCTGCGCACCGACTCCGGCGAGGCTTACGACATTCCGAAGACATCAGAATACAAGCTGCGCATCCGCGACGAGCGCAGCAACGTCGCGCACGAGGCGACGTACAAAGTGAGCGAGTTCGGCACGATGGAAGGCACGTTTACGGCGTCGCGCTCGGTCGCGCTCGGGATGCTGCAGATTGAAATCGATTTGCCGACACAGCAACGCATGGTTGCCGCGCAGCTCTGCCGGCTCGAGGAATACAAGCTGCCCGAATTCAAGGTCAGCGTCGAGCCGGGCAAGGGTTCGTATCGGCTCGGTTCGGCCGTGCCGTTCACGATCCAGGCCGAGTATTACTTCGGCGGGCCGGTCGCGGGGGCGACGGCGCAGGTCGTCGTGCACCGCGCGCCGTTCTGGCCGTGGTGGTCGCCGATCCGGCCTTACGACTGGCTCTATGAAGGCGCGGAGCCGATGGATTACGTCGGCGGCTTCGGCGGTCGGCGTTCGTATCGCGCGTATTCGCCGATGGGGTGGGGCCGGCCGTATGCGCCCGAGCAGATCGTGTTGCAAAAGACGGTCACGCTCGACGCCAATGGCAAGGCGAACCTCGAGGTCGGCGCGCTCACGGATGAAGAGGTCAAGGCCGCGCGCGACCAGCACGTGTGGGGCTACAGCTACCGCGTCGAGGCGCGCGTGACTGACCTTTCGCGGAGAGAGGTGAGCGCGTCGGGATCGGTCAAGGTCGCACTCACCGCGTTCGCCGCATACCTGTATCCGCAGCGCTACCTTTATCTGCCCGGCGACGCGGTCAAGATCGACATCTCGACGCTCGACCCGAACAACAAGCCCGTCGCCGCCGAGGGGCTCGTCACGGTCTATAAGCGCGAGTGGGACAAGGACCGCAAGGACGCGCAAGGCAATCCCGCGCCGGGCTACAAGGATACCGAGCTCTTCAACAAGCCCGCGGTCACCGGCGCCGACGGCAGGATGACGCTCCAGTTCCAGCCCGACCAGAACGGCTTTTTCTATATCAAATACAATTCGCACGATTCGTTCGGCGAAAAGGTCGAGGGCGAGACGACCGTGTTCGTGGCGTCGAAGGACACGACGAGCATCGGCTACCGCTCGGGCGGCGCCGAGATCATCATCGACCGCACGACCTACGAGCAGGGCGACACGATCCAGGCGCTGATCGTCACGCGCCGGCCGGGCGTGTCGGTGTGGCTTGCGGCCGAGGCCGAGGCGGTCCTCTCCAGCCAAATCATCAATATGAAAGGCACCGCGCAGCTCGTGCCGATCAAGGTCGATCCCTCGTTCACGCCCAACGTGTATCTCACCACGGTGTCGATGTATGACTTCTCCGGATTCCGCGACGTCAAGATGGTCCGCGTCCCGCCGGTCGATGAACTGCTGAATGTAAAAATCATTTCCGACAAGGCCGAGTATCGCCCCGGCGAGAAGGCCGACGTGCGCGTCGAGGTGCGCGATCACAGCGGCAAGCCCGTGCGCGCCGAACTGAGCCTCGGCGTGGCCGACGCCTCGGTGTGGGCAATCCAAAGCGATGTCGCGCCGGACGCGCGCAAGTTCTTCTGGGGCCGCACGCGCCCGCTCGCGATCCAGACGCTGGCCAGCCCCGACAGCTACCGCACCGAATTCTGGGCGCCGAAAAAAGACGAGCCCGGCAAGTTCGAGCGCGTCATGCGCGAAGAGATCCCGGCGCAGGCCATGGACGAAAGCAAGTTGGCCGGTGCGTATTATGACAGGCGGCATGGATTAATGGACGCCCGCGGCGGCTTGCAAATGGAAATAACCAATGGCTTGGTCGCGCCGGCCTCCGCGCCGATGGTCGGTGGAATGGGCGGGATGGACATGAAAGTGAGGGCGGCAAAATCGCCTGTTCGGAATTACAGCGCAGGCCAGCCGGCCGAAACGGCCGCCGAGCCGCGCGTGCGCACCAACTTCGCCTCGACCGCATACTGGATGGCAAGCGTCGTAACCGATCGCAGTGGCACCGCCCGCGCGACGTTCACGATGCCCGACAGCCTCACGACATGGCGCGCCACGAGCCTTGCGCTCACCCAATCGACGCAGATCGGCCAGGAAACGCGCGAGGTCAAGACGAACAAGCCGATCATGGTCCGGCCGCAAGTGCCGCGTTTCTTCGTCCAAGGCGACAAGGCAACCCTCTCGGCAATCATCACCAACAACACAAGCGAAACGCAGAAGGTGCGTGTGCGGCTTGAGACCAAGGGACTCCGAGTCAATGAAATCCTGGCGGGCATTGCCATCGAGCAAATCAACCCGGCCTGGACCGATTCCATTACGAGCCCGGTGGTTTTAACCAATCAACGCGCAGCGAATATTGTGGTGCCGGCCAACAATCAGCGGCGTGTCGATTGGGTCGATGTCATGGCTGAAACCACCGGCGCGGCAACGGTGAAGATGTCCGCACTGGCCACTATCGACTCCGACGCCGCGGAGAAAACTTACCCGATCCTCGAATACGGCATCGAGCAGTTCATCGCCAAGGCGGCGGCGATCCGCGAGGCCGCAGGCGAGACAAGCCGCACGCTGACGCTGTCGATTCCCGCCGACCGCCGCGCGGGCTCGGAAGGCCTCACGATCTGGATCGAGCCGACGCTTGCGCGCGCGATGGTCAACGCGCTGCCGTATCTTGCCGATTACCCGTACGGCTGCGTCGAGCAAACGCTTTCGCGGTTCGTGCCGGCGGTCATCACGTATAAGACGCTTCAGCAACTTCAAATCAAAAACCCCAAACTCGAAAAGAAGCTCCCCGACATGATCAAGGCCGGGCTCGACCGGCTCTACGACATGCAGGGCGGCGACGGCGGCTGGGGCTGGTGGAAGGAAGGCAAGAGCGATCCTTACATGACGGCCTACGTCGTGCAGGGCCTCGCGCAGGCGCGCGAAGCCGACGTCAACGTGCGCACGGAAGTCATCACCCGCGCGGCGCAGTTCCTGCGGCTGCACCTGGTCGATTTCGAGGACCAGCCCGACATGGAAGCGTGGATGCTGTATGCGCTGGCCACGGTCAGGGACCTCGTTCAGGAAGATCAGTTGACCGACGCGGCGCACCAGCGCCTGTGGCCGCGGCGCGAGGAGCTCAACCCGTATGCGCGCGCGCTCTACGCCCTCGCATGCCACAAGAGCGGCCGCACGGAGCGCGCCCAGACACTCGCGCGCAACATGATGAACGACCTCGTCGAGGACAAGCCCAATGGCACGGCGCACTGGGGGAGCGAGCGTTTCTGGTGGCGCTGGAGCGATGGCGCGATCGAGGCCACCGCGTTCGGCCTGCGCGCGCTGCTCGCGATCGATCCGCAGAACCCTGTCATTGACGAGGCGATGACGTGGCTCGTGCGCAACCGCCGCGGCAGCCGATGGGAATCGACCAAAGACACCGCAATCGTGATCCGCGCCTTGGCCGACTATATCAAGATCAAGGGCGAGGACAAGCCCGACTGGACGGCCGACGTGATCGTTAACGGCACGCACGTCAAGTCGCTCGAGGCCACGCCGCAAAACGTGTTCGAGTTCGAGGGCAAGGTGATCGTTCCGGCCAACCTGCTCAAGACCGGTGACAACGAAATCAAGATCGTGCGCAAGGGCACGGGCGTGCTCTACGCCTCGGCGTGGCTCACCTACTTCACGCGGGAGGAAAAAATCAAGCCCGCCGGCAACGAGGTCTTCGCCGAACGCCGCTACTTCCGCACCGAAATGAAACCGACCCCCTCGGGCGTTTACAAGCCCGTTCGCACCGAGCTCAAGGAAGGCGACGTACTCAACTCCGGCGACCGCGTCGAGGTCGAGCTCAGCCTCGAGGCCAAGAACAACTACGAATACATCGTCATCGAGGACATGAAGGCGGCCGGAATGGAACCGGTTCAGCTCCAGAGCGGCGGAGTCGGCGGCCAGGGTATCTGGGGCCACCAGGAACTGCGCGACGAGAAGACGGCGTTCTTCGTTGATAACATGCCGCAGGGCAAACACACGCTCAAATACGAGCTGCGCGCCGAGATCCCGGGAACGTTCCACGCGCTGCCATGCCTCGTGCACGCGATGTACGTCCCCGAGATCCGAGCGAACAGTTCGAATGATGTGATCCAGATCAAGTAGTGATCTAAATTTCGCCTCCTGCCGGGGGGCTTGGATTTTAATGGAATCACTGACTGGGGGTTCCCGTTGGTCACCCCGCCTACGGACAGAACACGTTCGTTCGATTGCTTATCCCTCGCTTACGCTCGGGCGACTGCTTTTCTGGCTACCATCTGCAATCATTTGCGGCAGGATGCACCTTATTTAACATCTCGCCTCATTTTTCCCTCATTCTGCCCCGGTTGTGGATTGTTGTGGAAAATTTCAGTGGCACAGGAATCGCTAACCATCTCAAAAACCAGCTAAAATTAAGCAGTTGGATCGAAAAATGAGTTATCCACAGGCTTGTGGAAAACTGTGAATAACTCACTCTGAAACGGTGGATAAATCTTTTTTATAAGCCATATTTTTTGATTTATATGATTGATTTTGTGTTACTTGTAAAAATAAACCAATTTAAGCCCCAAAAGCGCCATTCACCACACTGAACTGTGAATAAGTTTTCACCGGGGACAGTATCCTGTTTTATATGAAAATGCGCCCATGACAGCTCTATCAATGATGAAAAAACCCGATGAAACTTATTCACAGCTTTCCACAATCTCCTGGTCCTTCTCCCTGTGATTTTCCGGGCTCTTCCCCTCTTCTTCCCTGATTGTGGATGAATCGGGGATTTCTCCAGTTTTTATTAATACCCCTGGATCACTGGGTTTGTTTGTCTTAAGCCTGTATTCCCCAACATTCACACCATGATGATGATGATGATTGAATAAAATCTCTCTTTTTCATATTCATCATCCCCGCCCCACGCACGCTTTCCTCCCCTGTTCGATTCAATGAACATCCTCGAACGACCGATAAGATGAACGGTTCCGCCGGAACCAAGGGGAAACGTATGCGGCTACTGGGCATGGCACTTTTCTGGTCATCGTTCGCGACAGGCATCTGGGCGGCCTCAAGCCCCGGCGCCGAACCGACCTCATGGACTTTGACCTGCGAGACTGAAACCAATTCATCCACGGAAACCTCAGCCCGAATCGCGATCATCAAGGTCACCGCGGATAACGCCTCCCAAGGCCCGATCCTTCATTGGAAATCGCCCTCCGGCAGCTGGGTCACGCTGGCGCTAAGGCCGGTCACCGACCGCGCCTGGGCAAGCCGGCTCGATCTCGGCGACGAAGATGGAACGCATCAGCTTCAGTGCATGTTCGTGGGAGGAACGGATGTCAAAGAAGAAATCGTTTCGCGAACATATCAGTTTTCGACCGCCGACATGACGCTTGCCGAGACGGGCGTCCCCGAAACGTGGAGCCACGCTTCGGAAATGGAAAAGCCCACGCTGGCGCCGATCATCTCGTTGCCGGTCCAGCCGACCCTGGCCGCGCCTCAGCCGGAGGCCGAGGAGAAACCGGTGGGGTCGTCGTGGGTGCTTGCGATCATGCTGCTCGGTTTCCTGAACCTGATGTTCGCATTTGCCGCGGGATTGGCGTTTGCGGTCCACCGCAGGCACAAGGCGCACCGCGACGACGCGGCGCTTCTGCAAATCAAGCAGCAATTCCTGGCCGCCGGGCTTTTAGGAACCCAGCCCGATCCGGTGCCGGCGACTCCCGAGGCCAAGCCCGATACCGAGCCCGAACAGATCGATGCTGCCGAAGCGGCGGCCGAAGACACAGCCATCGAAGCGATGAACAAAACGATCGAGGAAGCGACCGAAGAGCCGGCCGCGGATTCGCCCGACGAGGGCGTCGATATCCGAAAGGCCCACGAGCAAGAGGCCGAGATTAAAGTCGATATGAACGACCTGAGCTTTTAACCGGACGAGGTAACCTTGATGAGCCCGCTTGTGTTTGCCCTGTTGTTCCTGACGATCGAGTGTCTCGTCGCGGTTTTCGGCATTTGCCTCGCATACGTCCGGATGAAATCCAGGGTCGATGATTTCCACGTCCCGGCCCATGCCCCGAACCGCGCCGAACTGGCCGGCCGGGTGATTGCCGCCTACGAGTCCGTCCAGAAAGCGGCCGGCGAGCCGGGCGCCGAACAAATGCTCGGCCGCACCGGCCGGCAGATGGTCATCGAAACCCTGCGAGGCCTGGGCTCTCGCCTGGCCGAGGGCGACGCGGTCTCGCCGCTCTATTGCGATCAGGTCATCAAGCTTTGCTCGGACCTTGCGGGCGTGTCGCCGGCGCCGGCTGGATCTCCCACCGAAGATGCTTCCGAATCCGCCCCGTCAGAAAATCCCGTCGCCGGGCCCCTGGCGTAAAATTCACAACCCTTCCCCGAACCGGTTGCGTATCGCATCCCGATGATTGTATATTGTCGCGGAATGTATGTGGCGCCGCTTTGGGGCGCCGGAACGGTTAGGCGTGATTTTCGAGGCCCTATGAATCAGGAATTGCACACGACCACCATTGAACCGCCGCGCGGATTGCTGAACCTGAACTGGACCGAATTGTGGCACTATCGCGAACTGCTGTGGTTCCTCTCCTGGCGCGACATCAAGATCAAATACAAGCAGACGCTGCTCGGGTTCCTGTGGGCGATCATCGTCCCGCTCGTCAACATGGTCATCTTCGGCACGATCTTCGGCGGCGTGGCCGGCATCGAAGCCTACGGTCTGAATTCATACCTCTCCTACCTGGCCGTGCTCGTGCCGTGGCACTACTTCGCGAACTCGCTGACGATGTCGTCGCAGAGCATGGTCCAGAATTCGGAGATGCTGACCAAGATTTATTTCCCGCGCCTGTTTTCGCCGATGAGCGCGCTGATCTCGAACCTCGTCGATCTCGTGATCGGCATCGGGATCCTGCTCGTGGCGATGGCGGTGTTCGGCGTGCTGCCCGCGGCGACGGCGATCTTCCTGCCGCTGTGGATTCTCATCGTGATGCTGACCGCGCTCGGGACGGGGCTGTTCTTCTCGGCGCTCAACGTGCGTTACCGCGACGTGCGCCACATGATCCCGTTCCTCGTGCAGATCTGGATGTATGTGACCGTGTTGTTCCCGTTCGGCAAGATCCTCGCGCGGTGGGGGATGAAGGGCTATATTTGCGCGATCAACCCGATGGTCGGCGCGGTCGAGGGTTTCCGCTGGCTGCTGATGCACAACGCGATGACCAACCCGGCCACGGCGCAGCCGTTCAGCCAGGTGTTGCTGCTCAACGCCATCGGCGCGCCGGTGCTGGTCACGATGCTGCTCGTCGGCCTGTATTACTTCAAGCGCACCGAGCGCGTGTTCGCGGATATCGTCTGAGGTTTTGAGGAGTTCATGAGCAAGTCAATCGCCATCGACATCGAGGCTCTCGGCAAGCGTTACCGGCTCGGCGAAACGGTCGATCTCGCGCGCAACTTCCGCGAGACGCTCATGGGGCTGCCGCGCTATTTCAAGCACAAGGCCGCCCGCGCGACGAAGCGCCTGGCGCAGCAGATCAGCGGCGCCGCCGAGGCCGGCGCGGCGGCGCGGCGCGACGAGTTCTGGGCGCTGCAGGACATCAACCTGCAGATCGCCGAGGGCGAAGTCATCGGGATCATCGGCCGCAACGGCGCCGGCAAATCGACGCTGCTCAAGATCCTGTCGCGCATCACGCCGCCCACGACCGGCCGCGCGCAGATCACCGGCAGGTTGTCTTCGCTGCTCGAGGTCGGAACGGGGTTTCATCCCGAGCTGACCGGCCGCGAGAATATTTTCCTCAACGGCGCGATCCTCGGCATGCGCAAGGCCGAGATCACGCGCAAGTTTGACGAGATCGTGGCGTTCGCCGAGACCGAGAAGTTTTTGGACACGCCGGTCAAGCGCTACTCGAGCGGCATGCGCGTCCGCCTGGCCTTCGCCGTCGCCGCCCACCTCGAGCCGGAGATTTTGGTGATCGACGAGGTCATCGCGGTCGGCGATTTCGATTTCCAGATCAAGTGCATCCGGCGCATGCAGCATCTGGCGAACGAAGGGCGGACGGTTCTTTTCGTCAGCCATAACATGGGCGTGTTGCGGCATTTTTGCCGGACGGGCGTCGTTCTGGTCCAAGGCCGTGTTGCGTTTGTGGGGCCGATCGAAGATGCGGTCGATCGGTATGTTTCATCGGCGCACGCGGATCACCATGAGGACATCGATCTGACGGCCCACCCCAACCGCCTGCCGGGCGCAAAACCCGTCTTTACGAAAATGCGGACGTTGGTCGAAGGCCGGCCCGGCACGATCACGTCCATGGGCGGCCCGATCGATTTTGAGGTCGATTATGAATCGCCGCGGCCGCTGCGCGGGTTCCGGATCGGCGTGATCATTCGGGACCTGAACGAACAGGTCATCGTGAATTTCTCGCCGTCGCACCAGTGTCCCGACAAACTTAACGAGGCGCCCGCCAAGGGGACGATACGCTGCCACATTCCGGCGTTCAACCTGATGGCCGGCACGTACCGCGTGGAGATCGGGTGCGCCGATAATGACGGGGAACTCGATCGCATCCCCGACGTATCCGAAATGACCATCATCGAAAAAGACGTGTTTGGAACGGGAAGAATCCCCAACCAGCACCACGGGATCATTTATCTTCCCAGCCAGTGGAGCACTTCCTGGGAAACGGCGTGGACGCCTTGCCGACTCTAATCAAAACGCCAGATCCGCATTGGGGCAGCGGCGTGGAGCCAAACAGTTATCGTTTGATTCACGCCAGCGCCCGACCGGTTGACCGGATTCTGGACCTGGGTTGCGCGAGGGGCGCGTACGTCGAGTCCTTGATCAAGAGCGGCATGGATTGCCGCGGCATGGATTTGTTCGAATATCCGGAATGGGACCAAATTGCGGCCCGCGTCGGGAAGAAGGCGGACGAGGTCTTCAAGAAAATCGGCCCGGACCGGATTCCCTGCGAGGACAAGGAATTCGACGTGGTGTTTGCATTCGAAGTTCTTGAACACGCGCCGGACCCCGAACATTTTCTGTGCGAGATGCGCCGCGTGGCCCGTAAATACATTCTGTTGTCCGTGCCCGATTGCAACCCCGCGCACCCGCTGCATAAGTATAGCCTTGCGCTCCACCACTGGACCGACCGGACGCATGCGCAGTTTTTCACCCGATCTTCTCTCGTGGGGCTTTTGGACAAAGCGGGCCTCGAGGTTCTGCATGTGGGCGGATCGTACAGGATTCAGCTGGGCAACGCGTTCTGGGATTCGCTGAGGATTCCCGGCAGAATACGCCGCTTCGGGCAAAACCTGACCAACCGGCTCCAACTGAGCCCGGTTTTTTACAGCGGCATCCTGGTCAAGTGCGCGGTATGAGAACCAATCCAATCAGGGTCGCATTGGTCTATGATCTGGATTTCTGGATCCTGGGCGCGATCGCGCGGCATATGGCCGAGCAATTCGCATCGAGGCCGGATCTGCTGATCGCCGAGACGATGGGGCCGCCCGCGAATTACCGGCGGCTGCGGGCAATCCTGAAACAATTCGACGTGGTGCATTTCCTTTCGATCTGGGACTGCTTTCGGTTTGCGCGATACTGCGACAAGGCCGTGATCACGAGCGTTTATCACCTCGATCCGCGCGAAGTCGAATACCTGCGGCAACACCTCAATTACATCGATTCGATCTGTTACTACAACCGTGCCGTCCTGGCCCAACTCGCGGACGTGCTCGGACCCTGCCCGCTTCCGATCAGCAAAGTCATGCCCGGCCTTGCGACCGACCGTTTCAAGCCAAATCCGGACGGGCGCCGCCGGTTGATCGAACGGTTCGGCTTCGGCGACGATGTTCTCGCGCTGGGGTTGGCGGCAAAACCGACCTCCAACGCCCTCGACCGAAAAGGGTTCGATCGCTATTGGCAACTCCTGGAGAGACTCTTGCCTTCGATTGGCGACCGGCTCAAACTGGTTGTTTTCGGTCCGACGGGCGAGGGCGGTTGGAAGCCGGAAGATATACCGGGTCATTTGCGGGCTCATGTCGAAATCAGCGGTTATTTGCCGGACGAGGAATATTCGGTTTATATCAGCGGCCTCGATTATTATATCTGCCTGAGCCGGCTCGAGGGGATACCGTATCCGGTTCTGGAAGCAATGGCCTGCGGCGTGAAAACGATCTCCACGTCGGTTGGCGTCGTGCCCGATGTCATCAAAGACAATGTGAACGGCTACGTTGTAACGGAAGAAAATTATCTGGACCGGATCAAAGGCATCATCGATTCCAATTTCGCGGCGGACTCGGCGCCGCTGCGCGCGGCGGCACGGCAATCGGTGGAGCGCTACGCATGGCCGGCGGCTGTCGATTCGGAGTGGTATCATTACATCTACGACGGAGCCCGAAGATGGAAGCAGTCGGTTTCCAGGTATGAGCTATGGCGCAGGAATCTTTCAAGAACGCTGAAAATCATCAGGCAAACTTGCGGAAGATGACATGAGCCTGGCGAACGGCAAGCCCCCCGTGATATCGGTGATCATGAGCGTTCACAACGGCGCCGCGTGGTTGGGCGAGTCGATCGGCAGCATCCTCGGCCAGACCTTCGGCGATTTCGAATTCATCATCGTCAACGACGGCTCGACGGACGAAAGCCCGCGCATACTGAAAGAATACGCGAGCCGCGACCCTCGGATCATCCTGCTCAATAACGAGAAGAACATCGGCCTGATGAGATCCTTGAACAAAGGGCTCGATCACGCAAGGGGCTGCTTTATCGCGCGGATGGATAGCGACGACGTCAGCCTGCCGAATCGCTTTCAGAAACAGATTCGCTGGTTCGGGGATCACCCCTCCGCCAGCGTGGTTTCGACCTTCGTCAGACGCGTCGATGTCAACGGCCGATATCTTGGATACTGGATGGACGACCTGGTGGCGACCGACACGGCGTCCATCAAGCGAACGCTGCCGTACCGAAACTGCATCGCGCATCCATCCATCATGATTCGGTCCGAGGTCCTGCGAAAATTCAGATATAATGAAAAAATAAGCTTGTATGAAGATTATGAGCTATGGCTGCGGATCGCGTCGGCGGGTTATGAATTTCATAAGGTTCCCGAGGTGCTGCTGAATTATCGCCTGCAGGGCGAGTCGATGATGTCTTCCAGTTGGAAGGCAAACCCGGCCCGCGTGGAAATGCGAATGAAGCGCGAATTTCTTCGCAATGCGCTCATAAACCGCAAATTCGGCGCCTTCGAGCGGCAAGTTCTTTTGTCGTTCGCGACGTTGGCGAAAATCTGGATCAAGCTCAAGCTGCCGGTGAAACTCAAGAAGCAGGCCGCCGCCGCAAAAGAAAAATTTGCGCTGGCGACAAGGCCTGTTTTTAGGATCGGCGCGTCGCCGGGAATCAGCCCCGCGAACAGGAAAAACATCATGTTCGTGGTCTCGTCGGTTCGGGCTGGCGAAGATGCAGAGCAGTTCTTGAAAGCGGCTCGTGCCCTGTCAGGTGAATATGATCTCCATCTTGTCACGACGTGTAACGATGATCCCGCCCGCTTGCGGCGGGATTTCGGTCCGGTCTGCAAATCGATCACGGCGCCGCCCGTCGGTTTGGTGCTCCATTCCTTTGCCGGCGTCGATGCGTATCTGAATCGCGCCATCGATTTGGAGCATATCGACGCGATCGTGCTTGACGCCGGGCTTCCCGGATATCATTGGCTGTCGGAAATTCAGCGGCGGGGTGGAGCGCCGCCGGCGATCGATATTTTGCATTGCGCGGATTCCCAATTGAACAGCGCCCGGTTCAAGTGGGTGTGGCCGTTGTTAAAACGGCGCATCTGCTCGAGCCGGAAAATAATCGACAGCCTGGGCGAATCCTATCGTTCCGGGCAGTGTCCGGAATTGACCGGTCGGCTGCGGCTGGTGCGCGACGGCATCGAGTATCACGGCGAGAATGCCGGCGGGACCGGTGATTGCGTTTTATGGCTGGGCCAGTTTTCGTTGAAGGGCGATCCGTTCCTGTTTATCGAAATGGCGGCCGAGCTTCGGAGCCGAATCAAGAGCGGCGTTCGTTTCCTGATGGCAGGCGGCGGTCCTTTGGCCGATGTCGTGATGAGCGCCGCGCGACAGATGGGCGTGGCCGATTGCCTGACCGTGATCCGTGAGCCGGATTCCGGGCAGGCCCACAGCGCCCTCAAACAGGCCCGCGTTTTGGTCATGACGTCATTGGAGGAAAGGTCGCCGCAACCGGCACTCGAGGCATTCGCATGCGGCGTTCCGGTCGTCTCGACGGCGGTTGGTGCGCTGGACGAACTAATCGAAGACGGCCGCAACGGAAAAATCCTGCCCGCCCGGCGGGATTTCGCCATGAAAGCCGCCGATTGGATCGAAGACCTGATGAAGCATCCCGAAAAAGAAACGGCGGCTCGCGATGCGGCCCACGCGGCCGATCAATACGATTTCAAGTCGATGGTGGCCGGTTACATTGCGGCCATCAATGAGGCAATTCAGGAGCCAAATCGGAATTAGCCGGCCATGAAGATCCTCCAACTCGTCCAATCCTTTCTGCCCAGGCTCGGCGGGATGGAGTTGATGACGCATCATCTGGCCAATGAGCTGATGGCGCGCGGGCACGACGTGGTTGTAATGGCCGCCGAGGTCGGGCCCGGCGCCGAGGACGCCCTCGCGCCGTTCGGGCCGCGCTACCGGATCCTCCGCTACCCGATCAAGCGGTTCGGCTCCCTGCTCGGGCGCACGCCGCGCTCCATGCTGGCGATCATGGACGGCCTGCGAAACGAATTCCCGTTCGAAATCATTCACGCCCACGCGCTGCATTACCCGGGCTACGTCGCGATGCGCGCCGGCCGGCGGTTCCATGTCCCGGCCGCCGTGACCGAACACGGCCAGTTCATGCTCGGCCTGAGCGAAACAAAAGGCCAGTGGCGCAACCCGCAGATCCGGTGCCGCATCCGGTCGGCGCTCCGCAACATCGACGCCGTCACCGCGCCCAACGCGGAAGTCTTTGATAAACTGATCTCCCATCGATCGATCAACCCCGACCTTTCGCGCTGCATCCCCAACGCCATCGCCGTGCCGCCGCCCGATCGCGTCGATGCGCTCATCGAACAAAACCGCGCCGGCGCCGGGCGCATCCTCATGGTCGGGCGCAACGATCCCGTCAAGTCCTACGCCACGGCGATCCGCGCGCTGGCGATCCTGCTCGGCGGCGGCGCGGACGTCAGCCTCACGATCGTCGGCAACGCCACGGACCAGCTCGAGCCGCTCGTCCACGAATTGCGTATTCCCGCCGACCGCGTCACGCTCAGCCCGCCGCGGCTCGGCGAGGACCTGTGGCGCGAGTATGCGTCGGCCGATCTCTACTGGATGACCTCGCTGCGCGAGTGCCAGTCGCTCGTCAAGCTCGAGGCGATGAGCTTCGCCCTGCCCGGCGTGTTCAACGACGCCCCCGGCGTGCGCGATCAGATCGAGCCCGAAAAAAACGGCCTCATCTTCGATGCGAACGACCCGGCCGACCTGGCGCGCAAGACAACGCGGCTGCTCGGCGACGCGAACCTTTGCGACCGGATCGCGGCCGGCGCGCGCGAACTCGGCGACCGTTACCGCTGGTCCAATATGATCGAACAATACGAAAAACTTTATCGCGATTTGATCGAATCGCTCCCCCGGCATTAAAAAAGATTCATAGAGCATTTCATTGTTTGCATTTTTTCCCCTGTCCCATTGATAATGTCCGCGCGAATCAAGTTGTAAGCATGGACGATTGGCTTTCGTTGTGCCATGATGGCGCGCGCATTTTTTGGGGGGTATCCAATGGAATTGGCCAAGCAAAGCCTGGATCTTTCGGTCGTCATCCCGGTCAAGAACGAGCGTGAAAACATCGAGGCCCTCGTCGAGGAGCTGCTCGAGGTGCTGAGGGAGACCGGCAGGTCCTTCGAGGTCCTGTTCATCGATGACGGCTCCGACGACGGCACGGTCGAGGAGATCAACCGCCGCCGCGCCGCCGAGCCCGCGATCAAGCTCGTGCGCTTCGACCGCAACTACGGCAAATCCGCCGCGCTCAAGGCCGGTTTCCAGGCCGCCGAGGGCGAGATCGTCATCATCATGGACGGCGACCGCCAGAACGACCCCGTCGATATCCCGCGCTTCCTCGAGGCCATCGAAGGCTTCGACATCGTGTGCGGCGTGCGCCGCAAGCGGCTCGATACGAAGTGGCGCCTCATCCAGTCGCGCATCGCCAACCGCATCCGCGACGCCATCACCGGCGACGGCGTCCGCGACAGCGGCTGCGGCTACCAGGCCCTGCGCCGCGCGTGCCTCAAGGACATCAAGCTGTTCGAGGGCATGCACCGCTTCCTGCCGTGCCTGTTCCAGCTCGAGGGCTACCGCTTCAATCAAATCCCGGTCATGCACCACCCGCGCACGGCCGGCGTCAGCAAGTATCCGTTCTGGAGCCGGCTGCGCCGCGCGTTCGTCGATCTGCTTGCCGTCCGCTGGATGATCAACCGCACGATCCGCTACAAGATCAGGCGGGAGTCATGACATTGCCGGCGCCACGCACGCAACGAATCGCCTCGTTGATCAGCACCGAAAACCCGAGGCCGCTCTACGTTTCGACGCTGTCGATGGCGCTCGTGCTCCTCGTCCTCCTGTATTTTTGTTTTTTGCACAACGGCTACAAGTGCTTCCGCACCGACCACCTGACGCAGATCCCGCTCCTTTACAAATGGGCCGACCCCGGCCTGTTCCCGCGCGACTGGTTCCTCACGACCAACGCGCACTTCGACCTGCGCAAGTTTCACCTCTATCTTCTCGCCGGCGGCCAGATGCTGTTCGGCCTGCCGGTCGGGATCCTGCTCTCCTATTGCGCGATCATGCTCGGCACCTTTGCCGCGTGGGTCGCGATCTCGCGGCGGTTGTTCGGGCGCGCGGCGCCCGCGATCGCGGCGATCGTCCTGGCGATCATGGTCAGCGACCATGAGATCGGCTCCAACCACGTGATCGAGGACAGCCTCATCCCGCGCATGGAAGCCTACCTGCTGGCGTGGTGGTCGTTCTTTGTTCTGTTGCGGCCGAGGCGCGGCGCCGGCGATTGGCTCGGCGGCCTCGCCGGCGGACTGTTCATGGCCGGCGCCGGTTACTTCCATCCCGCCATCGCCATCCAGTTCGGCCTCGCGCTGGCCGTGTGGCTGATCGTCGATCCCGAGCGCCGCGACTGGATCAAATCGTTTGTGTTCCTTGCCGCGATGGCCGTTCCGCTTCTCGGTTCGCTGTCGCGGGCCACCGGCGGGCTGGTTCAACAATCGGCGCTCACCGCGGCCGAGCAGATTCAGCTCGCGGCTTTCGTTCGCCACCCCCACCACATGATTCCGCATGCCTGGGGCGGCATGTGGCTGGTCTTCGCGGGCATCCTGGCCCTGTTCATCATTTCATGGTCTTCGAGCCGCAAGACGTGCCCCGGCACGCGCGCACTGGGCCGCCTCGCCGCGGTCATGATCGGCCTGCTTGCGCTCGCGACCGTGTTCATCGAGCTGATCCCGCTTCGCCCGATCATCCTGTTTCAGCCGTATCGCCTGGCCGTCATGCTTTACATGACGATGTTTCTCGTGATGGGCCGTTACATCATGGAGCTCGTGCTGACGGGCGGCTACATGAACCGCGTGTGCGCGGTGCTCATCGCCGCCGCGCCTCAGGGTTGGCCGCTCGTGATCCCGGTGGCGATCGTCGAAACCTTGTTCCACGGGCGCCGTCAATGCAGGCTTCCTCTCGGCTGGAAGTGGATGCTCGTTCCCATCGTGATCGCACTCGTTTTCGCGGGTTCGATCGATCACGAGTTCTGGCAGACCGGTTTGTGGGTGCTGCTCCTGCCGGCCGCCGTCGCGTTTGCCGAGCGCAAGCGGCTCGGCGAGCGCCCGCGCCTAGTGTGCGGCATTCTGGGCGGCGCGGCCGTCGCCGGCGCGCTTGCGATCTCGGCGTTCTTCTGGCTGCCGCTCCAGCGCTGGATCGACAGCGACAAGCCGAAGCCGCGCCGCAAGGCGGCCACGCTCGCCCTCAAATACCAGTTCAATCCGATCCCGATTATCGCGATCGAGCGGCTGGGCGCATGGGCCGCGGCCCATACCGAGCGCGACGCGCTCTTCATCGTTCCGCCGGCGCGCGAGCCGGAAGGGTTCCGCATCTGGGCGAAGCGGTCGGTGTGGTTCGAAATCAAGTTCTTCCCATACAAGTCGAGCGGGTTCGAGGAGTGGCGCAACCGTTACCTGGCCGCGCGCGGCATCCCCGATATCAAGGATCCCGCGCGCGCGGCCGATGTCGCTCGCGTCCTGCACGACAAAGGCGGCGCGCACGTTCTCGACGATTATCGCGCCCTGACCGTGCCGCAGATCCTTGCGCTCGCGCGCCGCGCCCTGGCCTCGAAATACGAGGGGCCCGGCCCGATCTATTTCGTCTCCCCGACGCTTTACAACGACCCCGCGCTGGAGCTGCTTTTCCAGGACGCCGACCGCAACCGCGCCAAGATCGACCGCAACCGCAACTACCTTTACCGGCTGCGCCTCTAAAACCGCGGGTTTGAGAAAGAATTTGTTCGCATTTTACAT
>JAJFUE010000041.1 GCA_021372575.1 bacterium | reverse complement strand
GGCGACAAGGCCGGCATGGCGCGCTTCGGCCAGTCGTCCGTGCCGATGGAGGAGACGCTCGTCGAGTGCGTGCTCGATTTTTGCGGCCGCCCGTACCTGGCGTGGAAGGCCCGCATGCCCAAGGGCAAGGTCGGCGATTTTGACATCGAGCTGGCGGAGGATTTCTTCCGCGCCGTGGCGATGAACGCCGGGCTCACGCTGCATCTCGTCCTGCACTACGGGCGCAACGCGCATCACATCATCGAGGCGATGTTCAAGTCGATGGCGCGCGCGCTCGCGCAGTCGGTGGCGCGCGACCAGGCGATCTCGGGGGTTCTTTCCACGAAGGGCAAACTCTGATCGCACCCGGGCTTTTGGGCCGCCGGGGCCGAGTTTTTCCAGCGGCCAAAACTACATTTCACCCATCCGTATCGGGCACGCGGCGTGCCCGATATTTTGCTTTCAGGGGACGATGCTATGGGTTGCGTTTGCCCGGAAAGATGCAATTGTTTGCAACGCCGCGTGCAGGGCGGTTCAACATTAACGGGTGTGAACTGTTTAAACGGGGGCAATTGCGGTATTTATGGGTATTTTTGGGCGATTTCCAGGCGTTTCGCTACTGGCACAGAAATGGCTTTAACTGGCATCGACACTGAATTGTATGTTTAACGGAAGAGGGGAAGAATGATGAAAATGCACCACACACTGCGCTTACTCTGTTTAGTGGCGGTGCTTTACTGCGGAATGGGCCAGGCAAGCTGGTCCTTCGTAGTTGGGCCATTGGCCGGCGATAGCGTCCAGACGGATCTGAGCTACAACGCCACCGGCGCGAACTACGTTCTGCCGATGACCGAAGTTGCGTGGGCTGCCAACGGGCCGTATTGGCTGAAGAACCTCACCTCCCGCGGCACGGTCACGGGTGTCAATCGCCCCGTGCTGACTGAGGGCGTTCCCGGTCACAACACGCTTACGCTCGTCGAGAACATCAGGATCGGCGGCAACGTTCCGTGGACTGACTGGCACGAGGTTTTCGGGACGGACGGCATGTCTTGGCAGTCGGCGACGATCTACTACGCCGGCACCACCACCGAGGTCTCCGGCCTCGCGGTCGTGATCTCCAACGGCGGCGGCGACGACGTCCACGCAGACAACCTGGATTTCTACTTCGACACGCTGGAAGTCGGCACCGAAATCACGATCGTCAAGACGATGGTCTGGGAAGGCCTCGACGTCACGATGGGTTCCGAGCAGCTTGGCTCCGACACGATCGTGATCCGCGAGTTCCCGACCGTGATCCCCGAGCCGGCCACGCTGAGCCTGCTCGCCCTCGGCGGCGGCCTGTTTGGCCTGCTTCGCCGTCGGCGCAACGCCTAAGACAACGTTCAGCTTCATCAACCGATCGGGCACATGATGTGCCCGATTTTTTTTGTACTTTTGATTCATCATTCCGCGCCCATCGTTCATAATCGCCACGATGACGAAGCTTTTGCCGCTGCCCATCGACCCGATCGTGCCGGACATCGTCGTGGCGCTGCAAACGCGCCGCGCGGCGGTCGTCGTTGCGCCGCCCGGCGCGGGCAAGACGACGCGCATCCCGCCGGCGTTGCTCGGCGCCGTTCATGCGCCGCACGATCAGGTGCTCGTGCTCCAGCCGCGGCGCGTGGCCGCGCGCGCCGCCGCCGCGCGCATTGCCGACGAACGCGGCTGGCGCGTTGGCGAGGAGGTCGGCTGGCAGGTGCGGTTCGAGAACCGCTGCGGGCCGCGCACGCGGCTGCGCGTGCTGACCGAGGGGATTCTCACGCGCCGGCTTCAGGACGACCAGCTGCTCGAGGGCGTCGGCTGCGTGGTGCTCGACGAATTCCACGAGCGCAGCATCTACACCGACCTCGCGATCGCGATGCTGCGCGAAATCCAGCAGGCGTTGCGCCCCGACCTCATGCTGCTCGTGATGTCCGCGACGATGGATCCGCGGCCCGTTTCGGATTTCCTCGGCAATGCTCCGGTCATCGAAAGCCCCGGCAGGCTGTACCCCGTGGAGGTTGATTTCCTGGAGCGCGCGTCGCGTGCGCCGGCCTGGGAGGACGCGGCGGCGGTTGCACGGCGCGCGGTGGAGAGCGAAGAGGCGGGTCACGTGCTCGTGTTTTTGCCGGGCATCGGTGAAATCCGCCGCGCCGAAAGTCTGGTCCGCGATTTGCCCGCCGAATTGCACGTGCTGCACAGCTCGATTTCGGGCGCCGACCAGGACCGCGCGTTGCGGCCGACCGCCAAACGCAAGCTCATTCTCGCGACGAACATCGCTGAAACGTCGCTGACGATCGACGGCGTTCGCACGGTGATCGACACCGGGCTGGCGCGCGTGCCGGTGAGCGACCCGCGCCTCGGGATCGACCGGCTGGAGCTGCGCCGCATCAGCCGGGCGTCGGCCGATCAACGCGCCGGACGCGCCGGCCGGACCGCGCCCGGCCGCTGCTTTCGGTTATGGACGCGCGAGGAGGACGCGGCGCTCGCGCCGGGCGACGCGCCCGAGATCAAGCGCGTCGATCTGGCATCGACTGTGCTTGCGCTGAAGACATACGGGGTGTCCGATCCGGCGCGGTTCGGCTGGTTCGAGGCGCCGCGGCCGGACGCGCTGGCGCTTGCCGAGAGACTGCTTCGAATGCTCGGTGCAATCGCGCCCGATGGCAGGCTGACCGAAATCGGGCGGCGCATGTCGCGGATGCCGGTGCACCCGCGGATCGGACGGATGTTGCTGGCGGGCGCGGATCACGGGCTGCTTCATGAAGCTGCGATGCTGGCCGCGATCCTTTCCGAGCGCGACGTGCTTGCGGCGCCGGCCCTTGCGCGACGGCGGTCTGCGGGCTATGAAGGCCGGTCCGATCTGATCGAGCGGCTCGAGCGCGTGGAGGCGGGCGACGCCGGGATCGATCCGCAGGCCGCGGCCAACGTGCGCCGCGTCGCCGATGAATTGATCGAAGACATCCGGCGCACGGCGACGAGGCCGCACCACAAGAGGACTCAGGACTCAGGACTCAGGACGCAGGACTCTCTCCGTCAGCTGCCGCTTTTCGGCTGGCCGGATCGCGTGACGGTGCGGCGGGCGTCCGACCCCTCGCGCGGCGTGATGGTCGGCGGGCGCGGGATCGTGCTCGAGCCGTCGAGCGTCGTGCGGCGCGCGCCGATTTTCCTGAGCATCGATCCGCGCGATCCGGAAAACACGCGGCCCGGCGCGCCGTCCGAATCGCGCGTGAGCCTCGCCGGCGCGATCGAGCCGCAGTGGCTCGAGGAATCCTTCCCGCACCTCATCGAACGCCGCGTGAAATATCAATACGATCCCGAACGCGGGCGCGTCATGGGTTTGCGCCAGACGCTCTTCGCGGAACTGATGATCGATGAGGAACCGGTCGGCGCGAAGGCGAACGCCGACTCGTCGGCGGCGCTTTGTGAATATCTGCAATCGCATCGCAACGCGGTTTTGGACGAGCCAACGATCAAACGCTGGCTGGCGCGGCTGAATTTATTGAATCGGCACATGCCCGAATTGAACCTACCCGAAATCGACGAGATATTCGGCGAAATCCTGAACGAGGCGTGCGACGGCCAAACAAGTATGTCCGGTGCGCTGGGCCATGTCGTTCAGATTCTCGAAAACAGATTGAACGGCAAACAGCGGCGGGCATTGAGCGAACACGCGCCGGACACGGTTGCGCTCCCGAGCGGCCGGCGCGCGCGGCTCGAGTATCAGGCCGACGGGCCGCCGGTGCTGGCGGTCAAGCTCCAGGAGCTGTTCGGGCTCGCGCAGGGGCCGCGCGTGGCCGGCGGGCGCGTGCCGGTGCTGCTGCATTTATTGGCTCCGAACGGGCGGCCGGCACAGATCACGTCGGACCTCGCGAGTTTCTGGAACAGCGGCTACGCCGAGGTGCGCAAGGACCTGCGAGCAAGATACCCGCGCCACCCGTGGCCCGAGGACCCGTGGAAGAAGAGATGAGAGATGAAAGATGAAAGATGAAACATGAAAGATGAAACATGAAAGATTGGATAGGAGAAACACATGGGACGCGAAACACGCCAGCCGCGAAACGTGAACCCGAAGCTCAACTACAAAGGCGCGAGCCAAACCAAAATCCCGAAGGGCAACAAAACGGGATCATTCAAGGACCTGCCGCTCAAGAGCGGGAAGAAAAAATAATTCAAAAAGAATGGCCGGCGAGGGCGCCGGCCCCAGATTATTGTGGCTTACCCGAGGTTCTGCGCCAGCCATTTTTCGGCTTCGGTTGTGGGCCATCCTTTGCGGCGGGCGTAGTCTTCGAGCTGGTCGCGGGCGATTGCGCCGACGTCGAAGTATTTTGATTGCGGGTGCGCGAAATACCAGCCGCTGACCGATGCCGCGGGGACCATCATGCACGATTCGGTGAGCTTCATCCCGATCCGGCGCTCGACGTCCATCAGGGACCACATCGTTAATTTTTCGGTGTGATCGGGGCACGCGGGGTAACCGGGCGCGGGGCGGATGCCGCGGTATTTTTCCGCGATCAGGTCGTCGTTGGTCAGGGTCTCGCTTTTGCCGTAACCCCACCACTCGCGCGCGCGCTTGTGCAGCATCTCGGCGAAGGCCTCGGCGAGCCGGTCGGCAAGGGCCTTGATCATGATGGCGCTGTAGTCGTCGTTCTTTGCGGCATAATTGGCCGCAAGCCCGGCCGCGCCGATGCCGGCGGTGACGGCGAACGCGCCGATATAGTCGGGGCGATCGCCGCGCGGTGCGATGAAATCGGCAAGGCAGTAATTCGGCTGGCCGTCGCGTTTCATCTGCTGGCGCAGGAAGTGGAACGCGGCGATCTGTTTTTGCGCGTCGGACGGGTCGAAAATTTTCACGTCGTCGCCGTCGGCGAACGCGGGCCAGAAACCCGCAACCGCCGCCGCGCGGATCGATTTGTCGCGCACGATCCGGTCGAGCATGTGGTTGGCGTCGTGGTAAAGCTTGTCCGCCTCGGCGCCCTTCTTCGGGTCGTCGAGCACCTTCGGGAAGACGCCCTTGATTTCCCACGCGTGGAAGAACGGCGACCAGTCGATGAACGGGATGATTTCCTCGAGCGGCCAGTCGGCCCAGTCGCGCACGCCGAGCCATTCGGGGTGCTCCTGCGGCGCGGCGGCCCAGTCGATCGGCGCGCGGTTGGCGCGGGCCTCTTCGATCGCGATGAGCGGCTTGCGCGACGCGGCCTCGTGGCCGGCCCGCAGTTTTTCATGGTCGGCGGCGAGCTTGCTTGCGAACTCGTGGCGCGTGGCTTCGTCGAGCAGAGACTGGGCCGCGCCGACGGCGCGCGAGGCGTCGAGTACGTGCAGGACCGGCCCGCCATAGACGGGCGCGATCTTGACGGCCGTGTGCAGGCGGCTCGTCGTCGCGCCGCCGACGAGCAGCGGGATGCGAAGCCCGGCGCGCTCCATCTCGCGCGCGACCTGGACCATCTCGTCGAGCGACGGCGTGATGAGGCCGGACAGGCCGATCGCGTCGGCCTGCTGCTCGCGGGCCTCGGCGACGATCCTGTCGGCGGGGATCATCACGCCCAGGTCGATCACTTCGTAGTCGTTGCAGGCGAGCACGACGCTGACGATGTTCTTGCCGATGTCGTGGACGTCGCCCTTGACGGTGGCGAGCAGGATGCGGCCCTTGGCGCGGCGGCCGCCTTCGCCCTTGCCGGCCTCCATGAACGGCACGAGCCACGCGACGGCCTTTTTCATGACGCGCGCGCTCTTGACGACCTGCGGCAGGAACATCTTGCCCGCGCCGAACAGGTCGCCGACGACGCCCATGCCCTTCATGAGCGGGCCTTCGATGACGTCGAGCGGGCGGCCGAATTGCTTGCGCGCCTCTTCGACGTCCTGCTCGATGAACGTGTCGATGCCCTTGACCATCGCGTGCGTGATGCGCTCGGCGACCGGCCACTCGCGCCATGCCAGGTCCTGTTGCGACGCCGCGGTCGCGGCCTCGCCCTTGAGCGTCGCGGCGAGTTCGGTGAGGCGCTCGGTGGCATCGGGGCGGCGGTCGAACAGGACGTCCTCGACGCGCTCGCGCAACTCGGCCGGGATTTCCTCATAGACTTCGAGCATGCCGGCGTTGACGATGGCCATGTCGAGGCCGGCGCGCACGGCGTGGTAAAGGAACGCCGCGTGCATCGCGCCGCGCACGCGGTTGTTGCCGCGGAACGCGAACGAAACGTTGCTGATGCCGCCGCTCGTGCGCGCGAACGGCAGGTTGGCCTTGATCCACTTGACGGCGTCGAGGAACTCGATCGCGTAGCGGTTGTGCTCCTCGATGCCGGTCCCGACGGTCAGTACGTTGACGTCGAAAATGATGTCGGCGGGGTCCCAGCCCTCTTCGTTGACGAGGATGTTGTAGGCGCGCGCGCAGATCTCGCACTTGCGTTGCGCGGTGACGGCCTGGCCCTGCTCGTCGAACGCCATCACGACGACGGCCGCGCCGTATTGGCGGATGCGCCGCGCGTGGCTGCGGAAGGTTTCCTCACCCTCCTTGAGGCTGATCGAATTCACGACCCCTTTCCCTTGCAGGCATTTGAGGCCGGCCTCGATGACGCTGAAGCGCGACGAGTCGATCATGACCGGCACGCGCGCGATTTCGGGCTCGGCGGCGACGAGGTTCAGGAAGCGCGTCATCATCGCTTCTGAATCAATCAGGCCCTCATCCATGTTGACGTCGATCATGTTCGCGCCGCCGCCGACCTGCTGCTGCGCGATGTCGAGGCCGGCGTCGAGGTCGCCTTCGCGGACGCAGCGCGCGAACTTGGGCGAGCCGGTGATGTTCGTGCGCTCGCCGACGATGATCAGGTTGGACTCGGGCGTGATCACGAGCGGCTTGAGGCCGCTGTAGGCGCTCACGTGCCGGGGGTGCGGCAGCGGACGCGGCGCGCAACCCTCGATGGCGGTGGCGATTTCACGGATGTGCTCGGGGCGCGTGCCGCAGCAGCCGCCGGCGATGTTGATCCAGCCGGAGCGGGCGAACCCGGCAATGACGCGCGCCATGTGCTCGGGGGTGTGGTCGTATTCGCCGAACGCGTTGGGCAGGCCGGCGTTGGGATAGACGCACACGCGGCAATCGGCGAGGCGCGCCAGCTCCTCGACGTGCGGGCGCATTTCGTCGGCGCCGAGCGCGCAGTTGAGCCCGATCGCCAGCGGGCGCGCGTGCTTGATGGAATGCCAGAATGCCTCGAGCGTCTGGCCCGAGAGCGTGCGGCCGGACTTGTCGGTGATCGTGACCGAGATGATCACCGGCAGGCGGCGGCCGATTTCGCCGAAGACCTGTTCGATGGCGAAGATCGCGGCCTTCAGGTTGAGCGTGTCGAACACCGTTTCGGGCTGCAGGATATCGACGCCGCCTTCGATGAGGGCGCGCACCTGTTCGGCGTAGGATGCGACGAGGCCGTCGAACGTGACGGCGCGGAACGCGGGGTCCATCACGTCCGGCGAGAACGACGCCATCTTGTTGGTCGGGCCGATCGAGCCGGCGACGAAGCGCGGGCGCGACGGATCGCGGCGCGTGTATTCGTCGGCGGCCTCGCGGGCCAGGCGCGCCGCGGCGTGGTTCAGCTCCACGACCATGTGCTCGAGCCCGTAGTCGGCCTGCGAAATGGTGTTGGCGCTGAACGAGCTGGTCTCGATGATGTCCGCGCCGGCCTCGAGGAACTTGCGGTGGATCGCGCCGACGACGTCGGGGCGCGTCAGCACGAGGACGTCGTTGTTGCCCTTGAGGTCGTGGCCGTGGCCGCGCAGGAGGTCGCCGCGGAAATCGGCCTCGGTCAGGTTGTAACCCTGGATCATCGTGCCCATCGCACCGTCGAGGACCATGATGCGGCGCTCGAGGATCGATTCGAGCTGCGACTGCGCGGCGGGCTTTTCGGCGCGCGCGGGGGCGACGGGTGTGGATGTGGCCATGGGCGTGGGCTTCCTTCTAAAATCGCAATATCCGGATTTAAGGATAAATCAAGCCGCAAGTCGATGTCAAGAAGCAGTCTCGGCCGCATCCTCGCGTTCGTCGGCCAGCATCGAGCACACGTAATCGTCGAACGACTCGCGCAGGATGCGCGTCTGGCGCGGGCCGAATTTGACGGCCACGAGCCGCTTGGCCTCGATGAGCTGGTAAATGCGCTTGGGGCTGAGGCTGAGCCGGCGCGCGACCCAGCTTACGGGCAGAAATTCGGTCGCGTTATCCTGCCCGGCGAAGATGCTTTTCGGATCGAAGGCCATGGCGAGGCTCCTTCAGTGGATTCGCGCCGCGGGGCGCGTGGGTGAAGCCTGCCATGGACGGCGTTCGCGGGACCCTTGATTCACCCTTGAATCGCCCTTGATTGAGCTTGTGATTTGGATTGATAAAGGCTTGATCAGACGGTGACGTCGATCGTCTGGCCGGCCGGGGCGGACGCGAAGCAAAGCCGCGGGGCCTCGCCGGCGCACGGACGGGTGTAGCCCAGGATTTGACGGTAGGGGAGGGAAGCCACGGGGGCTTCGGCCTTGGGGGCGATGTCGATCACGCGGGGGTCGGACTCGGCGCCGGGCCGCAACAGCGACGCGATCCGGCCGCCGGCCACGGGATGGCGGCTCCAGTTCCCGAACGCGAGGAACGTGGACAAGCCACCTGTCTGGATTGCCAAGGCAACCGGCATCAGTGCGCTCCCAATCAATTCGCGTCCATGCGATGGGGGATTATCGCGCGATCGCGAGGGAAACGTCAAGGCAAATGGTTAACAAATAAAGGGCTTTGGGGGCGCTGGGTCCGATAGGTCTTATAGGTCTTATAAGTCCTATAGGACCCAGAAGACCCAGAAGACCCAGAAGACTCAAGCTCACTCAAGCAACTCGACCATTCTCCGGAACCAATTCGCGACACCGGCGAACGAGCCGGGGCTGAACCTTAAGAGCGCCCCGCCGATGAGGAACGCCACCGTCGCCAGGCGCCAGGGGTGGCGCTGCGCGAGGCGGATCAGGCCCCAGCGGTGCTCGTTGCGCAGGTGATAGGCCTCGTGCTCGTCGAGGCGCGAGACCAGCCCGCCGTAAAGCATGCGCATGCTCTCCTCGAGGTCGTCGAGGCGCTGGCAGAGATGCTGGTGCCGTTCGTCGAGGTGCAGGCGCAGGGCTTCGATCAGTTCGTGGCTCGTCATGGTTGCGTCTCCTTTCCGGCGCCCGTCAGCCTGGCGAACAGGCGCACGGCCTGGCGCGCGGCCGCATGGTTGAGCGCGGCGGTTTCGGGGTCGAGGCCGCCGGGCTCGATCATGCGGATCGGCGCCACGCCCGGATACGCCCCCGAGCGCGCGATCTCGTTGAAGACCTGCACGAGCGCAAGCGCGCCGGCCTCGCGCCCGGGCGCGTAGCCGCTGTAGAAGGCGAGCACGAACAGCAGGCGCGCGGCATCGTAGTAAGCCGATCCGCGCAGGAGCCACGCGAGCGCGCGCGCCTGTTCGGCGCGGTCGGCAAAGAGCCGGAACCGCGCCTCGGTTCGGATCAATCGGCCGTTGTCGCCGGCCTCGCGCGTCTCGCGCGAAATCGACGGGTGGCCCGCGATCGCCTTGTAGCCGATCTCGTTCAAGCCGTGCGGCGACGCGATCGGCCGCGTGCCGTGCGCCGATTCGACCGACGCGATCGCCTCGGCGAGGCAGCGCCAGAACGGCTCCGCGATCACGCGGCCCGTTTCTTCGCGAAATTCATCCGGCCAGTTCATCACAGCCTCCGATCAATGATTCGAAGCGTAGTTCACCTCGCACCACAGGCCGCCGCTATAGATGAGCGTGAGGACGTCGCGGCGGTAAATGGTGCGCGTTCCCGACGCCAGCGCCAGGTTCGTTCCGGCGAGCATGTCCGCGTCGTTAAGACTCACGTAACAGTCGGCGCTCTGGTTGATCAGCGTCAGGATCTGGCCTTCGGCGCCGGCCGAGATCGTCGGGGTCGAAACCAGCACACGATTGGTGGTCGGATTGAGGACGACAAGGGCCGCGTTGCAGTTGATCGTCTGCGTGTCGGTGGTCAGCGACTGCGCCGCCGAGCCGACAAGCCGCATTTTTCCGGTGATGTCGATGGCCGGCACGGTCGTCTGGCCGTCGATCGAGAGCGCGCCGCGGACGCGCGCGGCGCCGTTGACGTCGAGGCGCGCGCCGGGAGCGGTCGTGCCGATCCCGACGTTGCCGTTGCCGTCGATGCGCATTTTCTCGCTGATCGAGAACTCCTTGCTCGTAAGGAACGCGAGCACGCCGCTGTAGCCGTCGCCGGCGTAGGGCACGCAATACGCGCCGATGTTGATCGTCGAAGTCTTGGTTCCGCTCGCATAGGTGCCCTGGATTCCCAGGCCGGAAGGATACGACGCGCCCAACGACGGCGTGTTGACAAAGAACGATCCGCCCGACCCGCTCGTGCCGATCCTTGCCGTCGCCAGCGCGCCGTCGGCGCTCGCCTGCCAGTTGATCCCCGCCGTTCCATCGACCTGCAGCAGGGTCTTTGGGCTCGCGGTCCCGATGCCCACGTTGCCGCCGCTGGAGATCGAGAGCCGGTTCGTGTCGCCGATGAGCGCGCCGCCGGTCGTCGCATGCGGCACCGCGCCCGATGGGATGCCGGTGAGGCTCAGGCCGGCAAGCGTCGGCGAGGAAGCCGGGCTCAGCCCGAAGATGCCCGTCGCCGGATCGAACGTCAGCGGCGAGGCCGCCGAGACCGCAGAGCGCGCGCGCGTGTCGGTGTAATACAGCCGGTTGCCCTCGGGCAGGTCCGATGTGCTGCGTCCGCCGAGCCAGGTCAATGCGCGCGCGTCGTCGTGATATTGCGGGTGATCGTCGCGATCGAGCCCCTCCAGGAGCCAGTGCGCCGTGCCGCTGTAGCGCAGCTCGCTGAGCGTCACCGGCGAGGTCACCTCGGCGTCGCACAGGGTCATGCGGCCCGCGCCGTCGCGCTCGATCTTGACGACGCCGTCATAGACCCCCGAGCGCCCGATATCGACCTCCTGCGTCTGGATCGCAAGCGCCGGCCGCGCAACGAGAGCCGTGAATGCCATCGCGAAAAAGATTCGGCCATGAATTGCCAATGGATTCTTCATTTTGATTCTCCTCGTGTTTTTCATTGGATTTAATTTGTTACAACCGCACGGATTCGATCAGGATCGACTTGAGATGAAGGATCGATTCGGCCGCGCGCCATTCGAGGGCACCGCTTTGGGCGTCGGGCGAAAGCCAGAACCGTTCGGGCGTCGCGCCGACCGATGAGCCGCCGGTTTCCATCGCAAGGCCGGACCGCTCGCGAACCGTTCCGGCGAGCTCGGCGTTGCCGGCCGTGTCGATCCGCATGAAGGGGTGGTAAGCATCGTCCGCGCCGACGCCCAGGTACAGCCACCCGCCGGAGACTGCGATCGGCTGGGTGAAGACCGTGTCGGGGAGCGTCGCGCGTTCGCGCAGGCGGCCCGCCAGCCGCAGCGAACCGCTCCGGCTGAGCCGCGCCACCGGCCAGCCCTCGAACAAGGCGAGCAGGTTTTGGCCGTAGGCGACCCGGCGCAGCGCGGTCCCGGCGCCGTTGTCCCACGCGAACGCGCCCGCCCACGGCCCGCGCAGCTTCAGCTTTGCGCGCGCGCCGGGGCCGGCCTCGATCGTCCACACCCACACCGGCGCCCGCGGCACGCCGAGCGCGTCATCGGTCAGCGTGACGGTCTCGCCCGCGCGCAGCAGCGCCGCGCCGATCGGGTATGCCTGCTCGTGCTCCAGCGGCGGCTCGGCCAGGTGCGCCCAGAAGAATTCGCCGAGGTCGCCGGCCGAGCCCTCCGTGAGCGCGAGCCAATCGACTTCAATTTTCAGCGGGATGGCGCCGCTTTCCGCCGTGTCGGGTGGAAACTGGTACACGGGCCGGCCGCCATCGCACGGCGAAGGCGCCCCGACCAGCTCCAGCGAGTCCGGCGGAAGGAACGTGCCGGGCGCGCTCACCCGCGCCGGCGCCGGCGTCAGCGCGCGCGCGGCGTCGAGCGTCTCTTCGGCCGCGGCCGGAGCCGGCGACGGCTCGGCCAGGATCGGCGCGATCGGGTCGCCGCTCGTGAGCCACACGCCCGCCTCGCGCGCCGCGCTTTCGATCAGATCGCCAAGCGTTTCGTTCCCCGCGATGCGCCGGGCGAAGCGATAGCCCCGCGTGCCCAGCTCGTCGGCCGCGGCGTTGAACGCGTTCGCGTCGAGCCGCTCGGCCGCGAGCGCGCCGAGCTGTGATCCCGTGAGCAATTGTTCGAGCACGCGCGCGGGATTTTCGACGACGTCTCCATTGACCTCCAGCCCGCTCACGTTCACTGTGATCTGTTGCGCCCATCCGCCGTCGCTGTTTGCCGGCCATGCCTGCATCGTGACCACCTGCGCGAGCCGGCCGCCGAGCGGAATCAACTCGGCCGACCACTGCGTCGGGTCGAGCGGCACGCCGTCGGCCGCGACGGCATCGACCGACAGGCACGGATGATCGGCGACGAACCACTGGAAGCCGCCGGGCGGCACCTGGCGCACCGGCTCGCCCTTCGGGTAATCGCCCGTGCTCATGCCGCGCGCCACCGGCGTGCGCGACGTGCCGAAGGTTTGCCGCAGGAGGTCGATCTCCATGTAGCGGATGATTTCGGCACCGATCTGGATTCTTCCGATCGGGCTGAAATCACGGACGTATGCGGCGGGGATCACCCGATCTTCCTCGGTGAGCGGCGACGCGAGCCGCGTGACCGCGCCCGGCCGCAGCTCGGGCAGCACGACCTGATCGAGCCGGCCGAACACCCACGGCAACGGCTTGCCCGTCATCGGCGACTGCTCGCCGCCAAGCATCGATTGCCGAAGAATCCGGCCCATGCGGCGCTGCTCGAGGACGGCCAATTCGTCGATCAGCTCGAGCCTTGCGCCCGCTGCATCGATGCGCCATGCGACCACGCGCCCGCGCAGCAGCACGGCGCTGTCATTCAGTGCCGCCGCGCCGTCGCCGAGCCACATCAGCCGCAGCGTCGCTTCGATTCCGAGCGGCGGCGCGACCTCCAGCCGCGCGCGCAGCGAATCGGACGCATCGGGCAGGTCGAGCACGCGGACCTCCGCGCTGTCGCGCACGCGTCCGGTCGGGATCGCCGCGTTCGGCAACTCCTCGCGCCAGCGCCCGACTTCGATGCGCGCCGGCCATGGGTCGCCATCCGTCTCGACGGCGAGCGTCGCGCCGCGCCAGCGCCAGTCGTCGAGCTTCAACTCCAGAAGCCATGCGACGCGCTGCGCGGAATCGTATCGTCGCGCAAGGGCTTCGGCGGAAATCGTTCTCATGGGTAGATCTCCTCCGCGACCAGGATGAGCGGCAGCTTGATCGTGCTCATGTCGCCGCGGCCGGTTTCGCGAACGATCGGCTCGCCGCTCATGCGGGCCGACATCAGTTCGCCTGACGGTCCAAGAAGCGCCAGCGCGTTGAGGCCGGCATCGGCGTCGTCAAGCCAGCTTGTGATGGCGCGCGCGGCAGCCGGCGTGAGCCCGCCCAGTTCGAGCGTGAACGTTTCGGTCGGCTCGGCGACGCGCACCGCGTAAAACCGGCCGCCAAGGCTGCGTTCCGTGATCACGCCGCTCTGGCGCGTTCGTCTCGCCGGCAAGGCCGCTTCGGACGCGCCGATCGCCGACGCGGCGCGCCACAACTTCGCGCCGGTGTTTTTTGAGCTTCGCAGCGGCCGGCTGAAGCCGATCGACATCGAGGTCAATTGCGTGACGCGGCCGAGCCATTCGGTTTCGCTGCCGTCGGACTCGCTGATGAACAGCAGGTCGCCGGCCGTGAAAATGATATCGGCGTTCACCAGCGCGATCGTCGTCGCACCGGCCTGCGCCTCGTCGGCGACAACCGATTCCGCATCGCGGCCCGCGGCTAAAATCCATCCAGCCATTGCGGTCCTCCTTCATGCATCATTCGATTCAGATTTCACCACGGAGACACGGAGACACGGAGAAATTCAAAAAACATGCACGAACTGTTGTGATTTAAAATCCAATCTCCGTATCTCCGTGTCTCCGTGGTTTAAATCCGTTTTGATCGACTCAAAACAGATCCAATTCGTCCTTGCCGAAGACCGGTTCGTCGTCGAGGCGGCTGCATTCGGTTGCGAAATCGCCGAGCAAGGGCTCGGCGCCGTCGAGCGACTCGCGGCCGGCGGCGATCGCCTCCAGCGCCTGGTATGCGCGCGCCGTGCGCTGCGCGTGTTCCGGCGTGATCGCCTGGCGCTTGCGCAGGAAGAGCTCCTCGATCGCCAGATCGACGCACCATGAGCGCACGACCGCCGGTGGCTGTTCGATCGGCGTTTGATAGCGCCGTCCGAGATACGCGTCGATCACGGCCGAGGCGTCTTCGATCGCCTGTGCGATTGGCGATTCATCGACCATGCCATCGATGTCATCGTCGGCGAGCCACGCGAGCAGGTCGTGCGCGAGCCGCGCTTCAATATCGATTTGCGTTGCGTATGCCATGGAATTCCTCCGAAAAAGTGCTGAGTGCTGAGTGCTGAGTCCTGAGTGCCGAATCCTCGCCTGTTACTCAGGACTCAGGACTCAACACTCAGGACTGTTTCAATCGCTTACGCGACGGCGCTCTTCCACAGGTAGGCCGCGCCGGCGGCGATCAGCTTCTGGTCGTAGTAACGCTGCACGCGGATCGCGTCGGACTTGCGACGCTCCTCGCGCCACATCTCGACGCGGTGGCCGCTCACGGAGCCCGGCGCGCCGGTCCACGCGAACGTCAGCGCGAGCGCCATCTGCTTGAGGCCCGGCCGCGTCGGCACGTAGGCCAACAGCGCGTCCTTGCCCCAGACGTAGCTCATCGCCGGCGTCTGGCCCGCGGCGGCCGTGTTCTTGAACGCGCGCGCGACGAGAACGTTCTCGACGTCGAACACCTGCGCGAGCACCTGCTCGTTCACCATGCCGGAGAACGACGACGGCATGCACGCGAGCACCTTTGCATGCATGCGCACGGCGCTATAGACCGGGTACGGCAGCACGAGCGTGTTCGGCGCGACCTGGACCGACGCCATGATCGTGGCCTTCTGGGCTTCGATCGCGGCGACAGGGTCGGAGTCGGGATCGGACCATTGCGTGTCGCCGCTGAGCGTCGTGCTCTGCGTGATCACGCTCGTGCTGGTCAGCATCGCCGCCAGCCCGATCTCCTTGTTGAGGTCGATCTTGGCGCGCAGGAATTCGGTGCGGTCGATGCTGGGCTGGATCGCCGGGTCGGCGTTCTCGCGCTCTTCGTCGGGGACGACCGCGACGAGCGCGTGGTCCTCGCAGAAGTAGTTGTCGCTGGAGAGCGCGAAATCGACTTCGCTCGCCTCGGCGCCCGGGGCGCGCTTGTCGTCGCTCTGCCGGAACTGCTCGCGCTCGCTGTCGTAGATGAAATACTTGTCCGACTGCTTGCGCACCGGCACGACCGGCGCCAGCAGATCGGCGATGAACGCCGGATTGCGGTAGCCGATCGACAGGTTGGTCAGCGCGGCATCAATGTGAACCTGGTTCGGAGTGGGCATCTGTTTGGTTTCCTTTCGTTCGACGAGGTGAATGGTTGATGAAATCCGAAATCCGAATTTCGAAATCCGAAACAAGCACGAAATTCCAATGATTTACAAAACGCGAGATCTCATTAGTTTTTCATTATGATTCGAATTTCGAATTTAGAATTTGTTTCGAATTTCGGATTTCTGACTGATTCGGATTTCGTTTCTCATCAGGCGGTCCGCTGATGGAACGCCAGATAGATTTCGATGATGTCGCCGTCGGCGGCCGACGCGGTTTCGGCGAAGCCCAGGCACTCGATCTTCGTGCCCGCGGTCTCGCTGATCGCCTTGACCTTGCCGGTCGTGCCGGCGATGTTGACCGGCGCGCCGACGCTGATCGCGCCCGCGGCCTTGACGCGCGCGATGCCGGCCTTGCGCACCGCCACGTTCGCGCCCTCGAGCGCCTGGCTGTGAACCGTGACGCCGAGGATCGAGCCCGCGTTCGCGGCCGCCGGCAGTTTGGCCTCGCCGGGGTTCGTCCCCTGGACGACGACGAGGTAAGCGCCGACGCCGCTCGTCTCCTCGATCGCGTAAGCCTTGTCGAGAATGTAGCTGCTCATAAGACAGTTTCCTTCCGTTGCCGCCGCGCTCATTTTTTTCGCGGCAGCCAGAATGATTTGGATGTGTTTCAAGAAGGGTTAAGGTTTAGGGTCTGATTTTCGTGCTCGTGCTCGTGCTCGTAATCGTAATCGTAATCGATCCGCGCACGTTCGGATGTCCCTCGCTCACGCTCGGGCTACTGCATTACCTCGC
>JAJFUE010000040.1 GCA_021372575.1 bacterium | reverse complement strand
CTCCAGGTCATCGACGATCAGTGGAAGGACCACCTGCTGAGCATGGATGAGCTCAAGGAGGGCATCGGCCTGCGCGGCTACGGCCAGAAGGATCCGCTGATCGAGTATCAGCGCGAGGCCACCGAGATGTTCGAGGACATGATGGCCGAGATCTACAAGGAAATCTTCGAGAAGGTCTATCGCGTCACGATCACGCAGGAGCCCGAAACCGGCCTCTCGCGCCTCTCCTATATGAAGGAGGAAGGCCGCCAGAGCGTCGCGCAGACGGTGGCGTCGTCGCAATCGACCAACCGCGGCGACGGGGCCGACGCCGCCCAGCAGCGCCACGTGACGACGTACCGGCGCTCGCAGCCGAAGATCGGCCCCAACGACGCATGCCCGTGCGGCAGCGGCAAGAAATACAAGAAATGCTGCGGCTCGCCGGCGGCGCTGGCCCAAAGCCGCCACAGCAACATGCCGCCGGTGGATCGGGAATAGTGGATGGTGAAAGGTGAATGGTGGATGGTGAATAGGACCCATAGGACCCATAAGACGCATAGGACGCATCTCAGTTGTTGACCGCAGGCGAACAGTCCAATTCCCTCACGCTGGCGGCGTTCAGCGATCTTCATATGTGGCGGTTCGGGTGGGATTGGGATTTTTCGCCGAAACGCCTGTTGGGGCTGGCCAATCTGGCCTTGAGGCGGGCGCGGCATTATCCGATCGCCGCGCAAACGGCCCTCATCGAGCGGCTCGCCACCGAAAACGCCGACCACCTCCTTTTTACCGGCGACATTTCAACGACATCGCTGCGGACCGAATTCGAGCAGGGCCAGATGCTGCTGGCGCCGATCGTGCTGCGCTGGGGCGGGCGGTTCCACGCCATCCCGGGCAACCACGACCGCTACACGCCGCGCACGGCCGGCCGCCACGATTTCGAGCAACTGTTCCTCGGGCGCGAGCAAACATATCCCTACACCGTGCGGCTGAACGAAAACTGGTCGCTGGTGGCGTTCGACTGCTCGGTGCCGCGGACGCTGTCCTCGCGCGGCCGCATGAGCGACGACCAGCTCGCCAAACTCGGCGCCGAGTTGGCGCGCGAGCGCGCCGCCGGGCGACAACTGATCGTCATGGGGCACTACCCGCTGGTTTATCCCAAGGGCATCTGGGCGTCCTGGGAACACGTCCTGCCCGAGCGCGGGCGCGTTCGAGCGTTACTTGAAAGCCAAGGCGTCAAGCTTTACATCCACGGGCACAAGCATTATCGCTGGCTGACCCAAAGCGGCTCGATGTTGCATGCCAATTGCGGATCGGCCGGCTACGACAGCCGCAACCGCCGGCCGGGGTATCTCAGGATTCAGCTTGACGCCACCGAAGTCTCCTCGATTCAAGCGGTTGTCATGAACTCGTCATGGTCGCCGGCGCATCCGGTCGCCGAGGGCTCATGGAAAATCGAGGACCTGACCTCCGAAATGTGCCGGCCTGTCTCATCCTGATTTTTTTACAACTATTGTCCGCGTGGTCGTTTGCCGATAGGAGAATGTAATTTTTTCAGGAGTGGTCCCCGTTTGCTGACCGCCACGCCAGAGACAGATCATCAGGCAATCGTGCCCGATCCGAACGGCAAACGCCTCAAGATCCTTGTGGTCGATGACGATCCGTTTACGCTTCAAATTATCCAGAAGCGCCTGGCCAAGGAGCATTATCCCGTCCTGACGGCCACGAACGGCGTCGAGGCGCTGGCGCAGGTCGAGCGGGAATGCCCGGACCTGGTGCTGTCGGACTGGATGATGCCGGAGCTGGACGGGGCCGAATTGTGCTCGCGGCTCAAGCAGCAGTACGGCAGCCGCATCTATTTCATCATGCTCACTGCGCGCGACAAGAATGAGGACAAGGTCGGGGTGCTCGACCTTGGCGCGGACGAATACCTCGTCAAGCCGATCGACGGGCAGGAGCTGATGGCGCGGCTGCGCGCGGCCGAACGACTCATGCGCCTGCAATCGCAACTGCGCCAGAGCAACGACGAACTGACGGCGGCCAACGGCCGCATCAATAAGGAACTGCGCGCGATCAGCCACATCCAGCGCAGCCTGCTGCCGCAGAGCCTGCCCGACGTCGCCGGCTACCGGTTCGCCGCGCATTACCAGCCTTCGACCGAATGCAGCGGCGATTTCTACGACATCATGCCGCTTCCCGACGGCCGCATCGGGATCACGATCGGCGACGTGAGCGGCCACGGTGCCCCCGCCATGGTCGCGATGGCGCTCGTGCGCATGCTGCTGCACCTGGAGGCCCCGGCGACGTCGAAGCCTTCGGACCTGCTCTTCAAAATCAACAACCTGATGTGCGAGCACCTGCCGACCGGCCAGTTCGTGACGATGTTTTATGGACTGCTCGACCCGGCGACGGGCGTGCTGCATTACAGCTCGGCGGGTCACAACCGGCCGCTGTGCCTCGACAGGGCGGGGGGCGATTATTTCCTGAGCGGATGCGAAGGCTACCCGATCAAGCTCGTCGGGCGCGATCTCCCCTACTCCGACCACCTGATCACGCTCGCGCGCGGCCAGACGCTGCTGCTTTACACCGACGGCGTCATCGAGGCGTTCAATCCCGACGACGCGCAGTTCGAGGAAGAGGGCCTGCGCAGTTCTGCCGTCGAGGCGATCGAGCTGCCCCCCGCGCCGATGATCCAACACATCATGTCCAGCCTCAACAAGTTCCGCCGCGAACACGAATTCGACGACGACCTGTCGTTGCTGGTGATCGCACGGGATTAAAATATTCGCCCGCCTCCCCTGATTGATTATTTGGTTTTATTCAGCTTCGTTGCTGACAGTGTTTTGATATATATCGGTCCGGTTTGACCATGAATGAGATAGGGTGATTTCAGATATACATCAATTATCTCATCGCATTCTTTCACCCATTCAATTGCGATGATCTGCATTCTCGTTCCAAGCTGTTGTGGGTATATTTTTCTCACACGCAAACAATCCGGACGACTAATCACCACTTCAGGTGGTGCGCCATTGATAGAGGATTGATAATTAATCCAAAATACGCTCATGTCTCGAGCTACATCCATTTTTCCATTTGCATCATATACCAGTCGTAATGGGTTAGCTTCCTTGGATAACCAGCCACCAACGAAGTTCAAGTTGTCCATTGAAGCCAATCCCGCAGCAGGATCGGTCTCGCCTGGATCCGCCTTACCATTGGCATTCGCATCCTGATATCCGTCACTCAAACCATCGCCATTGCTATCCCAATTTCCCGGATCTGTGATAGATAACGGATCCTTGTCTGAAATAAAGCATATTCTGGTTCTTTTGATTTGGACCACGGGAAATTCCGTCATACATGTGAATGTGGCATCCAAGTCGGTGCCCTTTGTATTACCTTTTCCCATTACCGGAACGGTTACACCCAACTCAAGCCCGTCGGGAAGCCCATCGCCATCTGAATCAGGGTTAGTCGGATTCAGATTAGTGTCCTGCATATAAAACTTAAAATCTCTTAAATTGAACCGGCCGCATTCTTGGCCGTCGCTGAGTCCATCATCATCCGTGTCTGCATCAAATGGATCGGTCTTCAGATCGGCCTCTTCTCGATCCGGAACTCCATCTCCATCGGTGTCCTTTTCGTCGGCTCTTTTCTGTTCCCCCTTCACCTTCTCGCTATGTGTCGTGCCATCCATATTCCTTTTCGGTGCCTGCTCTGCATTAAATGGCATGCGAGATGACAATGCTCCTGACATGACCATAAAGAAAAAGATCGAAATAATCAGTTTGGTCTTCATCCTGCTCGCTCCCAATCAGTTCGCTCCGCGCCGAACTCATGAACTATCCGTCGAAAGCGCGTCGTACTCGCTCCACCCTCGTCCACGCGGTCCACTCAGACCACATGGTCCACTTTATCCACAACACACCTTCCTATTTGGAGCCCATCCAGAGTGTACAACGGGTCGCGCCCTTTTTTATTTTAATCTTTTCCGCCACGTTCTCGGCTTGCGCCAACGGTAGATGTTCTTTTTCATCCAGCGACCGGCGCGCAGATACCACGGCTGGCTGGCGAGGATTAGTTGCTCGTCGGCGTCAAGCAGTTCTGGATTGTAGGAGGCCTTGATACGCGCGAGCGTGATGCGGTCGATGCGGCGGCAGCGCTCGTAGAGGAAATTATAAAACGGCGCGGCCCAACCCTTGCGCCGGCTCATCGCGGTCGCGAAGTCGATCAGGATCGCCTCGCCGTTCGCATTGATCATGATATTCTTTCGGCGCAAATCCCCGTGCGCCACGCCGCGCGCGTGCATTTCGTTCATCAGCCGTTTGGCGTCGGCCCAGTATGCCGCGGGCGGGGGCGTTTTGTCACTTTTGGGCAAACGATCGGCCTGCATGAGTTCCATGATGAAGGCCTCGGGGCCGGCGGTGCCGAACAGTTGCGGCACGCCGCGCACGCCGGCGAGCCGTCTCAAGGCCCGCACTTCCCTCCCCGCCACCGGCCGCGCCCACAGCACGCGCACAAGCCACGGCCGTTTCGAAAAATCTTTCAAGACCGCCGGCCGGCCGTTCCAATCGAGCGTATAGACATCGGCCTGCGCCAGCGAGCGCGCCGCATGCATGCACGCCGCGCAGCGCGTGCGAACGGAAGAGTATGGGTAATTCGGGATCGAGGGCATGGGTTTCGTTAGTGGTTCCGCAAAGTTCGTAGTTCCGCCTTCAGGCGGAATCGTTGGGCTATTGGCGTTCGTTCGCGCGCATTCCGCCTGAAGGCGGAACTACGAACTTTACTTTACTCTTTCCGCTTCCAGATCGTTCCTTGCGGGTGGTCTTCGAGCGAGATGCCGATGTCGGCCAGGCGGTCGCGGATCATGTCGGCGACGTCGAACGCCTTGCGCTTGCGGGCCAGCGCGCGGGTCTCGATGAGGAGTTGCATGAGCGGTTCGACGAGCTTGTCGGCCGTCGATGCGCCGATCGACGCCGTAAGGCCGAAGAACTCGGCGAACTCGCGCACGAACGCAAGGAGCGCGGAGAGGCGCCCGATCGCGGCGAGGCGCTCCTCGCCGTCGCCCTCGACCTGCTTGCGGGTTTCGTGGATCAGGCCAACGGCATCGAACAACACCGCCAGCGCGCGCGGCGTATTAAAGTCGTCGTCCATCGCCGTCTCGACCCGCTCGCGCAGTTCGCGGGTTTCGTCGGTCTCGCCGTCGGTCGTCTTGCCCGAGACAAGCTCGAGCAGCTTCTCGGCGGTCTCGATCCCGTCCTGGATGCGCTTGACCGCAGAGGCCGAGTCCTCCATCGCGTTTTCGGACAGGTCGAGCGGGCTGCGATAGTGGCCCGACAGCAGGAAGTGGCGCACGGCCGCGGCCGGCCAGCGTTCGAGGATCTGGTCGGCGCGCAGGAAGTTGCCGAGCGATTTGCTCATCTTCTCGCTGTCGATATTGAGGAAGCCGTTGTGCATCCAATAGCGCGCGAAGGGCTTGCCGGTCGCGCCTTCGCTCTGCGCGATCTCGTTTTCGTGGTGCGGGAAGCTGAGATCGATGCCGCCGGCGTGGATGTCGATCGTCTCGCCGAGTTCGACCATCGCCATGGCGCTGCACTCGATGTGCCAGCCGGGGCGGCCGGGGCCCCACGGGCTGTCCCACTTGGGCTCGCCGGGCTTGGCGGCCTTCCACAGGGCGAAATCGGCCGCGTCGCGTTTTTCGGCGGAGACCTCGACGCGCGCGCCCTCGAGCAAGTCCTCGGTCTTGCGGCCGGAGAGCTTGCCGTAAGGCTTGAACGACTTGACGCTGAAATAAACCGAGCCGCCGGCCTCGTAGGCCAGGCCGCGGTCGATGAGGCGCTGGATGAGCTTGACGATGTCGCCGATGTGCTCGGTGGCCTTGGGGTGAACGTCCGCCGGGCGAACGCCAAGCCGGCCGGCGTCCTCGAAATAGGCCGCGGTGTAGCGTCCCGTGATCGCGCGGAAATCGAGTTCCTCGGCGCGGGCGCGGTTGATGATCTTGTCGTCGATGTCGGTCAGGTTCTGTACGAAGCGCACGGTGAAGCCGCGGTATTCGAGCCAGCGCCGCACCATGTCCATGAAGATGAAATTGCGCGCGTTGCCGATGTGGAACCGGTCATAGACGGTCGGGCCGCAGTTGTAAATCGTGACATTCGGCGGGTTAAGCGGCTCGAAGTTCTCCTTGCGCCGGCTCATGGTGTTGTAGATCTGGATTGCCATACGCGCCTTTCCGTCCCCCTGTACATTAACGCACACAACACAATACGATAGGGAAAATTCAGGCGGGTTGCCAATTAAATTGCAATTAAACCGGTGAGGCACAGAGAGACGGATATTTTCACCACGGCTCAGATCCATTGAACCACGAAGTCACGAAGGCACCAAGAAACACATTGAATGAATTCTTCGCGCCTTCGTGTCTTCGTGGTTCACTCTGAATAATCGAGGCTTTGCCTCCGTGCCTCAGTGGTTCAATTGATTTCACGAATTTGTTATAGTATTGTGTCCGTTTGAGCACGGCTCATGCCGCGATGATCAGCAGAGGCAGGAAGACTACCCATGGCACCCGGCGACGTCAAGAAGACCAATTTCATCAGCCAAATTATCGAGGAAGACCTCAAGTCGGGGCGCAACGGCGGGCGCGTCGCCACGCGCTTCCCGCCCGAGCCCAACGGCTACCTGCACATCGGCCATGCCAAGGCGATCTGCCTCGATTTCGGCATGGCGGCCGAATACGGCGGCGAATGCCACCTGCGCTTCGACGACACGAACCCCGTCAAGGAAGAGCAGGAATACATCGACTCGATCCAGGAAGACGTGCGCTGGCTCGGGTTCGACTGGGGCGAGCACCTGTATTACGCGTCCAATTATTTCGACCAGCTCTACGAGTGGGCGGTCAAGCTCATCCGCGAGGGCAAGGCCTACGTCGATGATTTGACCGCTGACGAAATTCGCGAGCATCGCGGCACGCTCACGCGGCCCGGGACCGAAAGCCCGTACCGCAACCGCTCGGTCGAAGAGAACCTGGATTTGTTCGAACGCATGCGGAAGGGCGAATTCCCCGACGGCGCAAAGACGCTGCGCGCCAGGATCGACATGGAGTCGCCGAACCTCAACTTCCGCGACCCGGTCATGTACCGCATCCTCAAGGCCACGCATCACCGCACAGGCGACAAGTGGTGCATCTACCCGATGTACGACTGGGCGCACGGGCAGTCGGACTCGATCGAGCGCATCACGCACTCGATCTGCACGCTCGAGTTCGAAGATCATCGGCCGCTATACTCGTGGTTCATCGAGCAACTCGGGATCTGGCCGTCGCGGCAGTTCGAATTCGCGCGGCTGAACATCACCTACACCATTTTGAGCAAGCGCAAGCTGCTGCAGCTCGTGAAGGAAAACTACGTCGATGGTTGGGACGATCCGCGCATGCCGACGATTTCGGGCCTGCGCCGGCGCGGCTACACGCCCGAATCGATCCGCGATTTCTGCGACCGCATCGGCGTGAGCAAGGCCGACTCGACCGTCGATGTCGGCCTGCTCGAGCACTGCGTGCGCGAGGACCTGAACAAGCGCGCGCTGCGCCGCATGGCCGTGCTGCGGCCGCTGCGCGTCGTCATCGAGAACTACCCCGAGGGCCAGACCGAGCAGCTCGACGCCGTCAACAACCCCGAGGATCCGTCGGCCGGCTCGCGCAAGGTTCCGTTCTCGCGAGTGCTTTACATCGAGCGCGAGGACTTCATGGAAGAGCCGCCGAAGAAGTTCTTCCGGCTCGCTCCGGGGCGCGAAGTGCGGCTGCGCTACGCGTACTTCATCACCTGCACGAGCGTGGTCAAGAACGCCGGCGGCGAAATCGTCGAACTGCGCTGCACATACGATCCGGCCACGCGCGGCGGCAACTCACCCGATGGCCGCAAGGTCAAGGCGACGATCCACTGGGTCAATACCGAAACCGCGGTCAACGCCGAGGTGCGGCTCTACGATCACCTGTTCACGCGCGAGGACCCGAACAAGGTCGATTCGGAAGACCTGGACTGGAAGACGAACATCAATCCGAACTCGCTCGAGGCGCTTAAGGACTGCAAGCTCGAGCCGGCGCTGGCCGAGGCCAGTCCCGGCGAAGGCATCCAGTTCGAGCGCATGGGTTACTTCTGCATCGACAGCAAGGACTCCAAGCCCGGCGCGCCGGTGTTCAACCGCACCGTCACGCTGAAGGACACCTGGGCGAAAATCGCGAAGCAGGGGTAAAAGATTGATACGCCAAGACGCCAAGAGCGCCAAGAACAGTAATCCCAAGATATTTTTGCTTTTCTTGGCGAACTTGGCGTCTTGGCGCAAGAGATTCAAATCTGAAGGGCATGACTCATGAAAATCTTCGAATGGCCGTGGCAGAAATCTGAAGTGAAGGAATTCTTCGGTGTCGTGTCCGAGACGCCGGCCGACATCGAGCGCGCGGTCGATCAGATCATCGACCAGGTGCGCAAGGGCGGCGACTCGGCGGTCTCCAAGCTGATGAAGAAATTCGATGGCGTGGAGATTTTCCCGGGCGATTTCAACGTGCCGAAGCAGCGGCTGGCGGCGGCTTGGCGAAGCGCACCCGCCGAGCTCAAGCACGCGCTCAAGACGGCCAAGGAGCGAATCGAGGCCTTTCACGGGTGCCAGCGCCTGACGGGCTGGAAGATCATGGATCCCGACTTCGGCCGCATCGAACAGCGCGTGCTGGCGCTGCAGCGCGTGGCGGTCTATGTGCCGGCCGGCAAGGCGCCGCTCGTCTCGACCGTCCTCATGAACGTCATCCCGGCGAAGGTCGCCGGCGTGAAGGAAATCATTCTCGTGACGCCACCCGGACCCGACGGCTGGCCGAATCCGGGCATCCTCGCGGCGGCGCACCTCGTCGGCGTCGATCGCGTGCTGCGCGTCGGCGGCAGCCCGGCGATGCCGGCGCTGGCCTACGGGACCGAAACGATCCCGCGCGTGGATAAGGTCGTCGGCCCGGGGAACATCTTCGTGACCACCGCGAAGAAACGGCTGTATGGCCGGTTCGACATCGAATCGACCGCCGGCCCGAGCGAGGTGCTGATCCTCGCCGACGAAACGGCGCGGCTGGACTGGATCGCGGCCGACATGCTCGCGCAGGCCGAGCACGACGGCAACAATCCGGCGGGCGCGGTGCTGATCGGCGGCGGCAAGCGGCGCGCCGAGGCGCTGGCAAAGGAAGTCGCGCGCCAGGCGGCCGAACTTCCGCGCCGCGAACTTGCCGAATCGTCGCTCGACCGGTGGGGTTACATCATCAGCGCCAAGACGGCCGAGCAGGCTCTGGAACTCGCCGACATGAAGGCGCCCGAGCATCTGGAAATCGTGGCGAAGAACGCGCGCAAGATGGCGGCCAAGGTCCGCAACGCCGGCGCGGTGTTTGTCGGGCCGTGGACGCCCGAGCCGGTCGGCGATTACATCGCCGGCCCGAACCACACGCTGCCGACCGGCGGCACGGCGCGCTTCTTCTCGCCGCTGAGCGTCTGGTCGTTCTACCGGACGAGTCACACGGTCGAAGCGAGCCGCAAGGGCCTGTTCTCGCTGGCCGACGACATCACGACGCTGGCCGAGTCGGAACAGCTCACCGCGCACGCAAAGGCGGTCAAGATCAGAACGCGTTAATGTAGTGCCTCGGAATGGTCGAGTCACCACAACTGAAGAACCGATTTATCGAATCACACCGGTTCAACCAATCATGACAATCCCGATCCTCAATTACTGGTTCGACTGGGGGGAAAAAAGCCCGCTTTGGCCCAAGGATTTTGATCTGATCGATACGCTTTCGAATCCAGCGGATCTCCGTAAGCTCGGCCTTTCCGAAGATTTAATACGAGAAATTGAGGAGACGGCAGCTTGGCATAACACCGCTCTGAACTGGAATTACCCGCCGGATCCGAGTCCGTGGCGCCAGGAGGAATGCGACCGTTTCAATAAGAAAGCCCGGGAGCTATTCGAAAATATCTCAAAAGAGCTCGAAGGACGATTCATCGTCATTTACGAAGCTGGTGAGGAAAGAGAGGACCCGGACCTGGACGAGTATTTAAAGGACCCGTATAACTTCAGGCGCAAAGATGATGATTCGGCGGAGACGACCCGGCAACCCGAATTTCGAGAGTGGCGGATATCCCGACTCAAGCGCCTGCGGATCGTGTGTATACTCGCTGTACCGATCGGATTGTATCTGGGGCTGCCTCTGGTCTGGATTCTGGCGATCATCGGGATCGTCACCAGCAGCATCAAGCTTAAAAAGCTTAAGTAATAATGTGGATTTGGATGCAGGATTTTATTTTCGATTGGCTTAAATCCTGCTGGCCTGATATGATATCAACACCATTTCGTGGGCTGACCCACGAGATGGCCGCCTGAGGAGGTTGATGCAGCATGCCGACATACGAGTATGAATGTAAGTCCTGCGGACACACGTTCGAACTTCGCCAATCCATGAAAGCCAAGCCGGTGACCGATTGCCCCAAATGCAAGACCAAGGGCTCGGTCAAGCGCCTGATCGGCGCCGGCGCCGGCATCATTTTCAAGGGTTCGGGTTTCTACGCCACCGACTACAAGTCGAAGGGCCCGACCTGCGCAACGAGCTGCCCGGCCAGCGGCAACGGCTCCGGCGAAAAGAAATCCGACACTCCCGCCCCGCCGTGCCCGGCCGCGGATTCGTGCCCGTGCGCCAATAAAGACTGACATTCGAACCTGAGAAATAAAGCCGGGAAGCTGCCGACGCGGCTCCCCGGCTTTTATTTTGGTCATTGCCATCGCACGCCGCGCCGTTTATATCTTGGTCCAAGGGCGAGAGGCCCGATCGAGAGGTTTTCGATTACGATTACGATTACGAGCACGAGCACGAATTTTAACCGGCGAAAGGGAAATCCATGAAGACCAAGATTGAGATGTTGTTCAGCGGAGCGGCCCATGAAACGACCGGCTCGCGCCACCTGCTGATGGTGAACGGACGGCAAATCCTGCTCGACTGCGGCCTATATCAGGGCCATCGCAAGGACACGTTCGAGCGCAACCTGAATTTCCCGTTCGAGCCGCAGCGCCTCAACTCGGTCATCCTTTCGCACGCGCACATCGATCACTCCGGCAACCTGCCCAACCTCACCCGGCAGGGCTTCCATGGGCCGATTTATTGCACGCCGGCGACGGAGGACCTGTGCCGCGTGATGCTGCGCGACAGCGCCTACATCCAGGAACGCGACGCCGAGTGGATGACCAAGCTCAACCGCAAGCGCCAGCGCAACGGCAACGGCAAGGCCGAGCCGCTCTACACGATCGAGGACGCCGAGAACTGCATGGAACAGTTCGAGAGCATTCCATATCACCGCCAGTTCTCGATCGACCAGGACATCCAGTGCTTTTTCTATGACGCCGGCCACATCCTCGGCTCGGCGTCGGTCGTGCTCGACATCCGGCGCGGCGAGGAAATGAACCGCCTCGTGTTCAGCGGCGACATCGGCCGCGCCGACCTGCCGCTGCTGCGCGATCCCGAAATCCCGCACAACGTCGATTGGCTGATCATGGAATCAACCTACGGCGGCCGGCTGCACAAGAACATCGATTACGCCAAGGAGGAGTTGCGCTCGACGGTCGAGCGCGTCGCGGCCCGCGGCGGCAAGATCATCGTCCCGAGCTTCTCGGTCGAGCGCACGCAGGAGATCATCTACTACCTGAATCAACTGACCGACGAGGGCCGGCTCGCGCCGATCCCGGTTTATGTCGATAGCCCGCTCGCCGTCAACGTCACCGAAGTCTTCCGGCTGCACCCCGAATGCTTCGACGAGGAAGCCCGCAAGTGGATCATGGAAGACAAGGACCCGTTCGGCTTCTACCGCCTGACCTACGTGCGCACCGCCGAGGAGAGCAAGAACCTCAACAACATCCGGTTCCCGTGCATGATCATCTCGGCGTCGGGCATGTGCGAAGCCGGCCGCATCCGGCATCATCTCGCCAACTCGATCAGCGATCCGAAGAACGCGATCGTGTTCGTCGGCTATCAGGCCGAAGGCACCCTCGGCCGCTCGATCGTCGAGCGCAAGGAAGAGGTCAACATCTTCGGCGAGCCGTATCGCGTGCGCGCCGAGATCGTGACGCTCAACTCGTTCAGCGCCCACGCCGACCAGAACGACCTCGTGAATTACGCGAAGCTCGTGAAGGAAAGCAGCAAGCTGCGCAAGGTGTTCCTGGTGCACGGCGAAACAGACGGTTTGAACGCCCTTGCCGGCCGGCTTAGAGACGAGCTCGCCCTCGACGTGGTCATCCCCGACCGTGGCGAAAAAATCGAGCTGGCGTAAGCCCGTCGCAACGAATCGATGTTCGGAGTGGATTTCGAAATTGAACCGCAAAGCGGTTCGATCTCAAAGCCGTGGGTTGGTTCGGAGAACGTGTTCGACGAACCTACCCACGGACGGAGACGTTTTTCATTTAGAACCGGTTTACCGGTTCGATCACGAATCCCATCTCATATTTCCTGATACGATTTGTTCCGGTTTCTCCGCCGCGCGAGTTCGCTGGCGTAGTAGCGCCCGAGTTCGTTCGCGTGTTCGCGCGCCCATTCCGTCAATTTGATCGTTCCTGTCGGCGGCGTATCGACGGCAAGCAGGCCTTGCATCAATCCCTCGATCTCGGCGCGCGTCAGCATCACGTCGCGCAGGACCAACCCGAGCGCGGACGTCGCGAGCCAGCCGATCACTGGCGGAACGGAAATAATCGGCCGGCGAACATTGATAATTTTCGCAATCGCCTCGACAAGCCCGCGGAACGTGAATGTCTCCGGCCCAATCGCGTTGACAACCCGGCTGTCTCTCGCCTCGCCCAGTTCGACCGCGAGCCTTGCGAAATCTTCGACGTGGATCGGCTGAATTTTATATTGGCCGTCGCCGAACACCCCGAAGATTGGCAATTGCCGCAGCGCCCACGCGATGTTGTTGATCAGGATGTCCTCGCCACCGAACAGCACCGCCGGCCGAAGGATCGCATGCGAAATGCCGCTGTCCTCGAGCGCCTTTTCGAGCTCGGCTTTCCCTCGAAAATATTCGAGCCCGGACCGGAGCGAGGGATTCGTGATCGAAACGTGAACGACGCGTTCAACCCCCGCTTCGCGCGCGGCGGCGAAAAGCGCCCTCGTGTTTTTCACCGCCTGCGCATGCGTAAAATCGCCGTGATTGAACCGCACCCAATATGTGTTATACAGAACCGCCGCGCCTTCGAGCGATTTGCGCAATGCCGCAATATTTTCGAAGTTGAACGGATGCACCTCGACGCGATCACCGAACGGGTTGTGCCTGTTTGGAGAGTTCGTGAGCGTCCTCACACGGCTGCCGCGCTCCAGCAGCACGCGCGCAATGCGCCGGCCCGAATACCCGAACGCGCCGGTCACGACATGCAGCGGAGTAGTCATGATCACATCTCTCTTTCGCTGATGGCGACATCGACAAACTTGCCCGCGTGCGTCGAATCCTGCGCGGGCGTGGCCAGTGACACCGCGACCATCACCAGCGCGTTCAGCGCGAGGCCGTAGAGCGACGGATCGAGGTCGAGCAGGTCGGTTTTGGAAAGCCATTTCGCCATGATGGCGACCTGCAAGACAAAGATCACGATCACGCCGGCGATGAAACCCGACAGCACACCGGCCGTCGTGGCGCGTTTCCAATACAGCGCCGCAACGACGATCGGCAGGATTTGCAGGATCGAACCGTAGGCCGTCAGCATCATCAGCACCAGCGTGCCGGGATACGCCGCAACCAGGATCGAGATCGCTCCGAACACGATCACCGCGAGGCGCACGATCCACATGGTCGCGCCCGGCGTCTGCTCGCGCCGAACGACGTTGCCATAAAGGTCCTTGGCGAAGCTCACCGCGGCGGCCTGCGTGATGGCCGCCTGCGTTGACATCGCCGCCGCCAGCGCCCCCGCGCCGATCAGCCCCAGCAATACCGGCGAAAACCCTAGCTGCATGGCGATATACGGCAGGATCTGGTCGGGCTTGATGCCACTCGTGGCCAGCGGGTATTTCACGATCCCGGCGAAGCCGACAATCATCACCGGCACAAGCATGAGCGCGAACGTCGGGTAGATCAGGACGGTGCGGCGCATCGTGCCGAGATCGCGCACGTTGAACGGCCTAATGAACAGGTGCGGCCACATCATGAAACCAAGGAATGAGATGAGGATGTTCGAACTGATGCTGCCCATCGTGACCGTACTGCCTTTCGTGCCGATCACCAGCAGGTCGGGCCTCACGCGCGCGATCTCGCGGAACATCGGCTCCCAGCCGCCATAAAGCTTCGCCGGAACATAAATCCCAAGAAACCACGCGATGACGATCATGAATGCGCCCTGCAGGACGGTCGTCCACGCCACGCCGCGCACGCCGCCCCAGAAGACATAGACGATCACGACGCCGTACGAAATCAGCGCGCCCTGCCAGAACGAAACCTTGCCGCCCGTCATCGTCTGGAATATGTAACCGCAACCCTTCATCTGGACGGCGATGTAAATGACGAACGCGATCGACGTGGCCGTCGCGATCAGGACCGACAGCGCGCGGCTTTGAAATCGCCCGCCGAGCAGCTCGCACTGCGTCGAGTAGCCGAACCGCCGCCCGAGCGCCATGATGCGCGGCCCGAACAGATACATGCCCCACAGCCCCGTCGCGCTGAACGCCAGCACGTACAGGCACGCCACGCCCTGCCCATACGCCATCCCCGGGCAGCCCAGAAACGCGAACGCGCTGAAGACCGACGCGCCCAATAAAAAATAGGTCGTGACCATCCCGAGGCTGCGGCTGGCGTTCAGGTATTCGTCGAGCGAGTTGATGCCTGTGAAGCCCGCCAGCGTCCCGATGAACAGCGTGAACACCAGGTAGGCCATCATCACGATGAGCACGATCATCCACGGTTCCATGATTTGATGTATTGTCTCCGAGTTGGGATTAATTGCGTTTGTGAACCGCGAAGCGGTTCGATCTCATAGCCGGGGGTTGGTTTTGGCGAGCTTGCGAGCCAAGCCTACCCCGGATCCAATCGCACAAATTCAGAACCGGTTTACCGGTTCGATCGTCTTTCCACCTCTCATTGCCGCGACATTAATCCTTGTCCAGCGTGGAATACATGATCAGCATCGCGACGAACTGCACGACCACGAGCGCGATATACCAGAAGACCAGGAATGGCATCCCGAGGATAAACGGCTCGACGCGGTTGCCGATCCCGACCAGCGGCCAGATGTATCCGAGCCACGTGAGCGCCAGGAACCCCCACCACAGTCCGCGTTTGGTTTTGCGCGTCATTGCCGTCTGCACCCCTGCGAATTCACTCACTGCGGAATTCTGCCGATTGCGCCGCAGGAAAAGCAAATCGAAATTGATTTTCTGGTGATCGTTACAAATCATTCTGGTATCTTCTTTCAATGCACTGAAAGGGGAACCGCGCATGTCCGGGATCAAAAACGTCCGCATCCTGATCGTGTTCGCATGCTTCGCCCTCATCGTTCCCGCGAGAAGCCTCGCCGGGAGTGAACAAACAAAATATTGGCAGCTCACGATCCATTACGAAAACTCCGCGTTCCAAATCATCGACGCCGCCGAAATCCAGCCGATGCTCAAAAAGGTCGTCACGCCGGGCGTGCGCGGCGCCGTGTGGCGCGTGCAGTATCAGGCTTCGTGGCTCGATTCCGACGGCAAACCGCTGATCGACACAGCCACGGAATTCCCGCTCGGCGACCGCGTCGTCATGCCGGCCGGAACCGGCGAAAATTTCACGATCCCAGCCGAAAGCACGTTTGTTGTTCGTCTCAAAGGCCCCGATGCGAAACTGTCGCCCAAGTCGCTGCGGCTTCGGCGAACGGGAATCACGGGACCATCGACGCAATCCGTCAGCGTGCCGCCGGCATTCGAGTCGGCCGGCCAGACGCTCGCCATCCCCGCGCCCGCGCCAAAACCCAAAACCGCCGGGCCGATTCAGTGCCTGAAGATTCGCGACACGGGACCCGATTCCAACCGGCTCGTGATCGTGGTCATGGGCGACGGTTACACGGCGGCCAACCTCGCGGCGGGCGCGTTCACCACCGCCGCCAACGACCTGGTCACCGGGATTGCCGGCCGGGCGCCGTGGGATACGCTCGTGAATTGCACGAATATTTACCGGATCGACGTCGAAAGCAACCAGGAGGGCGCCGACCGCACGATTTCCAGCACCGAGCCGATCGTCGATACCTACTTCAATTCGAGCTACTGGACGAGCGGCATCCAGCGCCTCCTGGCGATCGACAGCACCGGCCGCTCGCGGGCGATCGCGGCGGCCAACGCCTACGTCGGCACGGGCATGTGGGACCTCATCTTCATCAACGTCAACTCGACGGTTTATGGCGGCTCCGGCGGGTCGATCATGGTTTATTCCAATCACTCGTCGCACACCGATCTTGTGTGGCACGAGACTGGGCACACATTCGCCGGCCTCGCCGATGAATACACCGACGCCTATCCCGGATACCCGGCGGGCGATTCCGAGCCCAACGTGGATTACGACTATTCGGGCGCGGGCCTGAAGTGGCTGGCGTGGGTCGAGGCCGGCACGCCGCTGCCGACGCCCGCGACAAGCCAATACGCGAGCGTGGTCGGCGCGTTCGAAGGCGCGCGCTACCTGACGACCGGCATCTACCGCCCCTACCTATGGTGCGAAATGAGGGCCCTGGGCTTCCAGTTCTGCCCCGTCTGCAAGGAAGCGCACATTGACGAGATGCTGAGCCGCGTGCAGAGGGCCGACAGCCAGTCGCCGGCGACAGGCCCGACCTACATCCTCTCGCCCACCGGGACGCCGTTCTCGTTCACTCCGCTGCCGCTCAGCGGGCTGAATTACCAGTGGTACATCGACTCGACGCCGATCTCGGGCGAAACGGGAACGGCGCTGACGCGTTGCCGCTCGGGCAGCGGGACGCGCCAATACACGCTCTCGGCGCGGATCGGTTATGCGTCGCCGCTGGTGCGCAAGGACCTCGGCACGTCGAGCGTCTCGTGGAACTGCATCGATTACGGGCTGCTCGACGAGGTGTGGCTCAACTTCGCGTTCAGCGGGATCGAAATCGGCACGCAGGCGCAGCCGTTCAACACGATGGCGGAGGGATTGGCGTGCCAGTCGGCGACCGGTCACATCAAGGCCGTCGGCCCGAACGCCACCGCCGAAACGTTGCGCATCACCAAGCCCACCCGGATCGAGGCCATCGGCGGCACGGTAAGGATCGGTGCGCCTTGATGAAAGCAAAAACAGCAATATCCAAATTCACGACAAAGGGTCGAATCACGATCCCTGCGCAGATACGGAACGCAGCGAAAATTCGGCAAGGGCAGGCTTTTCGATTCCGTATTCACAAAAACGGAATTATGCTGAGGCCGGTCGAACAGAAAGCTAAATAGTGTGTTGTTTGAGCGTCAAGGAACTGTTTCCGACCGACTACCACTGGTCCCTGCGCGCTGAAAGCGCAACAAGAATTTAGCCTGGGGCAGAGCGAAGCGGCGCCCCAGGTCAGATCGCAAATTATCCTGGAGCTCTGAAAGAGCGGCAGAAATAATCCCAATGTGGGTTTCTGTCGCGCTTTCAGCGTTTTGGTGTGTTACGGGGTCTTGTCCTGGGGCTTCGCTGCGCTTCGCCCCAGGCTGAATTATCTCGCGCCTTCAGCGCTCCGGTTTTCATCCACCGCCGTCAAACAACCTGCCGCCCTTTGGGCTACATATTATGTTATGCAATCGCATCCGCGACGGATTCGATCTCGGCTTTCGCGGCGCGGACTTTCTCCGCGATTGTCTTCGCCGCGTCGGCCGCGTCGATCAGTTCCATTTCGCCCGTGTCGCGGCGCTTGATCTCGATCTTGCCCTGCTTCAAATTGCGGCCGCCGACGATCGCGCGGATCGGAATGCCCAGCAAATCCGCGTCGGCGAATTGCACGCCCGGCTGCGCGCCGCGATCGTCCCACAGGACCTCGATGCCCATCGCCGTCAAATCATTGCACAGCTTCTCGGCAAACGCGCCGACGCCCTCCTGGTCCGGCCTGAGCGCGCAGATGTGCACCTGCCATGGCGCGATCGTGATCGGCCACTTGGGGCCGTACTGGTCGCGGCGCACTTCCATGACCGAGCTCAGCAGGCGCCCGACGCCGATGCCGTAGCAGCCCATGATCGGGATCTGCGTCTGGCCGGCCTCATCCAGATACGTCATGCCCATCGACTTGCTGTATTTGGTGCCGAGCTGGAAGATGTTGCCGACCTCGATGC
>JAJFUE010000038.1 GCA_021372575.1 bacterium | reverse complement strand
AGCGACACGACCGTGTTCATGTATCAGGGCCGCCTCATCGAAGTCGGCCCCACGCGCGACATCTTCACCAAGCCGCGCAACAAGCAGACCGAGGACTACATCACAGGAAGATTCGGATGAGTGGTAGGTCGGCTCTTTGTGCCGACTCTGATAAACTAATCTAACGCCTCTGATTTGGAGTTGATTTTCTTTTAAGAACCGCGAAGCGGTTCGATCTCAAAGCCGGGAGTTGGTTTGGCGAACTTGTTCGACAAACCTACCCCCGGTCGGATCGCAGAATTTCCAGAACCGATTTATCGGTTCGATCATGGTTCGCGGCCCGAAACACCATATCGATACGGAGCGACGACCAATGTCATTCCACTTTCAACGCGATCTGGAGCAGTTGCGCAAGAAAATCCTCGGCCTCGGCGCGATGGTCGAGGACGCGTTGTCCAAGGCTGTTCAGGCGCTTGTGGATCGCGACGACACGCTTGCGCGGGAAGTCATCCGCGACGACGCCGAGATCGATCACGCCGAGATCGAGGTCGAGGAGGATTGCCTCAAGATCCTCGCGCTTTATCAGCCCGTCGCGCAGGACCTGCGCTTCATCGTGGCCGTCCTCAAGATGAACAACGACCTCGAGCGCATGGGCGACCACGCGGCGAACGTGGCCAAGCGCGCGCGCTTTATTGCGCGGCGGGACCCGATTCAATTGCCGCCCGATATCGTCGCGATGAGCGAGAACGTGAAAACGATGCTCAAGCATACGCTCGACGCGTTGATCAACCGCGACGCCGATCTGGCGCGCAAAGTCTGCGCCGCCGATGACGCCGTCGATCGCCAGAAACGCGAGATCGCCGACATGGTTCGCGCGCGCATTTACGAATCGACCGACGACCGCGAGAGCCTGCTCAAGTTGCTCGACATCCCGCGTCACCTCGAGCGCATCGCCGACCTCGCCACCAATATCTCCGAGGACGTCGTCTATATGATCGAAGGTTCGATCATCCGCCACCACCACGCCGACGAAGGTTGAGCGCTCACCGCCGGAAACATCGTATTGACCCCGCGCATGCCGGCGATTACCATATAATAAGTATTTATTATGGTTCGTAAGGGCGCCTTTTACAGGCGCGCCTGTTCGCGAAGATTCGCTGGCATGCCATTTCGGCAAAGGGGTGCATTCATGCGACGCTGTTCGTTCCTGCTCATGGCCGTCATGTGCCTGATTCCGTCGGGTTGCACGCAATGGCTGTGGCAGGATCCGCTCATCAAGGAATTGAACGGATGCAGCGTGTCCGGACGGGCGACGGTGAATTCCGGCAATCTTAAGGGCTCGAAATACCTGATCGTCAGTTACGAGAATCATAAATCAGGACTCTATATTGTGGAGAATGAGTTCGCGATTCCGCTGGTCAATGGCGAGGTCCCCGAACCCTTCAAATACGAGGGCGTGAAGAAAACGCCGCAGGAAATGATCGCGGGCCTGCCGCCCGAGACGGTTGCGCACATTAAGAATTATCGTTTCTCGCCGGAATCGTATCGGCTTGCATGCTCGTTGCGCCGGAATAATGGGGTTGAGGATACGCTCGAGTTGGCGCAGCGTCGCATGGGCGGATCCAACATTGTCGTCAATGGGATTCGAATTTGCCCATATTCATTTGTGGGCGATGACGTTCCCGGCGCCGCCGTCGAGGACCAGGCGAAGGCGAAAAAGAATCCATACGATCCGCCGTTCGACGAAAGGGTCCGTATGATTTTGCTTCCCGCCACGCAGGAGCGCGTCAAGTCCGAGAGAAATTGGAGGATTTTCACGGCCGCATGCTGGACGCCGCTGACGGTTGCAGTCGATGCGGTGGTTTATCCGATTCTCTTCGTTTCGTATGCGATCGACAAGCTGTGACGGATTCCTGATTTAAGGACTGCGCCGTTTGATTTCATTGATGCGTGAGCCGGGGTGGCGTGGGCCGCCGAAATAATAATAACAATTCTTCACGGGCCCGATCGACGTGTGCGATACCGATGAGCACCGGCTGAGCCGCTGCTCGTCGAGAAACATGACGGCCCGGTAATCCGCGATCCCGACGTTGATCAGCGACACGTCAGGCCGCCCGAGCAGCATGCGCACGGCCATATGCAACGTCTTCAGCCGCTGTCCTGGGCGCGCCGCCGCGAGCGCAACCAGCGCGGGCCGGATCAAGCGCGCGTAAAATCCTTCGCCATCGCGCACGCCTGAAAGCCGCCGATAAGCCGCGCCCAGGTCGATCAGCCGGTTGAGGGGCAGAATCCCTTCCGGCGTTCGCATCAGCACCAGGTTCACGCCGCAATCCGGGTGCACCTCGAGTCCCCACGGGTGATACGTCGGCAACGGAAAGATATCGTCGATGTCGAAGCGATATTTTTCTCCGCCCCCCAGAAGCGACATGATGATTTCCTCGCGATCGACGCCTTCGTCCCTGGCGACTTCAAACCGCCCCGCCGGGGCCGCCGAGGTGAACATCATGTTCCTCAGGCGCGGCCCGAGCTGCAGGTGATGATCGAGCAGTCGCGGCAGCTCCGCCAGATTGTCCCGCGTGACGATGCAATTGAAGCCGATGTTCAATCCGGCATCGAGAATGTTCCGTATCGCGGCCTCCTTTTCACGCAGATGATCGCGGTGGAGCTTGTGCAGCGTCGCGTGGTCGAGCGAGTCAAACTGCAGACAAACGCGCGACAGCCCGGCCGCCTTCAGCCGGCGCGCGAAACCGGGATCGCGGCCGAGCAGGTAGCCGTTGCTGATGACCGCGACGCTGAGTTTCATTCGGGCCAGACGTGCAACGATCGGTGCAAGGTCCGGGTGCAGTGTCGGTTCGCCGCCGATCAGGTGCAGTATCCGCGCGCCGCCGCGCCGCGCGATCTCCGCCCGCCGAACGACTTCGTCCAGGGCGAGAAAATGGCCGTCTTGTTCGCCGGGCTCATGCGCGACGCAGATCGCGCAATTAAAATTGCATGAATTCGTGATCTCGATGAAATTGATGAAGTGTTTGAGGTTCGTCCCCGCGGGAGCGGCCGGATCGACCATCGAGCGGCCGCGCAGCCTGAGATAAAGTTCGGCATTGGACGAGATGCGATGTTCGCGGATCGTGTCCCCGCAATGCGTGATCCCATAAACCGCGCCCCCGCGCACGACAACCTCGCCGTCATGGCTTTCGCCGCAATCGGGACAATAGACGCGGGTGCGGGTCAGCAACAAGACTATGCCCCTTCCGGCCGATAATCGGCCAGGCAACACGGCACAAGCGCGCCGTCGCGAACGATCGCGGTCGCGCAGTATTCGCAGTAAGAAAGCTCTCCGCCGGCCGTCCATGTCGGGCCATGGTCATAGACGATCATCTTATGACGAAGCGCGGTGCCCGGCCGAAGCATGCGCGCAACAAACCGCAGCGTGGCGCCGGGACGGCCTGTCGCCAGACCGTTCACGACCGTACGCACGAGCGTGATCAATGCGTTCTGCGTCGTCTTCTGGGTGAAGCGGCCCGTGATCGCGCGGTGCAGCAGCATGAGCGCCAGGTCGGCCCGGCTCCCGATCGATTTGAACAGGTGATAACCGCTCCGGTGATAAACGATCGGTATGAAATAGGTGATCCAGTTCGTTTCCTGACCGGTCCGCGCGGGGATAAAAGAATACGGCTCGAGCCCATGCGCCTGCCGCATCCGCCCGATCAACGACTGCAACGTCAACCCCGGTGCATGCGCAGGGTCGGCTTGGCCATTCGGCCCGCGATAATAGCTTTCGGGTTGAATGCCGCGAGCCAGAAAAAGGAAATTCAGGTCGCGGTTGCCGAGGAAAAAATCGACGATCCCGACCAATTGATCCTGGTTCTGTTCCGTCAGCGTCATCGATGCGGAGACATCCATCCCGGCCGATGCGGCCATGCGCGCCAGTCCGGCGAGGCGAGCCTTGACGGCGTTGACATCGCGCGCGCGCGCAAGGTCCGGCCGCTGCTGACCCGCATCGACGTGAAACAGGATCGCGTCGAGCCCGGCCTGCTTCAACCGCCCGATCGTGTCTCGATCCACCAGCATGCCGTTCGTGAGCAGAAACGCGAACAAGCCGCGCCGCTTGATCCGCCCGATGATGGCCATGAGGTCCGGGTGCAGGGTCGGCTCGCCGCCCGAGATCGTCAGCGTGTGGATCGGCCGCAGCCTGCACGCGTCCTCAATGTCGCGTTCAATTTCCGCGAGGGTCCGGAATCGGTTGCCCGGCTTCTTGTAACAGCAGGCACACGAAATGTTGCACGCGTCCGTGATCTCGATCATGGCGCTCGGAGCCGTGGCGTTGTCCCAGGGCATTCGGATCATGCGAATCGCTCAAATCTGTTCGCCGCGCCGCACATCGTGGTAGATGCGCCACCTGAAGGCGATCAGCACCACGGTGAACAACGCCAGCGGCGCAACCAGTGCGAGGTTGTGCGATTGCGGGATGCCGAGCGATGTCTCGAGCTCCGAGGATGTTGCCAGGCGCTGCAGGCAGCGTATGGCCGCGAGCAGAATGCCGATCGTCAGGATGGTCCGGTTCTTGACCGGGTTCCATGCCGCCGCCGCCAGCGCAAATCCGAACGCGACCATATAGACCCCGAGCATGCGCGCGATGTGAATCGAAGACGCCGCGGGAAGCTGGTTCATGCTGAACCAGTGCTGCGCAACCCATTTGACCTGCTCGGGCGGGCAGTTGAGCGCGACGCCCACGACGACATGATAGACGCTCATGATCGTCAGGATGATCCGCGGAACCAGGTAGCGACTCCTCATCATCATGCCCCTTTCGGATGGCGATTCAAATCCGTGTGGTTTTTTTCCTTCTTGAATGTGTCCAAATCCAAGGCGATAACGGTGATCATCGGCGGAATGGGCCACGGTGTCAAGTTATTTCTTGACATTCCACATGTGAACAGAGTATCCGTGTCGGCATCGATTTCGATTTCGGGTGCGAGTCGGAATATGAAAATTCTGCTCCTGATGCCAGACGCCCACATGCACAAGCTGCGAATCGGCGCGCACGTCCGGTCGATGCG
>JAJFUE010000013.1 GCA_021372575.1 bacterium | reverse complement strand
GAGCCCGACTTAAACGTGCGTTTTCATGAGCCGGTGCCTCTTCAGAACTTCTCGAAGCGGCCGGGGGGAGAACCAATTTGCGATTTTCGATGGGCGGTTGACGATGGTCGGTGCCGAGCGAGACCGTCGGTATCGCCGCATTCAGGTCCTGTTCGACCACCATTTTGCTTTCATAATCGCCTGTGACGATGTCGGGCAGTTCAGTAATCGTGGGCGCATAGGCCTCGGCTTTGCGGATGTCCGAAAGCGCCGCCAACAACGCGAAAAACAGGAGCATGGTAAGACGCTTGCTCATGACGGGCCTCAATTCCCGCCGTCGATGGCTGTCGGACCTTCGCCTGTGACCGCGGGCGGTGGGGTGGTTTTTCGGGAATGGGCGATCAGCTCGCGCAGGATCGCGATGGCGAGGGCCACGATCGATGCCGCCAGCGCCGTCGCCATCATTCTCCCGATGAACCCGCCCGAGAGGCTCGCGAGAATGAACGTCACCGCCACGGCCCCGAGCGGAATCGCCCACCCGCGGCGCCTTCTCATCGCCAGCAGCAATCCCGCCAGCATCGCGATCCCGATGAGGCCCTGCATGATGAGCAGCGGCTTGCGTTTCCAATACTGCACGCGGATGTCGCCGACGCCCGACAGCTTGCTCAGCTCATAGATCTGGCCTTCGCGAACGAGCGGGATGTCGAGCGACGTCCCGGCCGCGCGCGCCTGTTTTTCCTGGTCGGTTTCGGCGCTGTTGTAAGCCGCGGGCTCAACCGCCTGCGGCGGATTCTGCGATGGCGCCCCCGTAAGCCGCTGCGGCAGGTCGTTGATCACGGTCTCGGCCGTCGGTTCGATCCACGGCGGTTCGCCGCCGCTCTCCAGCCGCATCGTTCCGCCGAATCCGAGGAACCGGTAATCACGGGGCAGATAGAGCTTCCACGTCGTCCGCAGGACCGGGATGTTGACCGGCCGCGGTGGCTCGAACCGCAGCCGCCCGAAACTCCCCATGTCGCCGTCGCCGAGCTTCTGGCGCAAAATCAGCCTGACCCTCATCGCGCCGTCGGCCGTCGAGGATTTCGACAGCTCGATCAGCTGGGCCTTGTTGTCCTGGCGCATCACCGGGCGCACGGTCGCCCCGGCCACCTGCGCCAGCCAGATTTCCATCCCCTGCGGCAGCGCCAGCTCGAGGTATTGTTCGCGCTGGTTCTGCACCTCGAGCGTGGCCTCGTGCATTGCCTCGCGCTGCTGGCTGAGGACCGTTTCGATGTGCATGCGGCGGATGAGCGCCCCGAGCACCTTTTCCGATTCGTGCCGGATCAGTTCGAGCTTCAGCTTGAACTGCGACGGATCGAAATAGCGGAAGCCCAGGAATCCGCGGCCGAGACTGGCCGGCAGGTCCTTGACGTCGCGCGGCTCCAGCGCCTCGGCCACTTCGGCCACGCGCACTTCGAGGTTCTCCCGCCGCGCCACGGCGACAGAACCGGTTTCACGCGTCACTCCCGCGGCGCGGACCGGCGGCACCGACGCGATGATCGGCTTGCCCGAACCCGCCTCGGCCAGCGGCACGTCGAACGACACCGCCAGCCTGTACGGGCCGATCACCTGCCGCTGCAGCCGGATCGTCCACGTCGTCATGCCGTCGCCGCTGGCCGGCATCGGCGCGCGCGATTTCTCCTTGATGTCCGGCGAGCCGAACCGCGCGTCTTCGCCGATCCTCGCCGGCAGCATGAGCTGCAGCTGGTCGGTCGCCGAGAATTCGATCAGGTAATTCAGGTTCGCGTCGATCCGCATCAGCGACGGCATGACCGTCGCCAGCACGGCCGTGTCGCACGACAGCCGCGTGCGCTGGCGCTCGAGCGCCAGTTGCCCGCTGAACACCGGGTTGAAATAGCTGTAGGCGAGCACGGGCGCCAGGTCGCTGCCGAGCATCCCCTGAAGCCGCTGCTGAAGCAGCCGCACGTCGGTCGCCTCGAGCCCCTTGACGGTCAGCTCGCTCACGCGCCACGCCGGCGGCGCCGCGACGATCAGCCGACCGGCGTCCTCGTCGGCGCCGATGACCCGCACCGGCTCGAGGAGCAACTTGTCCTGGCCCGCCGCCCTCGGGCGTTCCAGCACCAGTTTCACCTGCGCCTTGCCGATCTGCATCCCGCGGAAGTTGACCTCCACGCGGCGGCCCTGCTGGCGGAATCCCGCGACCACCTCCGGCGGCCCGGCCTCGCGGGCCTGGCAGCCCTCGGGCACTTCAAACACCGCATCAAAGATCTCGCTGCCGGCGATCGTGAAACGGTGGTCGGTCTTGATCCGCAGCAGGTCTCCGGCCATTTCATAAAGGAGCAGCCCATCGGCCTGCACGCGCGCCGGTTTCGGGCGGCGGCTCAGGACCAGTTTCCAGCCGGGTTGCGAGAACGAAAACGCGCGGCTGGCGGCCGGTTCGCCGGCAGAGACGGCGACCTGTTCGAGGCCGTCGGCCTGCTCGGGCCAGATCGTCAGGCTGGCCATCGGGATTATGGTGACCGTCCCCTGATGGCTCACCGCGCCCGGAACCGTGACCGCGGGTATTACAAGCCTGTCGCCACTCATTTTAGCCAGTTGAACTTCAAGCGACAGGTCAAACGGCTCCGTCACTTCCCGCACCAGCGCCACCGTGGTGTCACCGGTTTTTGAGCTCGACCATGTCCGCACGAACGAGCCGCTCACGTTGACCAGTTGCGCCCCTTCCGGCAGCCGCAGCGTCACCGCGGAAATCCCCCCGCCCAGAAGCGTCACGCGCAGCTTGTCGCTCGCCTGCGCCGTGTCGTTCGTCACCGTCACCCGCATCTGTTCGGCGATCGCCACGCGACCGCGCGCGGCGACTCCCGTCGGCTCGACCCGCGGCCGCCACGCCAACAGAATCCGGTCGGCGATCCCCGGCGAGCCTTCGATCGTGACGCCTCCGCGCGGATCGGACTTCACGCTGGCCGGGATCGATCCGGGCAGCGGCTCGACAATCGCGGCATCGGCGAGGTGCAGGCTCAGCGACGAGGCCGCGGCCCGCGGCGGGCGAAAATCGATCCGGGCGCTCGCTCCATCGGTTGCCACCGGCACGGCCAGCCGCATCGTCAGCGTGCGCATCCCGCCGCCGCGCAGCAGCAGCCTGAGCCCCTGGCCGCTTGTCCTCGTCGCGATCGTGGCCGGCGCGCCCTGAATCGCCAGGCTCTCGATCGCCGCCCCTTCCAGCGGCAGGTCCAGCCTCACCGGATCGTTCGTCGGCGCCAGCGCCTCGAGCCGAAGCGTGGCATCGAATCGCGCGACCTTGTCTTCCACCGCCCCCTTGTAATCGGCCTGCACGAGCGTCGCCATCGCGCGCTCCTGCGTTCCCGTGGTCACGCGTTGCAGCCTCAGGAAATCCGCATACGGCAGCAGCACCGACTGCCGCGGATCGAGCCGTGGCCCGGCCGTTCTGTCGTATGGCACGAACACGACCGGTTGGGGCGCCTCGGCGGCTGAAACAATGGGCGCAGCCGCGACAAGGCAAAACTCCACTGCCAATGCCAGAACCAGGGCTCGCAACATGACCGTAACCCCCTGCATTTCAAAAAAGTTTTTTGAAGCCGTTGCTCGATGCCGTTCAATCGACATAGACCACCGTTGGCCCAAAAGGTTCAATACCTTTTTTGTAAATGTTTTGTAAAACGCGGAAAGACAACGGATTTCGCGTGTTTTGTGGGGCTTCTGGGTCTTCTTCGGCTTCTGGGTCCCATGGGTCTTATCGGTCTTACAGGTTTTGCCTTTCACACAAGTCCCATAAGACCTATTTCCCTCACCAAAAAAAATCCCCCAGCCGATTACGGCTGGAGGAAATTGCCTTCCTCTTATCTTGTGCTGATCTTGTTGTTCGCTTATTTCACGCTCACGATCGCATGCCCCGCCGGAACGCTGATCGTCAGCATTCCGCTCGCTGCGTCGTAGTTGCTTTTCGCAGCCTGCCCGTCAACGGTCACGCTCGCCGGCGCCTGACTGACGTTCACGCTGATCTCGGTCCCGGCCTCCGCTTCGGTTTCGATCTCCGTCGCGCCGTTCGTGTACGCAACCGAAACCGCGACCGGTTTCGCGCTCTGCACGAGCGTGCGTCCGGCCTTCTCGAGCCTGCTGCCGCGCATGAACGCCTGCGTGACGTTGCCCGCCTTGTCGGTCACCGCCGAGAACCGCTCGGCATCGGTCGTGAAGCCCTCGACCGTCGCAGCCCCGGCCTCGCCCTTCCTGAACAGCGCGACCGTGACGTTGCCGCCCTTCTCCACCTTCGCGCCGGTCCATCCATCCGCACTGACCAGCGTGGAAACGGGCTTCTCGGCCTCGGCCGTTTCGGCCGTCGTTGCCCGCGGGATCATCACCGCCACGAACTCGGCGTCCTTCGTTTCCGGCATGCTCGACAGCGTGATGTAGCTCTCTTCGCGATCGGAACGGCGCACCCGTCCGCCGCGCCCGCGCCCTGCCGCCAGTTTCGGCGAAAGGACATCGACGTGCAGGCTCGAGCGCGTCCGCGTGATGTCGAACCCGCCGGCCCCCGCGTCGAACGAGCTCTCGCGCTCCGTGTTCTCGGCGTGGAACAGCCAGCTGTACGTGTGCGGGTCCCGACTCTTCACCTTGTCGTACAGGAACACCATGTCCGGGTTCATGTAGAGGATCGAGCGCGTGTATTGCTGCACCTTGCCCTTATAGACGCACGTCAAGTCGCCCTCGGCCTCGGCGGCCTTCCACCCCCCGAAGCTGTGCAGCATGCGCGGCCAGTCCTGCAGCGCCGCGATCCCGTTCCGGTAATCCGCCGGCACCTGGCTTTCGGCGTCGTTGTCGATGAGCATGCAGTTGTGCCCGATCGGCTGCGTGTAATAGCACGGATAGAACAGGTTGGCGTAGTAGCTCGATCCGTGCCCCGCGTCGCTGAGCAGTTCTTCGCCGTTCATCATCAGCTGGAACGTTCCCTGGTCGGCGTGGTAGTGGTTCGAGTTCGGCCCCGCCTTGAACACCAGCACCATCCCGTCGTCCTTCCAGCCCGACCTGATGACCATGTTCCCCTTGACCGGGAACAGGTGCGACGGCACGAGTTCCTCGCGGCTCTTCGGCGTGACCCCTTCGATCTTCCACAACCTCGTGTTCAGCGGGTTGCCGCGCAGTTGCTGCCTTGCGGTCGCCTTCTGCGTGTAAAAATAGGTGTAAGGATTTTTCGTGCGATACGACAGCCAGCGATACACCGCGCCGTAGAAGCTGTATGACATCGACACGTCGCCAAAGTCCGGATAGCGCCCGTTCGTGTAGGTCACATACAGCGGATACAGCCACGTGTCCTTCAGGTTGGTCGTGGTCGTGTAGTCGATCCCGAAATTCTTTTCCAGGATGTCGGCGATCTCAACGGTGTCGCGCGTGGCCATTTCCTGGTACGTCGTCGGCTCGCCGTAGGCGCCGTCCGGGTAATACGTCCGGTCGATGAACTGCTTCGTCTTGGCGATGATCCCCGATAGGTACGGTTCGACACACGGGTTTTGCGGATCGTCTCCGTAGATCGCGACCCCGGCCTTGACGAGCCCCGCAACCATGACCGCGATGTGGTTCGTCACGCTCGACGGCATGCGGTTCTGCTCGCACAGGTCGCGGTAGCACGGGATGAGCGCGTTCTTCATGATCCCCTGGCGCACCGCGGCGCGTTCCTGTTCGGTCAGCATCGGATAGAGCAGGTCATAGGCGTTCGCGGCCGGCCCGATCACCTGCGACGCGACCGGGTAATACAGGTGCATACCGTGCGCCTCGTGCCAGCCGGTGTTCCATTTGCTGAACGAGCACAGCTTGAGCAGCGCTTCCTTGGCCTTCATCCCCGCGGCCTCGTCGCCGCCGAAAGCGTAGCGCTGAGCCCCCGCAAACGCATACCTCGCAAGCACGCCCGGCGCCCCGGTCTCGTTGTCGCCGCTCTGGGCCTTGGCGAACGGCCCGCCCGTGAGCGACTCCGGCGGTTCCGCCCCGACCTCCTCATTGATCTTGCTGATATCGAGCTCCTGCATCCTCGGCGTCAGCGCGGCCAGCAGCGCCTTGGATTCGGCCGAGCCCTCGGACTTGAGTTTTGCCAGTTCGTCGCTGCCCAGCAGCACGCGCGGGTGCCTGGTGATTTTCTCGCCCGGCACGATGAACCGGATCCCCCACGCGACCTGCTTGCCGCTGCTTTTGCCGGTGAAGTTGATCGTCCACTGCCCGCGAGGGTCGCCCGGCTTGAGCGTATAAATCTTGTTGTTCGTCCATTCGCCGAGCCTCGACGTCATCGGCACGCCGCTCACGATCTTTTTCCCGGACGGATCGACCAGTTCGCACGTCACGCCGCGGACCGCCCCGCCTTTTTCCGGCTTGACCGTCATGCCGATCGCGTCGCCGTAAAAGAAGTGCTTGTGCAGCACGGAGTATCCGTAAAGCTCGAACGTGGTCGATTTGGGGTTCACGCCGACGAACCGCCGCGCCCGCTCGCCGTTGAGCGCGAAGTCGTCGATGCAGATCGTGTCGCTCATCAGGTGCGTGACGACCGGGTAGTTGGCCTTGATCGTGACGGCCTGCACCGCTTCGCCGCTTCGCAGCGCCTTGCCGTTCATCGTGAACCCGCTCACGGGCACGTCCAGCTCGAGCCAGCGCCCCGCTTCCGCGTTCTTCACGTGATGGAAATACCGCCGCCCGTCCTCCAGGCACAGCGAAAGCTCGAGGTCGGGCGCCTTGCGGTCCGACATCAGGAACACGGCGACTTTGAACCGCGTGTCGGAAGATGTATAGAACCCTTCAATCCGCTTGACGAAGCCTTCGGAAAGTTCAATGGCGTCGTTGGGCTTTTGGATCTTGGCGATCGAGTATTTGCTGCCGTTGTGCGTCGGCTGTTTCTGCGGCACGGTCCACGGCTCGTAGCCGATGTCCTGCGCGTACGGATACGATTCCCAGCCATAAAGCTCGCCGGTTTCGAAGTCGTCCTGGATCGCGCACGCGACGCGATCCTGGGCCGCCGCGCCCGCGCGCGATTCGATCTTCTTGCCGGGCCCCGCCGAACAGGCGGCCAGCGCCAGAATCATCGCCACGACAATCGCGTATTTCATCGGAGATCCTTTCGCCGTCAAGTCAGTCAGATGTTATTGAAGAATTCAGCCCCCAAACACCGGGCATCATATAGCCGCAATTGCGGAATCAAAACAGAAAAATAGTGCGCGCCATGAACCTGTGACGTATTTCTCAAACTCGGCCTTTCGTCGTCATCTGTCATTCATCATTCATCACTCATCATTCATCATTCAAATCTCACCCTTCATCCTTCATTCTTTACTCTTCATATTTCCTTGCCTTTTCCCCGTCATATTGACAATGTGGAATCTTGACTTTCGTTGACCGATGTCACAGTACCACCACAGGAGCTGACCATGAGCACGATCATCCAAATTGAAGGCCGCGAAATTCTCGATTCGCGCGGCAATCCGACCGTCGAAGTCGAAATCCTCACCGAAAGCGGCGCCGTCGGCCGCGCGTGCGTCCCGTCGGGCGCCTCCACGGGCGAGAACGAAGCCCTCGAGCTGCGCGACGGCGACAAGGAACGTTACCTCGGCAAGGGCGTCCTCAAGGCCGTCGCCAACGTGAACGAAATCATCGCCCCCGAAATCGTCGGCATGGACGCGACCGAGCAGGTCGCCATCGATCGCAAGATGATCGAGCTCGACGGCACCGAGACCAAGTCCAAGCTTGGCGCCAACGCCATCCTCGGCGTCTCGCTCGCCGCCGCCCGCGCCGCCGCCGAAGCCGTCGGCCTGCCGCTCTACCAGTATCTTGGCGGCGTCAACGCCAAGAACCTGCCCGTTCCGATGATGAACATCCTGAACGGCGGCCAGCACGCCGACAACAACGTCGATATCCAGGAATTCATGATCCAGCCCGTCGGCGCGACCTCGTTCCACGAGGCGCTGCGCTGCGGCGCCGAAGTCTTCCACGCGCTCAAGTCCGTCCTCAAGGGCAAGGGCCTCAACACCGCCGTCGGCGACGAAGGCGGCTTCGCCCCGAACCTCAAGAGCAACGCCGAGGCCATCGAAGTCATCCTGCAGGCCATCGAGAAGGCCGGTTACAAGGCCGGCAGCGACGTGACGATCGCGCTCGACGCCGCCGCCAGCAGCTTCTACAGCAAGGACAAGAAAAAATACGTCCTCGAGGGCGAAGGCGTCGAGAAATCAACCGACGAGCTGATTGAATACTACAAGGGCCTCGTCGCCAAGTATCCGATCCTCTCGATCGAGGACGGCCTCGACGAGAACGACTGGGACGGCTTCAAGAAGCTCACCGCCGCCCTCGGCGACAAGATCCAGCTCGTCGGCGACGACCTGTTCGTCACCAACATCAAGTACCTCAGCCGCGGCATCAAGGAAGGCTCCGCCAACGCGATCCTGATCAAGGTCAACCAGATCGGCACCCTGACCGAGACCCTCGACGCCATCGAGATGGCCAAGCGCGCCGGCTACACCGCCGTCGTCAGCCACCGCTCCGGCGAGACCGAGGACTCCACGATCGCCGACATCGTCGTCGCGACCAACGCCGGCCAGATCAAGACCGGTTCGCTGTCGCGCTCGGACAGAATCGCCAAGTACAACCAGCTCCTCCGCATCGAGGCCGAGCTGGGCGACACCGCCATCTACGGCGGCATGGCAAACTTCTACAATCTCCGCGGCGGCCGCAAGGCGTGAACCGTGAATGGTGAATAGTGAATTGTGAAAGGAGCCCACTCCGCCTGGGGTGGGCTCCTTTGTTCGTAGTCCCGCCTTCAGGCGGAATCGTGCGTTGAATCCTGATGCGGATTGTGACTGACGTATTGAATTGAACCGCGGAGCGGTTCGATCTCCAATCCGTGGGTTGGTTCGGAGAACTTGTTCGACGAACCTACCCACGGGGAGATGATGTTTAATTCAGAACCGAATGATCGGTTCGATCATGGAAAAAAATCATTACGACCTAACGATTGTTTTTGATTAGCGTTGTTTACCCAGCCCCGCAAGGGGCGAATGCTTTCAGCCCGCCATGACAATGGCGGGTTCCAGGCGTTTATAATTAAGATGAGTCCCGTAAGGACGACCGGTTAACGCAACCTTTTCGAAAATTGCTCCGCCCATGTCCGATCAAAAACCACCCACCGTCCGCGAGGCGCTTCAGGCCGGCGCCCGCAAGTTGACCGAAACCGGCATCGACACCGCCGCGCTCGACATGAGCCTCCTCATCGCCGAGGCCATTGGTCTCGATCGGATGGGCGTCTATCTCAATTTCGACCGCCCGCTCAACCAGACCGAGCGCCAAAAAATCCGCGCCCTGTTCGATCGCCGCATGCGCCGCGAACCGATTGCTTACATCCTCGGCCGCCGCGAATTCCACGGCCTCACGTTTGAGGTCAATCCATCCGTCCTCATTCCGCGCCCCGAAACCGAGCACCTCGTCGAAACCGCGATCGATTGGCTGAAGGAATTTCGGTCAGGAGTTCAAACTTCAGTTTGCTCCGGGACTCCTGTCATCGCCGATATCGGCGTCGGCTCCGGCGCGATCGCTGTCTCCATCGCGCATGCCGTCCCAACCTGCCGCATCATCGCGACCGATGTTTCACCCGATTCAATCGAAGTCGCCCGCCGAAACGCCGAAAAACACGGCGTGGCCGATCGCATCGAATTCGGGGCAGGGGAGCTGTTCGAGCCGATTCACGAGCCACTCGACGCCATCCTCAGCAATCCGCCCTACGTTCCCGAAACAGATCGCGCAACGCTTGCCCCCGACGTCATCGACTATGAGCCTCACGCCGCGCTCTTCAGCGGCCCAGACGGCCTCGATTGCATCCGCGAACTGATCGCCCAGGCCCCTCGCCACCTGAAACCCGGCGGCCTTTTGCTCATCGAAATCGGCGCCGGCCAATCCCTCGCCGTCGAAACCCTCCTCGCCCAGACCGGCTCCTTTCAATCAATCGGCTTCATCCCCGACTACGCCGGCATCGACCGCGTCGCAAAGGCAATAAAGCGGTAGGTCGGGTCTCTGACCCGACTCTCTTTTTCAGATCGTGCGTTTCATCATTCCTCATTCATCATTCATCATTGAATCTCATAACTCTTTACAGTCCACCCGCCGGGGTGGAAAACTGGATTCAGCAGATCGCAGGGAGGAAATCGCCTTATGATCTTCGACGCACACGTCCATATCGGCCGCAACATGATGTTTCACATCGATATTGACGCCGACCAGCTCGTGGCCGTCGCCGACCGCGCCGGCATCGACAAAATGATGGTCACCGAGTTCTCCGCGCTGATGTACGACTCGTTCCTCGGCAACGAGATCATGCGCAAATTCCACCGCCAGCACCCCGACCGTATTTTCCCATACTTCACCGTCAGCACCCCGCGCGTCGGCAAGCGCATCATCGACGAGTTCGAACGCTACGTGAACGACTACGGGTTCGTCGGCCTCAAGATTTATTCGACCCCGCCGACGCACCTGATGATCGATTCATACATGTATCCGCTGATCGAGAAGGCCGCCGAGTTCCGGGTGCCGATCCTCGCGCACTCCAACTCCGATGAATGCGAGATCGTTTCCAAGCGCATCCCAGAGGCCATGCTCATCAACGCCCACATGAACGGGAGCCCGCAGGGCCACGGCGACTGGCAGCGCGCCATCGCCGCCGCCAAGGCCTGCCCGAACATCATCCTCGACACCACGACGTCCTCGTTCGACAACGCCATGATCGAGACGGCCGTCGAGGAACTCGGCCCCGAGCGCATCGTCTATGGCTCGGACTGCCCGCTGCTCGACCCTGTCCTTCAGATCGCGAAGGTCAGGGGCGCCGAGATCAGCGACGAGGCCAAGGCGCTCATCCTGGGCGGCAACATGGAACGTCTTCTGAGCTTGCGGAGGTAACGCGGCATGATCATCGACATGAACACATATATCGGCAGCCTGCCCTACTGGCAGCTTCGCCACAACGACGCCGACGGCCTCGTCGGCCAAATGGACCGCGCCGGCATCGAGCGCGCTTTCGTCAGTTCCACCCGCGGATACTTCACGTATTCGCCCGACGGCAACGACGAGACGCTCGCCGCCTGCGCCAAACACCCCGACCGCCTCTGGCCGGCGCTGACGTTCAACCCCTACCCGAACGGCCTCGAATACCGCGGACTGCTCGACCAGCCCGGCCCGAAAATCGTCAAGCTCATGCCGCAGCACCAGAATTTCGTGCTGAGCGAGGAACCCGGCATCGCCGAGATGATCGACACCTGTGGCCAGAAGGGCATCCCGGTCATGCTGGTCAACCGCATGTTCACCAGCCAGCGCATCGGCGCCGCCTCGCTGCCGGCCTACAAGGCCTATATCCTGCAGCATCCCAAGACCCAGTTCATCATCGCGACGTTCAACTACCTGTTCGAAATGCAATCGGCGATCGACATCCTGCGTTGCTGCCCCAACGCCTATGCCGAAACATCGGGCATGATGGGCCTGAACGAGCTTGAGATCGTCGTGCGCGAGGTCGGCGCAGACCGTATCCTGCACGGCTCGGGCATGATCCTGCAGATGCCGGCCGAGGTCGGCCCCCTCCGCGTGCGCAGCGCCCGCATCGGCGACAAGGAAAAGGACCAGATCCTGAGCGGCAACGCCATCAAGCTGTTTAACCTCAAATCCGCCGCCGCCCAGACTAAGGACTAAGGACTCAGGACTCAGGACTAGTCTTGACTTTCCTGCCGGCTTGGTTACTGTTGTTTTTCATCGGTGCCCGCTTGCGCCGACGCCAATTCAGAAGTCGAGGATCCCTATGAACGCTCTGGTCTTCCGTTGCTGCCGTCTCTCGATCGCCATGTTGGCCATGCTGACGCTGGCCGGCTGCCTGGTGGCCCCGCTGGTCCCTCGCAGCGACGCCTACGAATACCGCTACCGCGTGTTCCAGGCGGGCCAGGCGCTTCCCTCGACGATGACGCCCCCATTCCCGATGGAGATCCTCACCGAGCGCACGCTTCCGCCGGGCGGGCTGAATCACGCCATGGATCAGCTCTCCGAGCAGGGCTTCAAGCTCAACAGCCTGCAGCAGATCCCCGACACCGAATTCTACATTTTCAAGTTCCGCAAGCCGATCGTCGATGGCTACCGGCCGTCGCAGGCCCCGATGGAATTCACCGGCGTCTATCGCCCCACGAGCGTGCAGCTGCCCGTTTATTACGCCTTCACGCCGAAATACCCCGGCTATGACGTCACGATCTTCGGCCGCAGCGAGGCCCCGCTTCAGGTCAAGGCGGACTGGAACGGCAAGTATCTGTCGGCGCGCGACGGCGCCACCCGCTTCACCTTCGTCCTCTCCGGCGACGGCCACAGCGTCACCGCGATCGAAGAGACCCCCGTCCAGAACGAACTCCAACGCAACGTCCTCTCGCTTGAGCGCATGGAAAAGTAAGAGAGTCCTTAGTCCCTTAGTCTTTGGTGAAAGCATAAATGCCGGGCGATTGCGCCCGGCATTCTTCGTGGTTATTCCGTATCTGTCATTCTCTTCGGTCGTCCCGGCGCCAAGGCGTGCAATCGTCGGCCTAATTCGGCTTCGAGCTGGTGAAGAAAAGCTTCGCTCGTCCATGGCCGCCCGGTGCTGGTGGCCAGCCGCAGCCGCTCCAGTTCCACCTTGTCGTCGTGCCGCTTGAGCTCGGCGCGCCAGTCCTGCCCGCGCGACAGATCCAGCCAGCGGCCGGCGTTGATGATGTTGCTGAAGTCGATCTCGCCGAGGTGCGCCGACGCGCTCGACCATGGCCACTGCCACGCCTGCCTGGCAAGCCCCGCCCGCACCGGGTTCCGCTCGATGTGGCGCAGCGCCGACAGTACCGGCGCCCCTTCGAGCAGGCACGAGTGGAACCGGTTGTGCCAGAAGTGGCCGCCGCGCTTGTGGACCCGGTTGAACTGCTGGGCGTAACGGAAATGCGCGCGGCCGACGGCGCGGGCGAGCGAATCGGGCCCGCCCGTGATCCCGATGATGTGCAGGTGGTTGGGCATCAGGCAATAGCCGATGACGTCGAACCCGTGGCGTTCGGATTCCTCGCGCAGGAGGTCGAGGTAGGCGATGCGATCGTCGTCGGTGACGAAAACGGGCTGGTCGTTGTTGCCGCGCTGAAGGACATGATGGGCATGGCCGGGGAGTACGAAGCGCGCGATGCGAGGCATGTGGGGATGCTCCAGAATAGGCGGCCGTCCCTGGTTTTATGCGCCGCCGGAATCGAGTGGCTGTCCCCACTTATAGACCAGAACCGCGCGCCATCGTCAAGAGCCAATTTCCACAACGTGGAAAATTGAGAATATTTGTCATAATACGGGTCATTGACAGTATTGGATGAACGGCCTATTCGGGCCTTCGCCGGTTTGCTTCCATTTTCGCATCAGCCCTTTGGGCAAGCTCTTCGACCGACGGCATGCTGTCGGTCGAAGGGGGCCGGGGTGCAGGCTCCTCCACCGGCGGCATCTGCTTCTGGTCGGCGGTCGGGTATTTGGGCCTGGGGATGCCGGGCCGCTTAAGCGCCGAGATCACCGCGCTCACGATCGCGTAACCGATGACGAACGCCACGATGACGGTCGCCAGCAGAATCCAGTCCTCATGCTTCATGCGTGACCTCCGATTTCTGAGCGGGCGTGAAGGGGATGAGCTTGATCCCATGGCAATCGATGCAATCGCCCGACTCGACCGTGTATTGGGCCGAACAACGCGGGCAATAGGCCGCCGAGACGCCATCCCACTGGGGCGGCGCAAGCAGGTCGTCGGCTTCGATCGAGCACTGCTCCTTCAAATAATTCACGCAGGCCCCAAGCTGCGCCCGCGCGTGCCAGGCGATGATCTCGAGCGCCTTCGGGTCGGCAATCCCGGCTTGGACGGGATGCTTCAGGTTGCGGATGATTCTCAGGGCAAAGGACTCGAATGCGTCGCCGAGAAGGAGGTCCGCCACGACGAGCGGGTGAAAGCAGCTCATCGAGCGAAGGGTCAGGCTGTCGGCGGCGCGAATCGCGGCCGGCGGGCAGAGGACCATGTTGGCGACATGGCTGAACCGGTCGTGCGATGGCGTGCTGTTCAACCGTTTTTCGGCCCTGATATAAAGAAAGGTAATGAACCAGCCGGCCAGCAGCATCGCGATCGCGACCGGGATCACGATCGCGTTCACGCCGAACCGGAGCGCGGCGGCCGGTGCGGCGGCGTAGATGAGCACAAACAGCGCGCAGCACCACCAGCGCAGCCGGCGGGCGAGTTGGTTCGCGCGGCCGAGCCGCTCAGCCGCCGCCGTTTTGTCGAACCGTTCGGCGATTTCCCGCCGGATGCGATGTTCGCGGCGATCGGCGGGCGTTTTGATGATTTGCCGAACGAGTTCGAGGACCGAAGCGGCCTGGCCTTCGTCGGCGCACCGGGCGAACCTCGCCCCGTTGAGCACGAGGTATTTGCCGTCGGTCCCCGATTGCGCGATTTCATCGTATCCCAGAACCGAATCGGATTGCGCGTCGCGGGTCGCAAAAGCATCGGTCACCGCCGCGCAAACGCCAGCGGGCGCGATCGACACCGGCGACCCGCTGGAAAGGAAATTGCCGCCGAGGAAGGGGAGCGGGTTCAGCATGCCGATGCCGCCGTCCCGGTTCCCGAGATGAAAATCGCTCGAAAAAGACGCTCTCCACCGGCCGATCCACGCCGATGCGAACAGGACCGCCCGGCCCGGCACCCACACGAGGCAGTCGTAAAGGTAGAGCAGTCCGAGGATGAGTAAAAGTTTCTGCCCGTCGGTCATGATCGTCTCAGTATTCGGATTTCCGTCCCCCGAAAACCTTCTTGAAGAATGCGCTGACGGCGACGAAGACGACGACCAGGATTTTCCAGATGTATTTGAAGAATCCGGATTTGAGGGCGACGGCGGTCGCGCCGCCGACGACCAGCGCGGACAGGCCGTATTCGGCGATCTTGTCGCCCTGCCGGTATTCGGCGTAGCGGCCGCCGGCGTTGAACTCGAAGCCCTCGAGGACCTTCTTGAAGTCCGGGATCGTGGCGGCGAGCGTTTCCGGATCGGTCACGAGCGTGATGCGCATGACGCCACTGCGGCCGAGGATGCGCGTGTTGTAATTGACGAGCGGCTTGCCTTCGCTTTCACCTTTGATGGCCCATTCCAGGTTGTGGGTCGTCTCGTTGTACGACGGCGGCAAGGCCCAGCCGACGATCCTCAGCTCCGCCCAGCCGCGCCGCCGGCGCTCCTTGTTCCCGGCGTCGTTGCCGCGCTTGATCGAGGCGAGCATGGCGTCGGCATCGAGCTTTCCCTTTTCGTCGTCCTTCACGTAGCCGATGTCGTCGAACTCGAACACGACGAACCAGTCCTTGCCGGACGGCGCGATGAAGCCCTTTTCGGTGCCGCCGACCGGGTTGTGCATCGCTTCCATGAGAGTCGCGGTTTCCTTCGGGCCGGCGAACACGTAACCGGCCGGAACACGAACCTGTGCGATATCGCCCAGGTTGCCGATCGACGGGCCTTCCTGGAATTTGACGCTTTTCCCCGGCGATTGCGGTTCGGCTTCCTGCGCGCGAGCCGCAATGGCGGTGAGGACAAAACAGATTGCGATGGCGTGGGCGAGATTTTTCATGGCGCAACCTTTGGGAGAGGTATCTTAACGGGATTCGAACTCGAACCGGACTTTAAGGGGTTGCGCCGGGGAAAGTCAAGCGCTCGTTATGTCGTCGTCGTCCCCGCCGTCCTCTTCATAGTATTCCGCATCGTCCTCGAAGGCCTCGCGTTTGAGCCGGCTCATCCGCCGCTTGCGCCAATACGCCAGCAGGAACAGGAACGAGATGACGAGCCACAGCACGCTCGCGCCGGAGACGATCGCGATCCAGTTCCAGACCGAGCGGTGCTCGCGCCGCCAGCGGGCCTCGAAACCGGCCAGCCAGATCGGCTCGAGAAGCTGGTTCAACAGCCGCGGGCCCATGTCCGGGTCCGAGAGCATTTGCAGGATTGTCGCCGGCGAGTCGCCGCGGCGGCCGTATTGCTCCAGCGTGGTCCGGATGTAAAACCGCGTCAGCGAAAGCCCCTGCGCGTACGCCAGCGCCTGCAGGTCGCCGCCGTATAGGAGCGAGCGCTCGAGTTCGCCCAGCGGCAGCGTGCCGCCCAGCGAGCCCGCCATCGTCATCCGCCACGAATAGCCGAGCCCCTCCTGGCCGGCGACGATCATGCACAGGCCTTCCTCGAGCCACGCCGGCAGCGGCCCCTGCACGTGCTGCGCGATCAGCATGTGCGTGATCTCGTGCGTGAGCGTCTGCTCCTGGTCGGCGGGCGACTCGGCGAACAGCGCCGGCCGCAGGATCACGATTTCGCTTCGCGCCGGCCGCGCGACCGCGACGACCTGGTTGAGCCGCGCGTTCAGATAGCGCTGAAACTCCCGTTCGTTCGGGAGCGAGATGACATTCAGCGGGCCGCTGAGCGTCAGGCCCGAGCGTTTTTCGGCCAGAATTCGCGCCTTCGCGGTCAGGTTGCGCAGCGTCCCCGCCCACGCCGCATTGGCGTCGCCGGGCGCGAGGTTGACCTCGGTCGTCATCGTGGTGGCCGTGGGCGTAACGCTCGCCAAAGCTTGTTCCTCGCTCACATGGGTCCTGCTGCCTTGCACATTCATTTATTTACCATTGCGCTCGCCACATTGCTTAATAATTCTCGCATGCGGCGATTTTTTCATTATCATGACTGCGGGACTGTTTGATGCCGCCGATTTGTCTCGGCCCGGCAAACCCCGTTGAAACCGGCTCGATTGAAGATTGCACTTTCCATTTTCATGTTCGAAGCGGCGATGGCTTGCGCGTTCCTTTGTTACTCGTTGCGGCGGGGCGCGCTCGCGCTGGGAGCCGCGGTCGCCGCGGCCGTCGCCCTGATTACGGTCGCGGGCATGTCGCTTCTCATGAACGGTTCGCAGGACCTCAACCAGTTCGAGAAGTTCGCGGTCGTCGGCGTCGGCGCCGCATGCCTGTTGTTCTGGTCGGCGGTTCTGACCCGATGCACGATGCAGCGGTCGCGGCATCAGTCGCTCCTGCGCGGTGCGGCCATGCTTTTCCAGCTCGCGTTGTGCGCCGCCGCGGCCCTGGCCCTGAGCCTGTTCTTCGAATTGAAATACCAGGATTACGTGCACCGGGTCATTTTGCCGAGGCCCGCGATCTTTGTTTCGATCTTCGGCGGGATCATGACCGGCGCGGTGTTGATCTGGGCCGCGCTGCTGGGGGTCAATGAGCTGTCGCACTGGAAGGAACGCGGGCTCGACAGCGATGACGACGGCCTGCTGCGCGCCGGGCGGCTCGTGTGCGGCGGCGCCGGCCTGCGCGCGTTCTGGATGGTGTCCTCGATCCTGATCGGCGCGTTTTTCGACCCGATGGGCCTGCCCACGTTTTTCGGCATGACGCGGCTCGAGACGATCGGCACGATCGGCACGCGCGTGGTTATCGGCGTAATCCTGCCATTTACCTACGGCCTGCTCGTGCTGGCGAGCGTCCGCGAGCACCGCCGGCGCCAGGCCGCGATCCAGTTCGCCCCGATCGCGCTTTTGATTTTTCTGGGCGAACTTCTTGGCGCCGGACTGACCGTCGGCATGTGGGGCTTGTTTTTGTAAGGGCCTTCGATGATGAACGAATCGATGACTTCCAACGGAAAGCGGATGCTGGTCGCGGCGGTTGCGCTTTCGGCCGCGGTCCTGTTTTTCGCGCTCCTGCTCAACACGTGGGTCGTCGATGACGCGTATATCACCTTCAGGTCGGTCGATAACTTCATTCACGGCCACGGCCTGCGCTGGAACATCGACGAGCGCGTGCAAAGCTACACGCATCCGCTGTGGATGTTCCTGATGATTCCGTTCGCCGCGGCCACGGGCGAATTCTTTTACACCTCGATTTTCGTTTCGCTGGCGCTGGCGATCGCCGCGATGGTTGTCTCGGCATCGTTTCTCACCGATCGTTTTCGCGCCGATTTATGGAAATTCGTCTTTTTCGCGTGGGCGATCGTTGCGTCGAAGGCCGTGCTCGATTACACGTCGTCGGGCCTGGAGAACGCCCTGTTGTATCTGCTTGCGGCGCTTTTCATGACCGTGTTTTTCAGGCTTGGCAAGCCGATTCACCCGGCCGATGCCGGCAAACTCTTCGTGCTGGCGACGCTCTCGTATGTGACCCGACAGGATACGCTGCTGCTGTTCCTGCCGGCGCTGGTTTATGTCCTTGTCGAGGCCGGCAAAAGCATCCGCATCCCGCGCCTGCTCCTGATCATTTTTATCGCGACGCTTCCGGCGACACTGTGGACGGCGTTTTCCCTTTTTTATTACGGATATATTTTCCCCAACACGAGCTACGCCAAGCTGACGTATTCGGGCATCACGCCGGCGCTTCGGGCGGCGCGCGGCTGGGAGTATCTGGTCAACAGCATTCAGTGGGATTTCCCGAGCTACGTCATCCTTCTCGGTGCGGCCGCTCTGGCATGGAAAAAGCGCGATTCCTTCGCCGGCCGGATTCTTGTTGGGATTATTTTTTATTATCTTTACGTCGTGCTGGCGGCGGCGTCGGCGACGCACATGAGCGGCCGCTTCTTTGCCCTGCCGCTGTTCATGGCGATGCTCGTTTGCGCGCGGTTGATGGACGGCGCCAAAATCGCTTCGGCCGTGACCGGCCTGTTGATCCTGTTCGCGATCCTCAATCCGATTTCCTCGCTGAAATACGGGACTCGGTTCTATCACCCTTTCAAGGAAGAAGCTTACTGCATCGACACCAAGTACTGGGTCGGCACGGAAGGCGCCGCGCTGATCAACTGGCAACCCGGCCGCAAGCTGCCGGACCTCAAGTGGCTTCACTACGGCGAGCGCGTACGCACGCTGCCCGGCAAGGCGCAGCTCTGCACGGAGCACGGCGGCCAGGCGATCGGCTTTCTTGGTTTTGCCGCCGGCCCGGATAAATTCATCGTCGATCCGCTCGGCCTGGGCGATGCGCTTCTCGCGCACATCCCCGCCGACCCGATCCGGTTTTATTGGAAATCGGGTCACTTCGCGCGGACGATCCCCGACGGCTACATGGAATCGATCGAGAAAAACACGAATGCGATCAAGGACCCGAAGCTGCACGAATATTACGGCATCATCCGCGAAATCACGCGCGGCCCGTTGTTCTCGATGCACCGAATGAAACTGATCCTGAATATGAATTTGGGGAAATACCGGCATTTGACTGTTAAATAAAAATTCCACTGTGTGTGGAATTTTATTTTAATAACTCATGATAAACGGCCAGCGTGCCTTCGGCCATGGCTCGGGCCGAAAAATCGCGTTCGGCGCGCAACGCCGCGCGTTCGGCCATATCGCGCGACGAATCCGGATCGAGCACGGCCGCGACAATCGCACCGGCGAGCGCGTTGGCGTTCTTCGGCGGAACAAGCCGGCCGGTCTGGCCTTCGATGACGACGTCGGTCACCCCTCCGGCCGCGGCCGCCACGACCGGCAGGCGCGCCAGCATCGCGTCGAGGATCACCGTGCCAAGCCCTTCGAGGTGCGAACTGGAGACGAACAGGTCGAAGCCGGCCAGCTTGTGCCGCACGTCTTCAACCCACCCATGCAGAATCACCCGTTCCTCGAGATCGAGCTCTTTGACCTGCCACGCGAGCGGCTCGCGCAGTTCGCCCTCGCCGATGATGTGGATGCGCGCGTTCGGCAGCCGCTCGAAAACTCCCGGGGCGGCCTCGATCAGCCAGCGCTGGCCCTTGTGGTCGGTGAGGGCGCCGATGTTGACGATCGCGATTTCGTCGGGCGCGATGCCGAGCGAGGCGCGCGCGTCATCGCGCCCGACGGCATCCTCGGGCCTGATCGCCGGCACGCCGCTGTGGACGATGTCGATCAGTTCGGGCGAGACGCCGCCTTCGAGCAACACGCGCCGCACCGCCTCGCTGATGGCGATAAAATGCTGGCCGGCCAGCGTGTATTTGCGCCGCGAGAAATAGTTTTTCCCGATCGCGAAATCGACGCGCCGCGTCGAGACGACTTTTGCGCGCAGCCTGCGGCCCAGGCGCAGGGCCATCATGTGGGCGTGGCTTGTGTGGGCGTGAACGATGTCCGGGAAGAAATTCTTGAGCTTCAGCGCGAGCCGCCGCGCCCCGAAGATGTCCATCTCGCCGCCGAACTCGAATGCGACGACCTTGATCCCGGCCGCATGCGCGCGGATTCCCAGCGGCGATCCGGGAGGCGTCACCAGTCGTTGTTCGATGCCGCGGGCCGCAAGCTCGGTCGCAAGCAGGAAAACCTGGTGCTGGCCACCGCGCCACGAGCGCCCGTCATCGAGATGGACGACGCGCGGGGAGGGGATGTGTTTCGATGAAGTCATGGGCGTTGATAGGACCTATAAGACCTATAGGACCTATAGGACCTATAGGACCGAATGCCCGTTGTGGATCTACAGCAGCAAATCCTGGTTGGCCATGAACCACTCGTATTCCTTGCGCAGCCCTTCCTCGAGCGTCACGCGCGGCTTGAAGCCCATGTCGGCCTGCGCGCGCGAGGTGTCGGCGTAAGTGTGCGTGACGTCGCCGTGCTGGCGCTCGACGCGATCGACCTTGAGCGGCCGGTCCATGATCTTGCCGAGCAACTCGAGCACGTGGTTGACCGTGACGCGGCTGCCGCCGCCGATGTTATAGACGCTGCCGGGGACGCCTCGCTCGGCCGCGAGCAGGTTGGCCTGGACCGCGTCTTCGATAAACGTGAAGTCGCGCGTCTGCTCGCCGTCGCCGTAGAGCGTGATGGCGTCGCCGCGCACGCCGGCGCGGATGAACTTGTGGAACGCCATGTCGGGGCGTTGCCGCGGGCCGTACACCGTGAAGTAACGGAGCGAGACCGTCGGCACCTGGAAGTTGCGGCAATACAGGACGGCCAGGTGCTCGGCCGCGAGCTTGGTCACGCCGTAGGGCGACATCGGCTGCGGGCGGTGATCCTCGCTCATCGGCAGCAGGCGCGTCTCGCCATAGACCGAGCTCGAGCTGGCATAGACCATGCGAGCGCCGGTCCCCTTCATCGATTCGAGGAGGCGCTGCGTCGAGAGCACGTTCCACGTCGTGTAGCATTCGAAGCTTTTGCCCCAGCTGGCGCGAACGCCGGCCTGGGCGGCCTGGTGGAAAACCGTCGAGCAGCCGTCGAGCAGCGGAGCCCAATCGATGTCGAGGATCGGCTTGCGGATCAGTTCGAAGTTGCTGTTCTCGAGAAGGGGAGCGAGGTTGCGCTCCTTGATGCGCAGGTCGTAGTAATCGGTCAGGCAATCGACGCCGATCACATGGGCGCCATTGGCCAGCAGACGGGTGGCAAGGGACGAACCGACAAAACCCGCGGCTCCGGTAACGATAATTTTAGGCGTGGTCAACTCGTTTGTCTCCTGTTGGTTCCGGGCCATGCTGCGCCCAGCAGGGCCGGCGGCCTCTTGCCACCGGTGATCCTTCTTTTATTTTCGGGTCTCGATCCGGCTCTTAGCTGCCCGTGTCCGGTTGGGGGGCCGAGAGCAATGTGCCGATATTGTTCGAGTTGACTTTCCTGGCTGGCTCGGCGGTTTTCTTCTTCTCGGGGGCCTTGTTCGGGAATTCACGATAGACCGGCTGGGTCTTGGATCCGGGGCGGCGGCGGGCGTTGAGGGCCTGGCTCTTGCCCTCGCCCTGGACGAACGAGATGATGTCGCTGCTCAGCACGGCGCGCTTTTCCGGCTGGACCTGGACCACCGTCGCGGGATCGCCGTAGAGCGTCATCTTCTTGCTCTTGGTGTCGTATTCGGCCCGCTTGCCCCTGGCGGTGATGCCGTCATCAGGCGAATAGATCTCGACCGGCGAGCCGGTCGCGACAAGCGTGTTCTTTTTCTTGTTGAAGACGACCGTCTGCGCGTTCTTGAGGTTGAACTGCTCGGCTTCGATCTTGACCGGGCCGGTGAGGGTCAGGACGTCGCCTTCGTAGTTGAGCTCTTGGAACGTCATTTCCTTGATCGTGATGTCGCTGCCGAAATCCGGCACTCCGCCCAGTCCTGCGGCCTTGGCGGCCGGGCTGGTTTCGCCGTCATCGTGCTTGCTCGCGGCATGTGCGGGCGAGAAAGCAAGCATCGCCGCGAACGCCATGATGAGTAACCAGCAACGGTTCATGTTATCGGTCCTTTTTCTTTTCGATTGGGCGCCAGACGACAGGATTGCCCTTTTCCGTGTATTCCTTGAGTTGTGTCGTGCCGGTCGTCAATTTGACGTTCAGTTGGGTTCCCTGGGATTGAAATGGCCCACCACTGAACTGGAAGATACGCTCAAACTGGCCTGAATGCAACAGCCGGTCTTTATACAGATAGTTGATATTGGAGCTGCGCAGCGTTCCGATTTCGGGGTTGGTTGCCGCATATTCGACGGGATTGCGGCCACGCTTGACGAGCAGCAGGTCATTGCGGTGGATGTTGTTGCCCTTGTCGGCGAGCCACATCTTGCCGGCCGGGCTCTTGGCGGTCCCTTGCGACTTGCCTTCGTCGTAAAATTGGATCTGGATGTCGTCCATCAGCAGCGTCTGGTAGTCGTTCTTGGCCTTGGGGTCGGAATTGAGGCGGGCGGTTCGCGCGGTGAACTGCTGGGTGCGCAGGCCGTCCTCGGTGACCTCGGCGTTGACGCGGATCATCTTGATTCCGGGCTCGCGAACCGGGACGGGGGCGATCTGGCTGCTTTTCGCATTCCGCGAGCCGCCGCCGCCGATGGCCACCGTGATCACCAGCGAAATCAGAAACAGCGGCAACAGCATCGCGCCGCCCGAAAGCCACTGTTTCATCCGATTGATCATGCGACAAAACTCCATCCGCTGCGGGTCCAGGCGTGCCCTGGGAACGCCAAGGCACCGGCCATCGACCTTTTTATCAGCCAACGCCCCCCGGATGCAACGATCATCTGACAAACTCCGCGCCCCGCCCCCACACAGCACTCAGGACTCAGCACTTGCATTGGTCCGGCCGCGCTGGACCGTTTCCGACCAGGTGCGGCTCCGCTCGTCCATCGGGAGGGTCACGGCCACGGTCGTGCCCTTGCCCACTTCGCTCTCCAGGTCGATCGACCCGTGATACATCTGCACGATGCTATATGACACGCACAACCCGAGTCCTGTTCCCTTGTCGGGGTCTTTTGTGGTGAAAAACGGATCGAAAATCTGCGACAGGTGTTCCGGGGGAATGCCGCAACCGGTGTCGCTGATGCGCACGATGACCTGCGTGCGCTCCTCGCCGCCGGCCCATTCGATCGTGGAGCTCGTGCGCACGGTGAGCTTCCCGCCCTGCTCCATCGCGTCCTGGGCGTTGCGGATCAGGTTGATCAGGACCTGGCGGATGAGGTCGGAGCTGACGACCGGCTGCGGCAGGTTTTCCTGGAGCTCGGCGACGACCTCGATCCCGCACCGGCGCAGTTCCTCCTCGATGATCGTGAGGATTTCCCTGATCAGCGCGTTGAGATCGACCGGCTCGATTTTTTGTTCGACCGGCCGGTGCAGGTCAAGCAGCTGGCGCACAAGCCGCGCGATGCGGTTGACTTCATCGTTGATGACCTCGAGGCTGTCGAGATTGGGGTCGGTCTTGCGCCGGCCGCCGCCGGAGGCGGTCAGGTTGGAGCGCACGATCTGGATGAAATTCTTGATGATGCCGAGCGGGTTGTTGATTTCGTGGGCGAGGTTGCCGGCCATGCGCCCGGTGGCGAAATATTTCTCGGCCTGGATGAGCTTCTGGTTGGCGACGTCGAGTTCGTGCGTGCGCTGCTCGACCTTGCGTTCCAATTCGGCCGCGAAATGCGAAATCTGCGCGAACAGGTCGGCCTGCTCGATCGCGATGGCCACCGTGCGCGCCAGCGACGTCAGCACGTCGGCCAACTCGGCGTTGTAGGCGTCGGGAGCCATCGAGGCGACCGTCAGCGTGCCGATGATCCCCTTGCGCGCGGGCAGGGGAGCGATGAGGTAGGATTGATAGCCCTCGGCGTTGAAAATGCGCGTCTCGAAGAACCCGACGCGGTGCTGCGGCCCGATTTCGGCGCGCAGCGTTTCCTGGCCGGCGATGACCCGGCCGTGCAGCGAGCCCTCCATCGGGATGGCGGTGCGCACGCCGAGCGAAACGAGCCCCATCGGGCTGATCTGCGTGATGCGCAGCGAGGTGTTGCCGCTCTCGAGGCGCGAAATCCAGATCGCGTCGAACACGAACACCTTTTCCAGCTCGCGGCGTAGGATGTTGAAGATGTCGTCCAGCGACAGCGCGCGGATAATGGCGGCGGCGATCTCGTTGATCAGGTGGATGTGCTCGGCGCGCAGCCGGCTTTCTTCCACGCGCTCCTCAAGACTTTGATATGTCGCGCGCAACCGGCCAGCCATCGTGTTGAACGCCTCGCCGAGCGCGCCGATTTCATCGCGGCTCGAGACGCGCGCCCGCACCGCCAGGTCGCCCTGCGCGAGCCGGTCGGCCTGGTCCTTGAGCGCGCTCAGCGGACGCGCTACCCATCGTGCCGACAGCGACGCCAGTCCCAGCATCAGCAGCACCAACCCCAGTCCGATCAGCACGGACAGCCACATCAGCGTATCCTGCATGCCCAGGAAATCGCCCATGTCGTATTGCACGACGAACGCCCACGACGACCCGAGGAGCGGGCTCGGCGTGCGCAGCCCCGGTTCGGCCTGCGCGCACGCCATCAGGTATGTCTTGTCGCCGATCACCTTCTTGAAATACTCGCCCGAGCGGTGATGCGCCTGCAGGTCGTTGATGAAGTCCTCAGGAATGGTCCCCGACTTGTAAAGCACCCCGCCGATCCGCGAATAAATCAGCAGCAACTCGCTGCCGGTCGAAAGGCTTGCCAGGTAATTGTTGAGAATCCGCTCGGTGCGCGCGACGTGGAACATGATGCCGCCGCGCTCGGCCGGGAACATCATCACCGCGTACGGGACCCTCGCCTCGGGCTTGCCGGGCGTCGGGAGGTTCACCTCCATGACGTTGCCCTGCGGCGTCAACTCGCTTCGGTGCTCGAAGCAGTAATTCACGAAGGTTTCCGGCAGTTGCGCCGGCTGGTTTGTGCGCCACCGGCGTGGGAACTGCTGCGCCGTCGGCCCGGGCGCGGCGTAGTAAAGCGTCGAGTCGATCCAGTCCGTGAAGCTGGCCGAGGTCGGGGCATCCGACGAGGCGGCGCGCCTCGCCGCCATTTCCGTGAGCCGCTGCGGATTCATGCGCGACAGCCCGACCATGCGTTGTTTGATTTGAAAGTCCAGGCGGTTGGCGTAGGCCGAGGCCTGGCTGACCAGCGTGTGGCCCATCGCGCGCTCGAATCCCACGCGCGACACCCAGCCCGACAGCGTTACGAACACCGCCGCCGGGATCAGGCAGATCGGCAGGATGATGAGATACAGTTTGCGCTCGATGGGCAGGTCGCGCAGGCGCATGTTGTCGGTCCCAAGGAGATGTTGATGCAATTGTTGCATTGCGGCCAGCGCGAATGCCAGCCGAAAGTATCCGATTGGCGGCGCCTCAGGCCGGTTTTTGTTTGTCCATCCGGTTCGGCGGGTTTAGGATGGCCCGAATCGTGAATGCGGCATTCGCACAAGGAGGATCGTATGGGTCGGCAGGTCAGCATCATGCCATGCCTCGATATGCAGAACGGGCGAGTCGTCAAGGGGGTTCATTTCATCGACATTCGCGACGCCGGGGATCCGGTCGAGTGCGCGCGCGCCTACTGCGCCGCCGGCGCCGACGAACTCGCGATGCTCGACATCACGGCGACCGTTGAAGGCCGCCAGACGATGCTTGACGTCGTGCGGCGCGTCGCCCCGGCGGCGACCGTCCCCTTCACGGTCGGCGGCGGCATCCGGGATGTCGCCTCGGCCGAGGCGGTGCTCGAGGCCGGTGCGAACAAGGTTTCCGTCAGCAGCGCGGCGTTCCGCAAGCCCGAGGTCATCGCGGAAATGGTTCGCAAGTTCGGGCCCGACCGCGTGACCGTCGCGATCGATGTCGATCAAAACCCGAAAATGCCGTCCGGGTACGAGGTCTATATCGACGGCGGACGCACCGCGACCGGCGCCGACGCGATCGAATGGGCCAAAAAGGTCGATGGTTTCGGCGTGAGCGTGATCCTGCCGACGAGCAAGGCGGGCGACGGCGCCCGCACCGGCTACGACTTGCCGGTGATCCGCGCGATGGCCGGCGCGGTTTCGGCGCAAATCGTCGCCTCCGGCGGCGCGGGCAAGCTCGAGCATTTTTACGAAGCCGTTCAGGCCGGCGCCACGATCCTGCTCGCGGCGTCGGTGTTCCATTTCCACATCGTCGATATCCAGGAACTGAAAAGCTACCTGCGCGGCTGCGGCATCGAGACCAGAACCGCGTAGCGTGGCAGCTTCGATTGGGAGCGCGGTTTCTTTCGCAAACATGATGGTGGCCGATTTTTCGCGATGCGGTCACAATGAACGCGTGTTGAATTTTGATGCCTCCCCTGATTATTGTCGTCATCAGCATTTGTGTGAGGGGCGTTGACGATGGCGGTGCGCATGCTTGCCGCGGGCGAACAGGGGCTGGTGGTCGAGTTCGGCGACTCGATCGATTCGGCGCTGAACGATCGCGTGCATGCGTTCTGCCGAAGGTTGCATGAGGCGAAGCTGCCCGGCGTCATCGAGATCGTGCCCACCTACCGCTCGGCGCTGGTCATGTTCGACCCGTTCGTCATCACGCGCGCCGAGCTGCAGTCCCGCGCGGACTCGATGCTTGAGGCCGCAGGCGCGGCAACGGGTGGAAAGACTCCGCGCCTTGTGCGCATTCCGGTCTGCTATGGCGGCGAGTTCGGCCCCGACCTCGAGTTCGTGGCCGGGCATAATCACCTATCGCCGGACGATGTGATCCGCATCCACAGCGCCCGGCCGCTCAAGATTTACATGCTCGGGTTCATGCCGGGGTTTCCCTACCTCGGCGGGATGGACGGGCGCATTGCAGCGCCGCGCCTGCGAAAACCGCGCATCCGGATCCCCGCCGGCAGCGTCGGCATCGCCGGCACGCAAACCGGATTCTATCCCTACGAGAGCCCCGGCGGATGGCGGCTCATCGGTCGCACACCGATCAAGCCGTTCAACCCGGCGAGCCACGATCCGTTCCTTTACTCCGCGGGCGATTACCTGCAATTCCGCCCGATTACGAATGAAGAATATGAGCGGATCCGGCGCGACGCCGAGGGCGGCCGCTATCAACCCGAAGTCGGCGAGCCATGATCACGATCCTTTCACCAGGTCCGATGACGACCGTGCAGGACGAGGGCCGCTGGGGCTATCAGGGCTTCGGCATGCCGCCCGCCGGCGCGATGGACCGCTACGCGTATCGCGTCGCGAACCTGCTTGCCGGGAACAGGCCCGGCGCGGCCGCGCTCGAAATGACCATCGGCGGCGCGACGCTTCGGTTTGACAGGCCGCATGTCGCGGCGATCTGCGGCGCGGACATGGGCGCGCGGCTGAACGGGAAGCCGGTCGCCAATTGGAGTTCGTTCAGCGCCAACTCCTGCGATGAGCTGCGCATGAATTTCGCCGCCACCGGCTGTCGAGCGTATCTCGCGGTTCAGGGCGGGATCAATGTGCCGGCGGTCCTCGGCAGCCGCTCGACCTGTACGCGCGCCGGCATCGGCGGCCATCACGGCCGTCAGTTGCGGGCCGGCGACTCACTGCCGATCGGTTCCGAGTTCGATCGCGACATCCGCCTGCAGGCGCTCTGCCGGAGTTTCATTCCCGAATACCGGAATCCGATCGAGATCCGCGTTCTCTCCGGGCCTCAGGACGATTATTTCACGCCGGCCGGAATCGAGACCTTTTACTGGAAAACGTTTAAAATATCCTACGACGCCGACCGCATGGGCTTTCGGCTCGACGGGCCTGAAATCGAGCATCGCGGCTCCCCGGACATCGTCTCCGACGCGCTCTGCACGGGCTCGGTCCAGGTCCCCGGCCACGGCCGGCCGATCGTGCTCATGGCCGATCGCCAGACGGCCGGCGGTTATCCAAAAATCGCGACGGTGATCGGGCCGGACGTGAGCTGCCTGGCGCAGGGCCGCCCCGGCGACCGCGTCCGTTTCGTTCGCTGTTCAGAAGAGGAAGCGCTGGGCGCGCTCCGCGCCGAACGCGACCGCTATGGCGAGATCGCGCGCTGGCTGAAAACATTCATGCTTCGAATGCAAATCACGATCAACGGCGTGAAATTCGAGACCGAAATCAGGGAGGGGTGACATGCTCAGGATCGACCTTAATTCGGATGCGGGCGAGGGCTTCGGCGCGTGGAAGCTCGGCTGCGACGAGGACGCCATGCCGTTCATCACCTCGGCGAACGTGGCGTGCGGGTTCCACGCCTCGGATCCACTGACGATGATCAGGACCGTGCGCCTCGCCAAGGCGCATGGCGTCGCCGTCGGCGCCCATCCCGGCTTCCACGACCTGGTGGGTTTTGGCAGGCGCGCGATGGCTGCCTCGCTCGAAGAAATCAGGGCCGACGTGATCTACCAGGTCGGCGCGCTTTGGGGCGTCTGCCGCTCCGAGGGCGTGCGCATGCAGCACGTCAAGCCGCACGGCGCGCTTTACAACCTGGCCGCCGAGGACGTCTCGGTGGCGACCGCGATCGCCGACGCGATCAAGTCCGTCGATCCCGAGCTTGTCATGGTCTGCCTCGCCAACTCCAAAATGGTCGATGGCGCGATGAACGCCGGCCTTCGATTCGTTGAGGAGGCGTTTGCCGACCGCGCCTACACGGCCGACGGGACGCTCGTTTCGCGCAGGGTCGCCGGTGCGGTCCTCGAGGACATCGACATGATCGCCGAGCGCGTGTGGTCGATGATTCACGACGGCTCGATCGCAAGCCTTGACGGCGCGATCGTGCCGATCAACGCCCAGACCATCTGCGTCCACGGCGACACCCCCGGCGCGGTCGAAATGATCCGCGCGATTCGCAGCCGGATCAAGGCCGGGGGCGTCGAGTTGAAGGCGTTCGGGAAATGAATCCGCCGCCGCGTCGGGGCGCCGGAAAATATGCCGCCGATTCCCGCGTTTCGCCTGCAATCAGCAGCTGTGCAACCGGGGCTGATGGCGGGCCATGTTCAACAAAACCGCATCGAATCCCCATATTTGTGCAAGATTTGCGCACCGGTGCAAACATTGCGCAACCGCGCCGTCTTGACATTCTCCTTTGGCATGCTAAAGTTAGCTTTGGAAACTGTTCCGGGCTGAAACGACATGAGCCTGCAATCCGCCAACAAAACCGCGATCAAGCTGCTGGACACCATCCCGCTCATCATGCGCCGTGTGCGCCATGACATGCGCGGGCGTCGGCCGGACGAAATCTCCGTCCCGCAATTCCGGGTCATGGTGTACCTGGACCTGCACGACGGGGCGATGCTGTCCGATGTCAGCGCCCACATCGGGCTGTCGCGGCCGACGATGTCGAAAATGATCAACGGACTGGTGCGGCGGCGCTGGGTGCGCCGGCGCGTGCCGGCCGACAACCGCCGCCGGGTGCAGCTCGGCCTCACCGAGGCCGGCCAGGCGGCGATGCGCGCGGCGCGCGATGCAACGCGCCGCAACCTGGCCGGGGCGCTTGGGCACCTTTCGCAGGACGAACACCGCACGCTTGCGGAGGCGATGAACCTGCTCGGCCGGGTTTTCGCCCAGGATTCGGACGGGACGAACGGAAGGAATTCCGATAGTTTGCGTTAATGCCTTGGAAGATCGATCACGGACCCGGCGGGTCCGCGTCATTAATACGAGCAGGGGTTTTGCAGAATGGGCCGCTTCATTCGTTGGCTGGTGATCCTGGCGATCGTCGGGGGCGCGTGCGCCTTCGGCTACAAGCAGTTCAAGTCCCGCGCCGATGGCGACCGGCCGAATTATATGACCAGTCCGATTCGCCGGTCGGACCTCGTGTCGTTCATCCCCGCCACCGGCACGATCGAGCCGGAGGACCTGATCGACGTCGGCGCGCAGGTCGCCGGCCGCATCATCGAGTTCGGCAAGGACGAGGACGGCAAGGAAATCGATTACGGCTCGCGGCTCAAGAAGGGCATGATTCTGGCCCGCATCGACGATTCAACCTATAAATCGCAACTCAAGATGTCGGAGGCCTCGCTCAACAGCGCCAAGGCGAACCTCGCGCGCTCCGAAGCGGACATGGGCCAGTTGAAGGCGAAGCTCAACCAGGCCCAGCGCGATTGGGAGCGCGCCCAGCGCCTTGGCCCGTCCGACGCGCTTGCGCAGAGCAGCTACGACGCCTATAAATCCGCTTATGAATCGGCGCAGGCGAACCTCGAGGTCGGCAAGGCCGCGATCAAGCAGGCCGAGGCCCAGGTCACGCAGTCCCAGGCCCAGCTCGACCTCGCCCGCCAGAACATGGGCTATTGCACGATCCTTTCGCCGGTCGATGGCGTTATCATCGACCGCCGCGTCAACATCGGCCAGACCGTCGTCGCGAGCCTCAACGCCCCGAGCCTGTTCCTTATCGCGAAGGACCTGCGCCAGGTCCAGATCTGGGTCGCGGTCAACGAGGCCGATATCGGCAGCATCCACGTCGGCCAGCCGGTCACGTTCAAGGTTTCGGCGCTGCCCAACGAGCAGTTCCATGGCAAGGTCGGCAAGATCCGCCTCAACGCGAGCATGACGCAAAACGTCGTCACCTACACGGTCGAGGTTCTGACTGACAACTCCGATGGCCGGCTGCTTCCGTATTTGACCGCCGATGTCCAGTTCGAAACGGCGCGTGCCGATGAGGCCCTGGTGATTCCCAATGCGGCGCTGCGCTGGACGCCCCCCGCGACGGCTCAAGTGGCGTCCGCTGACAACACCACCAGCGCGACCGCGCGTCGGCCTCGCGGCGGAGCCGGCCGTGAAGGCCGGCAGGCCGGCCAGCGTCAAGGCGGCGCGGGTTCGAGCTCAGGCCGGGCCGGCGGCGGACGCGGCGGCTCGATCGGCACGATTTGGACGCTCGAGAACGACCAGCTCAAGCCCGTCCGGGTGCGGGTCGGCATCACCGACGGGATTGACACGGCGGTCAGCGGACGCGAAGTAGCCGAGGGGATGAACGTCGTCACCGGGATTCAGATGGTGCAGGCGGCTTCCACGGCCGGCTCGACCGGCGGCGCCAGCCCGTTCGTGCCGCAAATCCCGCGTCGTGGTGGCAGCGGCGGCGGCGGGCGCGGCGGCAGCAGCGGCGGCGGCGGACGGTAGGTTGCTTCGGCCCGTGTAGCGGAATGGAATGTGTCACTTGAGCGTCATGCAAGGCATAAAATGGATCTGATCGAACTTCACGACATTTGGAAGATATACCGGCTGGGCGACCTGGACGTTCCGGTGCTCAAGGGAATATCGCTGTCGATCGGGCAGCGCGAAACCGTTTCGCTCATGGGCGTCTCCGGCAGCGGCAAGAGCACCCTCATGAACATCCTCGGCTGTCTCGATCACCCGACCTCGGGCCAGTATCTGCTCGAAGGTCGCGACGTCACCAAGCTGTCGGTGAACCAGCGCGCCGAATTGCGCAACCGCAAGATCGGTTTTGTCTTCCAGAATTTCAACCTGCTGGCCCGCACGAGCGCGCTGGACAATGTCATCCTGCCGCTCGAATACCATCACAACCACATCAGCCGGAACGATAGTCTCGATCGCGCGAAGATGCTTCTCGACCGCGTCGGCCTCAAGGACCGCATGCACCACCACCCCTCGCAGCTTTCCGGCGGCCAGCAGCAGCGCGTCGCGATCGCGCGCGCCCTGATCAACCAGCCCTCGATCCTGTTTGCCGACGAGCCGACCGGCAACCTCGACTCGCGCACCAGCGGCGAGATCCTCGAGATGTTCCAGCAGCTCAACGCCGAGGATGGAATCACGATCCTGCTCGTGACGCATGACCCGGATGTGGCCCATCACGCCCGCCGCGTGATCCACATCCGCGACGGCTGCGTCGATGGCGATCTTGTCGGTCACGCCACGGACGCCCGGGGAGGCGAGCGCACATGAAGCTTCTTCGACTTGTCCGCACCGCGATTCGCGCGCTGCGTCGCAACATCACGCGGGCCCTCCTCACGATGCTCGGCATCGTCATCGGCATCGCCGCCGTGATCGCCATGATGGAAATCGGCCAGGGCGCCTCGACCGCCATCCAGCGGACGATCTCCAGCATGGGTTCCAACACGCTTCTGGTCATGCCCGGCGCCCAACGATCGGGCGGCATCAGCATGGGCGCCGGCTCGAACGTGACGCTCACCGATTCCGACTGCGAGGCGATCGTCCGCGAATGCCCCGACGTGCGCCAGGCCGCCGTGATCGTGCGCGCCAACTCGCAGGTCATTTACGGCAACCGCAACTACTACCCGAACAGCATCTACGGAACCGACCCCGATTACCTCGACGTGCGCGACTGGCAGAACCTCGCCGAGGGCGACACGTTCAACGACCGTGACGTCCGCAGCGGCGCGAAGGTCTGCCTCATCGGCCAGACCATCAAGCGCGAGCTGTTCCAGGGCGAGTCCCCCGTCGGCAAGGAAATCCGCATCCGCAACGTGACGTTCCGCGTCGTGGGCGTGCTTTCATCGAAGGGCGCCAACCTGATGGGCATGGATCAGGACGACATCATCCTGGCCCCGTGGACCACCATCCGATACCGGATCTCCAACCAGCGCAGCTCGAGCAGTTCGTCGAGTTCCTCATCCTCCTCGTCCTCATCGGGCAATTCCGTCAACACGCTGAGCAATTTGTATCCATCGACCGGCATCGTCCTGTATCCCGAGAAATCGGCCGTCCAGCAGGCCAACAACCCGATGCCGGTCCGCTTCGCCAACGTCGATCAGATCATTCTCGCCGCGCGCTCGGCGGATTCCATCCGCTCCGCGATGAGTCAGATCACCGAACTGCTGCGCGAGCGGCACCGCCTCGCCGCCGATGACGATGACGACTTCCAGATTCGCGACATGACCGAGCTGACCAACACGCTCTCATCGACAAGCCGTCTCATGACGCGCCTGCTGCTGTTCGTGGCGCTCATCTCGCTCATCGTCGGCGGCGTCGGCATCATGAACATCATGCTGGTCTCGGTCACCGAGCGCACCCGCGAGATCGGCTTGCGCATGGCCGTCGGCGCCCGCACCTACGACATCCTTCTTCAATTCCTGATCGAGGCGGTGATCCTGTGCCTGCTGGGCGGCCTGATCGGCATCGCGCTTGGCCGCGGCGCCTCGGAGATCGTCGCGCTCACATTGAAATGGCCGACGCAGATTTCGGTCGAGGCCATCGTGACGTCGGTCTTCGTCGCGTGCGTCGTCGGCATGGTGTTCGGTTTCTATCCCGCGTGGCGCGCCTCGCGCCTCGATCCCATCGAAGCTTTGCGTTACGAGTAATCTTCCGGCAGGTAAGCTCTCATGATTCCAGCACGCACCGGCTGCAACAGCATCCTCGCCCTGATTTGCCTCGCGACCGCTCCGCTTCTGAGCGGCTGCCTCGTCGGGCCGGATTTTCACAGGCCGTCGCCCAAAATGCCCGGCGCCTTCGTCAGCGCCAGCGAGACCACGCCGACGCTTGAGGCGGCCGGCACGCGGGTGGAACTGGCCCGCTGGTGGGAATCGTTCAACGACCCCGTCTTGAACAGCCTCATCCAGCGCGGCATTGAATCCAACCTCGACGTCCAGGTGGCGGTCCACCGCGTCCGCCAGGCCCGCGCCGTCCTCGGCGAATCCTTCGCCGGCCTCTGGCCGACGCTCGATTTCAGCAGCAGCTACAATCGGACCCACACGCGCGTTCCCAAGCCGCCCGTCGGCACGCATGAACAGTCCTCGGGCGTCGGTGGCGTTTCGACCGGTACCAACCGCAGCTCGAACCAAAACTCGTATCGCGCCGGCTTCGACAGCGCCTGGGAACTCGACGCTTTCGGCGGTACGCGCCGCGCCATCGAGGCCTCGCGCGCCGACCTGCTTTCGAGCGAGGAGAACCTGCGCAACACGCTCGTGACGCTCACCGGCGACATCGGCGTCAATTACCTCAACCTGCGCGCGCTTCAGGAGTCGCTCCGCATCACGCACGAGAACCTCGTTATTCAAAAACACTCGGCCGACATCACCATCAAGCGCCGCGAGGCCGGTTTCGCCAGCGCCCTCGACCAGTCCAACGCCGAGGCCATCGTCGCCAGCACCACCGCCCAGATCCCGAACATCGAATCGCAGATCCGCCAGACCATTTACCAGCTCAGCGTGCTGCTCGGCCAGGAGCCCGCAGCCCTTGTCGCAGAACTGAATCCTTCCAAGCCCTACCCGGCTCCGTCACGCAGACTTCCGACCGAGCTTCCGGCGACGCTTCTCGACCGCCGGCCCGACATCCGCATCGCCGAGGCCTCGCTTCATTCCGCGACCGCCCGCATCGGCGTCGCCGTGGCCGACCTGTTCCCGCGCCTGACGCTTTCGGCCAACGCCACCGCACAGGCCAACAAGATCGGCTCGTGGAACCGCGAGGCGACCACGGCCTACGGTTTCGGCCCTTCGCTCAGCTGGAACATCTTCAACGGCGGCCTGCTCTGGAATCGCGTCCGCGAGAACCGCGCCTCCGCCGACCTGGCCCTGACCCAGTATCGGCAGGCCGTCCTCAACGCCCTCCAGGAAGTCGAGACGGCGTGGACGGCCTACAACAACGAAATCGAGCGCAGCCGCTGGCTGGAAGTCGCCGTCGAGCGCGAGCGCAACTCGTTCAGGCTGTCGAGCCAGCTTTACACCGCCGGCGAAACCGACTTCCTGTCGGTCCTCGTTTCCGAGCAGGCGCTTCTCAACTCGCAGAACTCGCTTATTCAGAGTCGCAACGCCATTGCCGGGGATCTGGTCACATTATACAAGGCCCTCGGCGGCGGTTGGAGCGACGAGGTCGCGGCCGGCGCCGAAACCCGGACTCCGGCAACTTATTGGAAAAAATAATCGGGCGGGAACATTTTCCGTCCATTCATGTCTTTAAGCTCGGGATGAGGCAGTGACACCCCTTGGAATTCGAGCTTGGAGGATGTGTCCAGTGAAAACCGTTAAGATCGCCATTGGGTTCTTTCTGGCGGTGCTCATGTCGTCGTGCGTGATTTATCCGTATGATTATGTGGCCTACGCGCCCGAGCCGCAGACGGCTCCGTCGGTCCGCACGACTCCGATGTATGTGGCCCCCGCGCCGGTTTATGTCGCTCCGGCCCCCGTTATTGTCGGGCCACCCGTGTTCTTCGGCGGTGTTTATTTCCATGGCAACTACCACGGCGGCCATCATGGCGGCCATCACCGTTAATTGAGAACGCGAACGATTTCCGAAACGGCCCGAGGATGTGTGCCTGGGCCGTTTCTTTTTGTCAGCCAAACAGATTGTTGACTATGCTTCCAAATTATTATTTATTTTTCCTTACTGAAAAGTGATGGAGACAAAAGCGTGGCTAAAGATTTCGAAGATGTTTTGCGGCAGACTTACAAGGCGGTTCTGAAGCCCGGCGACGTCGCGATCGACGTCGGCGCCCACATCGGGTCGCATACGTTCCCGATGGCCGAAGCCGTCGGGCCGAACGGTAAGGTCTATGCCTTCGAGCCGCTGCCGTCATGCCGCAAGCACATTGTGAAAACACTCAGCAAGCAGTTCGCCGACTATCGCAAGTGCGTCAAGGTGTTCGATTGCGCGATCGGCGCCGAGGACACAAGCTCGGAGTTCGTGATCGCCGTCGATGCGCCGGCTTACAGCGGGCTTCAGACGCGCACCTACGACGTCCCGACCACGCTCCGGCGCATCCCGATCAAGGTCCGCACGCTCGACTCGATCTTCATCAAGCCCCTCTTTTTCGGCCGCCTGCGGCGGCTCGATTACATCAAGGTCGATGCCGAGGGCGGCGAATACCACATCTTTCAGGGCGCGCAGGAAACGCTCGACCGCTTCCGGCCGCTTGTCAGCTTCGAATTCGGCGCCAACTCGATCGCCGAATACAAGATCACCACCGCCGACATGGGCACATTCTGGTTCGACCGCAACTACACGATCTACGACATCAACGGCAAGCCGATGCAATCAGTGGATATGTTCAGCGAAAGCGCACAGAAGCAGGCCGTCTGGGATTACATCTGCATCCCCGTCGAGCGCCCCGACCTCGACCAAACCGTTCGTCAGGTCCTGCAAAACGCCTGATGCGAGCGCAACCCTGGGTTGATGGCATTTTTTTGATCGGAGCCCTGAAGGGGCGGCATAGTTTTTTTGCCTAATACAGCCACACCCTTCCCCCGCGCTTTAATTCGATCCCGCGCTGCGGGGTGAATTGCTCTTTTCCCATTATCCATTGCTGTTCGGGTTTCATGAGGTATAACCGGATCGCCTCGGGCCAGGTCCATTGAATTTCATTTTTGTTATCGCACCCGAGGATTTCACGCCACGCATTCGAGAATTGACCGGGGCGAATGTGGATCGGATCGAAGTGATACCATTCGGCCCTTGGCCGCACGCGCCGAATCCCGCGCGCCTGAATCAGTTTCTCGAGCCCGCGCTCGATCTCTTCCGCCGCGCCAACGGTTTTTTCAAACGTCATCCGCGAGGATGGAAAAAAGATCGACCGGAAAAAGAGAAATCTTCGCCGGGAAATCGAATAAATGCTCTCCATCGGCAGCGTGGCCAGCGTGATGTCGTTCGTGAACCGCCGCAGCCGTCGAACGCATTCATCGATCCACTCCAGAATCAGTCCCGGTTCGTGGCCGAACAGGATATCGTTGCCGACGTCCGTGATCACCGCTCGCGTCGGCGTATCCGGCATCCGTTCCAGTTCCCGCCACATCCCGCATTCAAGAATCCCCGGCAGCGCCCTGAAGAGAACCGAACTGGCCGCGCCGAACGACCTGCCGAGCCCGTGCGCGCCGAAAATCTCAATGTCCCGGCCCCACTCGGCGCGCGCCGCCGCGGCGATCACATGGAACGCGCGCGTCATGTTGCTAGCGCCGATCGCAATCATCCGATGAGGTATGATGTGGTCCGAATGGTTCATTACTGAATGATATCATATCCGTTCATTTCTCATATTTCATATTTCATCTTTCATCATTGCTTTTTTGAACCCATGCGATACTCTCAATTCAAACTGTTCTTCGGGGAGCCATGATGAGCGCACAACGCAAAACCTCTTCGCCTGCCGCAAAACTGCCCAAATACCGCCGCATTTTGCTCAAAATCAGCGGCGAATTCCTGCGCGGCGAGGGCCAGGCTGTCATCGACAACGTCATCATGGACCGCCTTGTCGGCGAAATCCGCGAACTGTCGCGTCTCGGCGTGCAGATCGGCATCGTCATCGGCGCCGGCAACATCGGGCGCGGCACCGAGGTCAAGGACATGAACCGCGCCGCAGCCGATTACATCGGCATGGTCGGCACGATGATCAACTGCCTCACGATGCAGGGCAACCTCGAGCGCGTCGGCGTCGATACGCGCGTCCTCACCGCGATCGAGATGCGCGAGGTCGCCGAGCCCTACATCCGCCGCCGCGCCGTGCGCCACCTCGAAAAAGGCCGCGTCGTGATCTTCGCGTGCGGCACCGGCAACCCGTACTTCACGACCGACACCGCCGCCGCCCTGCGCGCCAACGAAATCGGCGCCGACGTCCTCATGAAGGCGACGAAGGTCGATGGCGTTTATTCGGACGACCCGATGAAAAACCCCAAGGCCAGGATGTATAAGAAACTCTCGTACCAGGAAGTCGTCAGCCAGAACCTGCGCGTAATGGACATCTCGGCCGTCTCGCTCTGCCGTGACAACAACCTGCCGATCCTCGTCTTCAACCTCGACCGGAAGGGCAACGTCCGCAAGGCCGTCATGGGCGAAACAATCGGAACGCTCGTGAATTAAAAGATGAAAGATGAAAAAAGATGAAAGATGAAATATGAAAGATGAAAAAACTCAAACGGACTGAGTGGCGAACTTGATCTGCTTACGCGATCGGATCAAACATGCAACAGAACGCGCGATAAAATTTCATCTTTCATCTTTCACGTTTCATGTTTTATTCAAAAATCTTCTCCATCGCATGAATATTCTCATCCCCATACCCCGCCTGCACGGCGCGGGCGACGATCCCCAGCGCCAGCCAGATCGCCGGGTATTCGGCGTTCTTGTCTTCAAGATGATCGATTGACTCCGAGCAGTAGCCCAGGTCCTTGAGCAGATGCCGCAGCCGGAATCCCGGCTCGAAATCGCCCGCCAGCCAGCGCGGCCCGAGGTTCTGCAGTGACCACGACCCCGCCGCGCCCTTCGTGATCGCCGATAGCACCTTGTCCATGTCGAGCCCGAGCGCCTGCCCCAGCCGCACCGCCTCGTCGGTCGCGAGGCAGTTGATCGCCACCACGACCTGGTTGATGATCTTGGCCTTCTGGCCGTCGCCGTTGCGCGTGCCGATGTGCGTGATCGACGTGGCCATCGCCTCGAGGACCGGCCTCGCGCGCTCGAACGCCTCGAGCGGCCCGCCGCACATCACCGTCAGCGTGCCCTGCTGCGCGCCGACAGTCCCGCCGCTGACCGGCGCGTCGAGGTACAGCGCGCCAAAATCGTTCTTGAGCCGCTTGGCGAATTCCTCGGTGGCGATCGGCGAAATCGTCGAATGATCGACGACCACGAACGGCGGCTCGCCCGATTGCGGCATCCCGTGAACGATGCCGTTCTCGCCAAAAATGACCTGCTCGACGTCCTCGCTCGCCTCGACGCAGATCAGCGTCATCCTGCGGCCGCGCACGGCTTCGGCCGGCGTGGCCGCCGCGCGCGCGCCCAGCTTCACCAGCGGCTCGTTTTTTTCGGGCGTGCGGTTATAGACAACAACGTCGTGTCCGGCCTTGATGCAATTGGCGGCCATGGGCGCGCCCATCAGCCCCATCCCCAAAAAGGCGATCTCCATCGGACGATCCTTTCGAATTGCGCGGACTTACTGGCGATAGCCTAGCGATTGCAGGTTCCGCCGCGCAATGTCGGCCAGGTCGCTGCTCGGATCGATTCGAATGATGTTCTTGTAGCTGTTGGCCTGGGTGACCGGGTCGCCAAGGGCCCCGGCCGCATCCCCCAGTTTGAGAAGCGCCTTCAAATTACCTGGATTTTTCTCGAGCACGGCCTGAAACGCGTCGCGCGCTTTTTCCAGGTTTTGTTTGCCCATCGCCGGATCTTTTTGCTGGTGCTTGCGCCCCAGCGTGTAATACGAGTCGCCGAGCATGATCCCGTAGTCGGCGTTTTCAGGCCACAATTTGACCGCCTGGCCGATCGCGTCGATCGCGCTCTCCCAAACGGGCGGATTCGATTTGATGCTCACGTCCGCCTGCGCCATGTAAATGTCGGCCAGCATGTGGTCGCGGCGCGGCGTCGGCGGCAGCTTTTGCAGGACATCGACCGCCAGCGAGAACTGCCGGCTCTTCACGTAGTTCCCGGCCGTTTCGTATTGCGCCTCGTAGCTCTGCGAGGGATTTGCCGCCTCGCCTTCGCCCGGCGTCTTGATTTTGTTCCAGAAGTAATAGCCGCCGGCTCCCGCCACGGCCAGGAACAGGACAAACACGAACAGCGTGAGCAGCAGCGCCGAAACAGGGCCGCGGTTATGGCGCTTCGTGAACTGGGCCGGTTTCGGGCGGCGCGCGGGCTCGGCCCGGTGCGCGGCTCCGGGCCTGCGTCCGAACGCGATCGGGCGGCCGGTCTTTTGCGGCTGTGCCGGCGGCTGGGCGGCTGGAATTTCCCCGGGCTCGCGCTCGAAACCGAACGTCGCCGGCGGATCCGGCGCTTCATCGCGCCGGCGGAAGTTTTCTTCGCGGTGATGTTCGCGGCGCTCTTCGAGCCTGCGGTGCAGCCGCTCTTCAACGATCGGAAGATCGAAATTGTTGACCGTTTCGCGACGCTGAACAGGCCGTCGCGGCTGCGGGTATTTCGGCTCGTCGCCTTGTTCGCGCTCAAAAAGTTCGCGCTGCTCGACCGGCCGCACGTTCCTGATGTTCGCGCCTTGCGTCCGAAGCTCGGTGCGCGTCATGTTGGCCGGTTCTTCCGGGAGCGTCGAAAGCCCCTCGATCGCCGCCGCCATCAGCTCGCGGATGTCTTGCCGGAATGGCGCGCGCTGGACCGCCTCGCGCAGAAGCGACACCGCGCGCCGATACTGCCCGGCTTGCAGGGCTTGGTTCCCGAAACGCACCAGCCCCGCCAGGTCCAGTCGGTTCAGTTCGGTTGTTGTCAGTGCTTTATCCAACGATTCGTCCATGGGCGGTTCGTGCATCCCTGAAATCAAGACCCCGTGGCGGGCAATAAAGATTGGTCAGGCGTTTTCGTCGTCAAGGACCTTGACAAGGACCACGGATATATTATCAATCCCGCCGGCCTGATTGGAAGCATCGACGAGCTTCTGGCAGCAAGCCTGCAGGTCATCATCCTTGTCGAGCAGAATCTTCTGGATCTTCTCGTCTTCGACCATTCCGGTGAGGCCGTCCGAACAAATCAGGAACACATCCCCGGGCAACGCATCGACTGTCTTCAGATCGACTTCCAGGTCGGCACGGTTGCCGAGCGCGCGCGTGATGATGTTTCGCCAGCGGTGCGTGCGCGCCTCGTCCTCGGTGATGATGTTACGCTGAAGCTGCTCGTTGACCCACGAGTGATCGACCGTGAGCGCGCCGAGTTCTCCGCTGCGCAGCCGGTAAACGCGCGAGTCCCCGACATGCGCGATGTGGACGTGGCTGTTGGGGGCGTAAATCGCGGCCAGGGTCGTCCCCATCCCGCTGTATTGGGTGTTTTCCTCCGCCATGCGGCATACGCGCCGGTTGGCGATCAGGAACCCCGTGAGCAGGATGTTTTCGTTGGGGCTGTATTGCTCGTTCATCCCGAACGGCCACGTGAAATCCCGGTCGATGGTTGCCTGGCTGATGAAATCGCGCACTGATTGCACCGCCGTCCGGCTGGCAACTTCGCCCGCCGCGTGCCCGCCCATGCCGTCCGCAACGAGGAACAGGCACAGATCCTCGGCCACGAGGATGCTGTCTTCGTTATGGGGCCGCCGTTTTCCGCAATCGCTGATTCCGCAGGCAGCAAGTTTGATGCGATGAGTCATCTTATGGTCGGCAATATCGCTCACAAATACGGCTTCCAATGGGGCTCACAGTTGCGACGCCGCTCCGCCGGAGGGAGCCTAATATCGCCAAAGATTACACCACACGAGATGGACATCGGCAATGATAATCAATGCTGAATGCGGAATGATGAAGGATGAACCGGCAATTCGGCATGAATCGGTTTTTCTTTCATCATTCATCACTCATCATTCATCATTCCCCATTGAACCGCCTCGCCGCCTTCTGTAATCTGGATATGGCACGAGGAGGATGCGACCATGACCGACCAGAATCTCAATACCGGCAGCGAGCCCGTCGAAGAGGACGAAAACCCGTCTCTCGTGACCGAATTCATCTGGTTCGTGCGCGAAAACAAGAAATGGTGGCTGATCCCGCTTATCGTGCTGGTTGTGGTGCTGGGCGTGCTGGCATACCTCACGGTCCACTTCGGCGCCCTCATGCCGTTCATTTACCCGGTGTTGTAAGGCGGACCCCCACGATGACCGTCATCCTTGGGGTTTCGGCCCTGTATCATGATTCGGCGGCCGCGCTCGTGCGCGACGGTGAAATTGTCGCCGCCGCCCAGGAGGAGCGTTTCAGCCGCCGCAAACACGACGAGCGCTGGCCCTCCGGCGCCATCGATTACGTCATCCGCGAATCCGCCCTCGACCGCTCGCAAATCGACGCCATCGTCTTTTACGAAAAGCCGTTCATCAAGTTCGACCGCATTCTCGAGACGCTGCTGGCGGTGGCCCCCGCCGGCGTCGGCCAGTATATGCGCGCCATTTCGCTGTGGAGCCGCGACCGCCTCCAGATCCGCCGCACGATGCGCACCGAAATGGGCCCCTCCTTCCGCGGCAAGATCCTTTTCACCGAGCATCACCGCTCCCACGCCGCGAGCGCCTTTTACCCCTCGCCATTCGAGAGCGCCGCGATCCTCACGATCGACGGGGTGGGCGAGTGGGCGACCACGACCATCGCGCGCGGCTCGGGCAACCAGATCGAGATCCTCGAGGAGATCCATTTCCCGCATTCGATCGGGATGCTCTACTCGGCGTTCACCTACTTCTGCGGGTTCAAGGTCAACAGCGGCGAATACAAGCTGATGGGCCTCGCGCCGTTCGGCGAGCCGGTCTATGCGGACCTCATTCGCGAAAAGCTGATCGAGATCGCCGCCGACGGCTCGTTCAAGCTCAACATGAAGTATTTTAACTATACTCGCGGCATGACCATGACTGCCGGCGCGTTCGCGGAGCTGTTCGGCGGGCCCGCGCGCCGGCCGGAAACGCCGATCACCAAGCGCGAGATGGACATGGCCGCCTCGGTGCAGGTCGTGACCGAGGAGATCATGCTCAAACTCGCGCAGCGCGCCTGCGAACGCGCCGGCAGCAAAAACCTTTGCCTCGCCGGCGGCGTCGCGCTCAACTGCGTCGGCAACGGCCAGATCCTTCGCGCGGGCATTGTCGATGACCTTTGGATCCAGCCCGCGGCCGGAGACGCCGGCGGCGCGCTCGGCGCGGCCCTCGACGTCTGGCACAATTTCTACGGCGCGCCGCGCACCGCCCGCGCCGGCGATTCAATGCGCGGCTCGCGCCTCGGGCCCGCGTTCAGCGACGATGAAACCGCCAAACTGCTTGAACCTTTCGGCGCGAAATTCACGACCTACACCGACGCCGAACTGCCCGCCGTCGTCGCTGGCCTTATCGCTTCCGAAAACGTCGTCGGTTGGGTGCAGGGCCGCATGGAGTTCGGCCCGCGCGCCCTCGGCAGCCGTTCGATCCTCGGCGATGCGCGCTCGACCACCATGCAGCAGACGATGAACCTCAAGATCAAGTTCCGCGAATCGTTCCGCCCGTTCGCGCCGTGCGTCCTTGCCGAGCGCGTCGGCGACTGGTTCGAAATGCGGCACGAAAGTCCCTACATGCTCCTCGTCGCGCCGGTCCGTCCCGAGCATCGCCGCTCCGACAACGGCGCGCGCACCGGCCTCGACCGCGTCAAGCAGGTCCGCTCGGACGTCCCCGCGATCACGCACGTCGATTACTCGGCGCGCGTCCAGACCGTCGATCGCGAACGCCACGGCATCCTTTATGACGTGATGAAGGAATTCGAGAAGCAGACCGGCTGCCCCGTCATCATCAACACCAGCTTCAACATCCGCGGCGAGCCGATCGTGTGCCGCCCCGAGGAAGCCTATCGCTGTTTCATGCTGACGCACATGGACGTGCTCGTCATCGGTCATCACGTGCTGCTTAAGAAGGACCAGCCCCCCATGGCCGGCGCCGAAGCCTATCGCGCGCAATTCGAGCTGGATTGAGCTCACGCCCGCTCTCGTTCGTGCTCGTGCTCGTAATCGTAAACGTAATCTGGCACAGCAATAAACGCCGTTCGATTATGAATCGCCCAATTGATATTGGAGTTCACCCAGCCCCGGCAGGGGCGATACAACTTAGCCCAGGGTGGAGCGAAGCGAAACCCTGGGTACACGTCAACAAATAACCGAGCCCCGGCAGGGGCGACACAGATTCCGAATGCTTCATTGTGTCGTCCCTGCCGGGGCTCAAATCCGTTTTGCGATCGCTGACCCAGCGCTTGCGCGCTGGGCTAACTTGTATCGCCCCTGCCGGGGCTTGGTTTCAGGCGTCGTCCATGTCGTTTCGATCTTGTTCTCTCTCTCTCTCTCTCTCTCTCTCCTCACTGATTAATCCGATAAATATCTCCGCCACTCATCTTCACCCGATAAATATCCCCGCTACTCTTCGTCCCATTCGTCGGGTCATACGTCAGTTGAATCAACAACTCCGACGGCCCTTTTCCCGCCGCCGGATACGCCCGTGAAATATTCTCGGAATCCAAATCATACTTCCCGTCCGGCCCCGGGCTCCACACGATCCACCCCGCCTTGTTCGGATCTCCCGGCGTTGAATAGAATGCATATGTCGCCCCCATCGCCGGGGCAAATGGATCGCGGGGCATGGTTGACATATAAGAAATCGGCGACGTCAGCGAATACATCCCCGGCGCTGCGCCAAACCGGAACGACGGCTCCTTTGCAAGCTGCGGAGCGTTGCGAACGAACTTGCCGTAATAATTCTCGTTCGGATTCGAACTCCACGCCGGATATGAGTTGCAATCGACCCCATAAGATTCAATGCCGACCGCAATCGACCGCAAATCGGATTGAACCTGCGAAATGTTTGCCTGCGCGTCAAACTCATTGGTTGTTGATGGATTGTAGCCTCCGCCGAATTCAACCGAGTAGGCATCCATCGCATTCTGCAGCGAACGCATATCGGCATCGGCGCGTTTTACTCTCGCCCGGTTCTGGGCCTCCAGGTAACCGGGCACCGCGATCGCCGCCATCATCGCCACCGGCATGACGCCGATCGCTCCGATGACCTGGTTGCCGCCCGTTGCCGTGCGGCTATAGACCATGATCCCGTCGGGTTCATGCCGCCGGATGGCGTAGCTTCCGGTCTCCGGCAGTTGCGACAGCCTGAACGCCATCTTGAGCTCGTCGTTCTTGCTCTGTCCCGGTTGATCCTCGATTTGCGCAAGCACCTGCCGGATCGCGTCGAACAACCCCTTGCTCGCAAACGCCATTCCGTTGCCCTCGGCCGGCAGTCCCGCGCTGAGCTGCTTGAATTCCTCCGTATTCGCCATACCGCCTGTTGTTGCCGCGGCCATCATGTCTTTGACGAGGTTGGCGTGCGTCGAAATGATCACGAATTCTTTGCCGCCGGCCACGACCGGCGACACCTTGTACTTGGGATTCTGCGGAACATTGATCGGCGTGATCGTAAGGCCGCCGGTCGTTTGTGGCGGCTCGGAGCCGAGCGCCATCGCCTTTTGCGCGATCGTTTTGTAAAGCGTGTCGTCCTTGACCGCCACCATCAGCGCCACGCGCGGCGCCTTGAACTGCGCGTTCACCTCGGGCCCGAGGTTCACCAGTTCGTTCGGGTCCTGGTCCGCGATAATCGTGATCCGGTTGCCGAGCGATTTGATGAGCAGTTCAACATTGACGCCGAGTTGCATATCGAGAGCTGCAAGCGCCCTGTTGAATTGTTCGACCATCTGCGGCCCAAGGTAGCGGCCGATTTCCTGCCGCACGATCCCGAGCGCCTGGTCGAAATACAGGTCGGTCTGAATAAACACACGCGTCCCGGCCGGCGCGTAGGCCAGCCCCTCGATTTTGTGCGGAATCTGCCCAAGCAGCGCCGGCAAGCCTTTCACCCCGCCCGGCATGCTGATGTAGAGCTTGTTCAGGTAAAGGCCCTTTTCGGGAAGCGAGCTCACGCCGATGTCATGAATCCCATACACGCCGAGTTGGTCGAGCGACTGGTTGATCTTTTCATAAATCTGCTGTGCCTGGGGCGGTCCGCTGTTCACCACCGGCTTGAATCCGGCCACAAAATCACGCAGCACGTCCTTGAGGTCGGCGTACATGTAAAACGACCCGCCCGCATCGAGCCTCTGCGTGACTTCATAAAACCGCGGGTTCGGCCCGTGCACCGGCGTCTTTTCGGCGGCCGGTTGCGTCGCCGGAACCTTGGCCGATTCCGCGGTTGTTTGGGCAGGCGCCTTGGTTTCTGCAGGCTTCTCGGCATTGCCGCCTGGTTGCGGATTGCACGCCAACATCAGCATCAGCAAAGCAGGCATCGCGAGTCGCGTCAGGTGATTCATGGCATTCTCCAGAGTCTAAGATGCAACTTGAACACTCAGGAAAAATAATATTCCTCACCCGCAATAGCAATTGATTTTAATAACCCGTCGCGGCACCGATCGCCCGATCGACCCCGGAGCCTGGGAACGCCGATCTCACGATCGGCAAAAAAAACCGCCGAATCCCCTCAAATCGCCCCGATTCGTTTGTAGCACTCAACAATCCGGTCTGCCGTTCGTTCGATGTCGAGCCCAAGCTTTTCGATTCGTTCCCGCCCCCCAAACGGCTTCGGCGCATCAAGCGCCTCCAAAACCCCGCGCGCAATCGACTCCGGCGTCGGCTCCACGATCTTTACCCCGGCCAGGTCCCCGAACATCTCCCGCACGTCGCCGACGTCGGTCGCGACCACCGGCCGCTCGCACGCCAGCGCCTCCTTGACGATCGTCGGCGAGGCCTCGTAATCCGAAATCAACAGCACCGCGTCGCACGCGCGCAACGCATCGGGCATCTGTTCGTGCCGAATCGTCCCGCCCACGATGAGGCGCGCCTTGTGGCATTTCCGCCGCACGATCTCATGCGCCGCCGCAACGAGGTCGTGCCGCTTCGCGGGCTTCCCTGGCGCGAACGGAAACAAAAGGATTGGTCCTTCCTCGGGCCATTCCATGTCCTCACGCGCCTCGTCGGCGTCTCCGGGTGTAAACTGCTTCAGGTCGATCCCGGCCGGTATGACCTCCGACACGATCTGCCGCGCCTCATCGCCGAGCACCGCGGCCAACATGCGCTTTTCGACCGGCATCACGAAATCGGCCCGCCGCAGCGCGAAGGCCTTGAGCCATTTCCAATTGCGCGGCGCGAGGTTCGGTCGCGGATTAAAAACCTCGCCTTCATGAAAAGATTCGATGATCGGCGTTTCCGCACGCGCGAATTTCCGCGCGAGCAGCGCAATGATTGTCGTGAACGTATGGTGCGAATGGATCGCGCTCACGCCGCCCTTGTGGAGCCGGAATGCCAGTTCATGAAAGATTTTCGAGTAATTGAGTTTCGACGCGAGGCCGTCGATGAAGAACAACTCGACATCAATCCCGCGCGCGCGCAACGCCTCGAACTGCTCCCGCACAAAAATCCCATAATACGGTGCCGAAGCGGTGGGATACATGTTCGTGACATGTAATACCGACCCCATAATGATTCATCCCGCCGTCGTGCTCGTAATCGTAATCGTAATCGTTATCGTAATCGAAAAATTTACCCGGGGACCCTTCACCCTTCACTACTCATCTTCGCCGCCAGCCGTATCGCCGCCACCATGCTCGACGTGTCGGCCTTCCCGCTCCACGCGATGTCATACGCCGTGCCGTGGTCGGGCGACGTCCGCACGATCGGCAGTCCCATCGTGATGTTCACGCCTTCCGCAAACGACAGCATTTTGAACGGGATCAGCCCCTGGTCGTGATACATCACGACGTGGCCGTCGTATCTTCCAAGCGCCGACGCCGTGAACGCCGCGTCGGGAACGAGCGGCCCTTCGACGTTCCAACCGGCGGCGCGCGCCTGCTCGATCGCCGGCCGGATCACGCTCTCTTCCTCGTCGCCGAACAGGCCGCCTTCGCCCGCGTGCGGATTCAGGCCCACCACCGCGAGCTTCGGCGCCCGACCGCGAATCTTCTTCAGCGTCAGCCCGGCAAGGTCGATGACCCGCGCAATTGCCGGCACGCTGAGCGACTGTGAAACGCTCGCGATCGATTGGTGGATCGTGACCAGTGAGACCGCGATCGTCTCGCTGTAAAGCATCATTGCATAATTTTCAGCCCCGGTTCTCTTTGCGAGGATCTCCGTGTGTCCGGGCTCGTCAATCCCCGCCATGTGCAGCGTGGCCTTTGTGATCGGCGCGGTCGTGATCGCGTCGATCAGCCCTGACATCGCCGCGTCGATCGCCAGCAGCAAATACCGGTATGAAACCATTCCGGCTTCGGCCGTGGGGCGGCCCGGCTCGACCGCCCCGCCGAACGCATCGCAATCGATCAGCGCCGCCCCTTCGAGCCGGTCCAGCAGCGACCAATCGTCATTCACGCCCAGCACGACCCCCGGCATCGGCAGCCCGAGCTTTTCCGCGCATTGCTCGAGCACGATCCGGTCGCCGATGATCACCGGCCGGCACGCCTCCAGCACGCGCGGATCAACCGCGGTCTTCAGGCACAACTCCGGCCCGATCCCCGCCGGGTCCCCCTGGGTGATTGCAATCAAAGGCAACATTTCGTGAATTTCGTGACCTGCATTTGCTGTATATTTTCTTTGTTTTTACTGTCCCTGCGCCAGCTTTTCCACCGCGGCCTGGTCGAATTCACTGGTCAGCTTGGCTTCCTTGACAATGACCGGCTTGACCGGCTTGGCCTTTTCGCCCATTTCGTTGTAATCCGCCGGGGCGGCGACGATCTTGTCAACGACGTCCATCCCGTTGATCACCTTGCCGAACACCGCGTAGGCCGCGCCGTCGCGTTGCGGCTGATCGAGGAAATCGTTGTTGGTGCCCACGTTAATGAAGAACTCCGAAGTCGCCGAGTCGGGGATGGGCAGGCGCGCCATCGAGATCGTGCCGCGCGCGTTCTTGAGCCCGTTGCGCCATTCGTTCTTGATGGGCTGGCGCTGGCCCGGCTTCTTGGCAAAGTTTTCGGTGTAGCCGCCGCCCTGGATCATGAATCCCGGGATCGTGCGGTGGAAAATCGTCCCGTTGAAATAACCGTCCTTCACATATTGCACGAAATTGAGCGTCGAGATCGGCGCTTTTTCGCCGTCCAGCTCCAGCGTGATGTCGCCCGCGGTCGTCTGGAACAAAATCTGCGGGTGCAACTTGTTCGCCGCGGGCGTTGCCGCCGGCGTCGGTGTCGGTTGAGCCATTGTCTTCTCCTCGGTTTTGGCGGTTGTGGTTTGGGTGGGTTGCTTGACGCATGCCAGCGGGGCAAGCGTCAGCATCAGGACCATTGCGAACGTCAGCCGTTTCATTGCGAACTCCTTGTGAGGTATCGGCCGGCACGCCTTTCCGGCCCGGCAAACCATCCCATTATAAGCACACCGACTCGCCAAGATGCGACCATAATGACCGCTTTTCCATTTGGTATTTTACGGGATGTCGCTCATAATGGCCGGATCGAAGGCACGTTGGAGCAAGCATGAGCACCGACCCGCGCATATCCATCTACCGCAACGCCGCCATCGCGATGCGCCATGGCGATTTCAGCGTGAAATTCCCGACCGAGCCGCGCGACGAAGTCGGCCGCCTCGGTCAGGTGCTCACCGACCTCGGCAAAATGCTCAACGCCCGTTTTTCCGAACTCAACCAGCTTCTCGCGATCACCGAGCATATCAACGCCGGCCTCATGCTCGACGACGTGCTCAACTACATTTACGACTCGTGCCGCGCGATCATCCCGTACCAGCGCATCGGCCTCGCCCTGATCGACGACTCGGGAACGAACGTCTATGCGCGTTGGGCGCGCTCCGATTACGAGAGCATCTCCCTGCCGATCGGCTATCATGCGCCCCTCGCCGGCAGCAGCCTGCGCCAGATCATCGACAGTGGCCAGCCGCGCATCCTCAACGATCTCGAGGCCCACCTCAAAGCCCACCCGGATTCCGAATCGACCAGGCGCATCGTCGCCGAAGGCATCCGCTCGAGCCTGACCTGCCCCCTCATCGCGATGAACAAGCCGATCGGTTTCATTTTCTTTTCTTCGACGAAGCCCAACGCCTATCGCGACGCGCACGTCGGCCTGTTCCGCCAGATCGCCGGCCAGATCGCGCTCGCCATCGAAAAAAGCCGTCTCTATGAGGAGCTCTATCACCTCAACCAGGTCAAAAACAAGTTCGTCGGCGTGGCCGCACACGACCTGCGCAGCCCGCTCGGCATCTTCCGCGGTTACCTGTCGCTTTTCCTGGGCGGCATCGTCGGCGAGTTCTCTCCCAAGCAGCTCGACCTGCTCAAGCGCATGAACGCCAAGTGCATTGCGATGACCCGCCTCATCGACGAATTATTGGACATCAGCATGATCGAGTCGGGCCGCATTGAGTTGCGCTTCAGCGACGTCAGGCTCGAAGATTTCCTGCGCGACACCCTCGAATCACACGAACTGCTCGCCCGCGCCAAGTCGATCCGCATGAAACTCGATTTTGACGCCAACCCGATCACTGTCCGCATGGACCCCGACCGCATCAGCCAGGTCATGGGCAACCTGATCGGCAACGCGATCAAATTCTCCCACTCCGACACCGAAATCACGCTGTCCGCCTCGACCGGCGACAGCGAAATCGTGATCTCCGTCACCGACCAGGGCCAGGGCATCCCACAGCACGAGATCCCGCGCCTGTTCTCCGATTACGGCAAGGCCAGCACGAAACCGACCGCCGGCGAGCGCAGCACCGGCCTCGGCCTGGCCATCGTCAAGCGCATCATCGAGGCCCACGGCGGAAGAATCTGGGTCACCAGCCGCGTCGGCGTCGGCTCAACCTTCGCCTTCGCCCTCCCGCTAAAGGGCCCCGCAACCGACCTGTCGAATCATTAAACTTTCGTGCTCGTGCTCGTAATCCTAACCTGGCATAGCCGGAACCAAACGAATCCGAACCCATGCCCGCTTTAGCGGGCTGAACGGGTTGCCACCGGCTTCAGCCGGTGGTCAGCGATCCCATGGTTTTCTTATCAGCGCGCTTCAGCGCGCTTCTCGGCCTTTGGCTTCAGCCCTTTCCCCGTCTGTAAATTTTCTCTGTGGTCTCCATTTCTCTGTGTCTCTGTGAGAAAAAGATTGTATGCATTCTGCATTCAAATTCGCGCGTTACAGAGTAATCGATCCCTATTACGATCCACCATCCACCATTCACCATCCACCATTCAAATCCGAATCGTCATCCGCGGCGCCGGATAGAGCCATCCCCTTCTTCCCAGCCAGAACGCCATCGTCATCCCAACCATGAACCCGCCGATATGCGCCCACCACGCGACCCCTTCGGCCCCGGCCGCGCCAAAAGATTGCATTCCGTAGAAAATCTGGATGACGAACCAAAACCCCAGGAACAGCGGCGCCGGCACGACCACGGTGTAAAAAATAATCAGCAGCGGAATCAGCGTCAGCACGCGCGCGCGCGGATACAGCCAGAAATACGCGCCCATCACCCCCGCGATCGCCCCGCTGGCCCCGATCGTCGGCACCGGCGAATTGAAATTCGTCACGAAGTGCGTCAGGCTCGCGGCCACGCCGCACAAAAGATAAAACAACAAATACCGCGCATGGCCGAGCCGGTCCTCGACGTTGTCGCCGAAAATATAAAGGAACCACATGTTGCCGATCAGGTGCATCCATCCGCCATGCAGGAAAATGCACGTCAGCAGCGTCCACCACGGATTGAACGGCGTCGGTTCGATGTCGTGCGTGCGTTCGACGGCGACGCGGTGCCGCCCAACCCGCTCGATCGCCGGTTCCCGATATCGAATGATCGTGTCGGGGTGGGTGAGACGCAGCGGCACCATCCCGTACGCCTCGGCAAATGGATCCTGCCCATGCCCGCTCGCCCGGAACTGCTGAATGAAAATCCAGCACGTCAGGATCATGATCGCATAATTTACCCACGGCCGCGTGCGCGAAGGAATATTATCGCGAAGAGGAATCATATCTTATCGTAATGCTTTGCCGGGTGGTGTCTCGACATTGGTGTTGATTCGTTTTTGAACCGCAAAGCGGTTCGATCTCAAAGCCGGGGGTTGGTTTGGCGAACTTGTTCGACAAACCTACCCCCGGTCAGGATTGCATGAATATTGAACCGGTTTACCGGTTCGATCATTTATTGCATCGTCAAACACTGAGGCCGGAGAGCAATCCGGATTCGAATTACATTTCACGCTCCGTACCCCGCAGTATTGGAATTTTATTCCGCACTCCGCATTCCGCACTCCGCATTCGTTTCAGCTCGTCGCCAGCCGCACCATTGCCTGGATCGCCCGATCGATTCCCTCGAATACTTCCCCCGGGCCTTTCGCCAGCATGTAAGCCGGCGTCGTCACGAGCCGGTTGGCCTCATCGACGACGCAATCGAGCACGGAGCAGTTCTGGTGCCGCGCGCCCATTTTGTCCAGTGCCAGCGCGGTCTGTTCGTCGTTGCCGATCGTGAGAAGCGGCACCGCGCCGCGCCCGCCGATGACCCGCGCCAGCAGCGCCGGCGCGATGCAGATCGCGACGATCGGCTTCCTCGCGCCGAACGCCTCGAGGATGAGCCGTTCCACCTCGGGATGCACGACGCAGTTCGCGCCGTCCTCCGCGAAGCTCGACAGGTTCTTGGCCGCGCCGAACCCGCCCGGGAAGACCAGCGTGTCGAAATCCACCGCCGTCACGGACTTGATGTCCTGGATCTTCCCTCGCGCGATCCGCGCCGATTCGGAAAGAACGTTGCGCACCTTGCCCGGAATCGGCTCGCCGCGCAAATGATCAACCACGTCGAGTTGGTCCATTTCAGGCGCGCAGACGAGCGTCTCGACGCCGGCCCGATCGAGCGCGATCAAAGCGCTCACGGCCTCGGTGATTTCCGCGCCATCGAGGTAACCGCACCCCGACAACACCACAGCAGCTTTCAGCATCTCCGCAACTCCAACAAGAAATTCAACTCAATCGCTGCCGATCATATCCGGCGTGCATGCCAATTGACAGTATTTTCGTGCTTATTTTCGTGTATTTCGTGTTTATCTGGGATTTATGGTTGCGGCTCCGCCGCGAAGTCATCCATGTGTGGAATTCTTACACAAACCCCAAAAACGACAGCATCCGCCCCGCGTCTGACCCTTGACCTCTCCACGAATGAAACCTCTCGCCGCTCCCCAGCGTGCATTGGCCGCTCTCGGCGATCTGCCCTTCATCGACCCCGGCTATCTCCGCCTGGTGCCTTGCGATCGCGATCATGTCCAGGTGCCGCTCATCGATCGCAACGTCCGCGCCCGGAAACGCCGTCTGAAACTCTTCAACCAACTCTTTGCTGACTTCATAGTTCTTCGCGCAGATGCACGGTCCGAGCCACACCTGCATGTTTTTCATCTCCGCTCCCGCCGCCGCCATTTTCTCCACGAGTTGCCCAGCCAGTCCCGCGCGCAGCCCGCGCCATCCGCAATGCGCCAGCCCCGCGATTATGTTCCGCGGATCGATCGCGAACACCGGCAGGCAATCCGCCGTCTGGATGATGAGCAGCACGCCCGGCAGCGTCGTCACCAGCGCGTCGGTTTTCGAAAATTCCCCCGCGCGCATCGCGTCGTTCCAGCGAAACCCGTCGAGCCGATTGTTGTCCCCGATCGGTTCATTGATCACCACGAGCTTGTCCGAATGAACCTGATCCGCCCCCAGCGTGATCATCTGCGGCAAAGCTCCCGACGCGCGCGCCTTCGCGATCGAATCGAAGAAATCCCCCTTGCCCTTGTCCGGCAGCGCCGCGCGCGTCGTAATCCCCTGCACCAGCTCCGTAACCCCGCTCCACCGCGCACTTCTCACCACCAGTCCGCTGTCATCCAGCTCGAAATCTGCATTCAGCATGATCTACCTCTTTTCTATAGGAGGCGCACGTGTTTAGCGCATCGAAATGCTTACACACTAAATCGACCGACTGAGAGCGCGCGCTGAAAGCGCAACAAGAAAATAGCCTGGGGCAGAGCGAAGCGTCGCCCCAGGTAGGGCGCGATATGATTTCCGTGAGCTCTGAAAGAGCGACAGAAATTAAATCGCTTCATCTGTCACCTATCTGTTGTACTCAGCACTCAGGACTCAGCACTTTTTTCAAAGTAATGCGCGGCCAACTGCCCGCAGGCCGCCTCGATTTCGCGTCCTTTGCTCCAGCGCACCGTCACCGTCATGTTCGACCGCGACAGCACCGCCGCGAACATCTCGAGCCGCTCTTCGTCGGCCGGCTTGAACGGCAACTGCGGGCTCGCGTTGAACATGATCAGGTTCACCTTGACCGGCAGTTTCCTCAATAAACGCACAAGCCGTTCGGCGTCGTCGACCGTGTCATTGATCCCCTTCAGCAGCACGTATTCGATCGTCACGCGCCGCCGCGCTTCCATCGGGAACTTCTCGATCGCGCCGATCAGCTCCTTGATTCCCCATTTCTTGTTGATCGGCATGATCTCCGAGCGCGTCTCGTCGGTCGTCGCGTTGAGCGACACCGCAAGCCCGACGCCGACCTCTTCCTTGCCGAATTTCTCGATCCCCGGCACGATCCCCGCCGTCGAGACCGTCACGCGCCGCCGCGACAGGCCGACCCCGTCCGGGTCGATCAGCAGCCGGAGCGCCGGCACGACCGCCCCCAAATTCAGCATCGGCTCGCCCATGCCCATGAACACAACGTGCGCAAGCGGTTCATCCTCGGCCAGCACGTGTCGCTTGACCGCCAGCACCTGCCCGACGATTTCGTCCGTGCGCAAATTGCGCTGAAATCCGCCGAATCCCGTCAGGCAGAACGCGCACCCCACCGCGCACCCGATCTGCGACGACACGCACAGGCTGGTCCGCCCGGCCCCTTCGTCGCGCATCACGACCGATTCGATGAACTTCCCATCATGAGTCCGCATGAGCAGTTTTTGCGTGCCGCCCCGTGGCCCGTTCTCTCGCACCAATTCGACGCCGCCGATCGTCGTCCGCTCGGCAAGAAACGCCCGCATCGGTTTTGGCAGATTGCCCATTTCGTCGATCGACTCGGCCCCGTTGCGAAACACCCACTGGTAAAGCTGCCGCGCCCGATACGTCTCGAAGCCGCCCTCGGCCAGCAACCCGCCCATGGCCGCAAGGTCCATCCCCCGCAGCGCCGGCTTGTCAGTCATTTCCTGCATGAAAAACTCCGATGTGCCTTGAATTACCAGACCGCGCACGCCATTCAATTATAGCTTGTTAAAAGTCTCGACGAAAGCCGAAGCAACGCCAAGCCGCCAGGACCGCCATGAATTTTGTCGCATAGAAGCAGAGATCATCAGAGTTGCTGAGAATTTCTGGAATAAGAAGATCAAAGAATCTTGGCGGCTTGGCGTAAAAATTCCAAAAACTTCTCTGCGCCCTCTGCCCAATCTCTGCTCCTCTGCGACGAAAACCACCGTTCGCGAGGTTTACTCCTCCGCGTTCGCGACCACCGCCGCGACCGCCTCGGTCTTTGGCTTGGTCTGCCGCGCCGCCAGTGTCGTCGCGCGCACGATCCATACGCCCACCAGCAGCACCGCGCCGCCCAGCAGCATCGGTTTGGTCAGCATTTCCCCGAGCGTCAGCCACCCCACAAACAACGCCACGACGTTGTTAATGTAAGTCGTGATCGCCACGCGCGGCGAGCTGAGGTTCAGCACGCAATACAGATACGCGACATAGCCGAGCCACGATCCTACGATGATCAGCCAAACCATTGCGAGCCACGACCGCGTGCTGACCTGCCCCAGCGCGTTCATTTCGCCAAGCGGAAGCGCCACGAACATCGCGCCGATCCCGCCGGCCAGGTTTTGCGCCGCCGCGCTCATCAGGTGGTTGCACTTGATCGGCCGGTGTGTCGCGTAAATCGCGCCGAGATTCCACGCCAGCGGTCCCAGCACCAGCGCCCCGATCGATATCAGCGTGTGGTGATCGACGTTAAACCGCCCGCCCACGATCACCTTCGGCACGATCAGGATCAGCACGCCCATGAACCCGATCGCCAGTCCGCGCCACGCCTTTTTCGGCACGTGCTCGCCCAGTGCCGATTGCATCGCGACATACAGCAGCGGGCTGATGTTGAGCAGCAGCGAGACCAGCACGCTCGGCAGGTATTGCGATGCGTACGCCATGAACGAATTGGACACCGCGAGAAGCAGCACGCCGATCAGCGCCAGCCCCGGCCATTCGCCCGCCTTGGGCAGTGCGATCCCCATCGCCCGCAGTACGGCCATCATTACCACGCCCGCGATGATGAACCGGATCGCCGCCAGCGCGAATGGAGGGATTGTTTCGACCGCGATTTTGTTGCCCGCGTACGTCGTTCCCCACGCAAGGCTCACCGTGATGAATGCCAATGTGGCGCGCGATTTGGTACTGGTGGGCAGGAGGGCTATCTTCATGCTCCGGGGCGGCAGCCTGCTCGAAGACCATACTTTATCATCTTCGGCCGCGATCGTCAGCGGATTTCGCCATCTGAAAAAATTTGCCTGTTTGCGCTTCGGGATTTTATTGTGGATTTATCACCCCAAAACGGAGGATCCGAAGATGCCTTACGACATCAGCAAGGTCGATGTTTATGCCGGCACAATTCAGGACCGCCCCGGCGGCCTCGCCGATAAACTCGAACCGCTCGCCCAGGCCGGCGCCGGCCTGGATTTCGTGATCGCGCGCCGTTCGCCGGATAACCCCGGCATGGGCGTCGTGTTCGTCGCCCCGATCAAGGGCGCCGCGCAGGTCCGCGCCGCCAAGAACCTTGGCATGGAGAAGACCGACAGCCTGCATTCGTTGCGCATGGAAGGCCCCGACAAGCCGGGCCTCGGCGCGCGCATCACGCGGGCCCTCTCCGAGGCCGGCGTCAACATGCGCGGTCTCTCAGCCGCGGCGATCGGCCGCAAGATGGTCGTCTATTTCGCCTTTGACACCAGCGACGACGCGAAAAAAGCGACCAAGGTCCTGAAGGCAATCAAGTAGCGCGCCTGTTACTTGCAGCTCGCATATGTCCCCCACATCCTATAGGACCTATATGACCTATGGGACCCATGGGTTCCATTTGCCCCATTTTCTTTTCCCGCATTCGCTTTCTGCTTGACGGACCGGTTCTGTTTATGTTGCAACATTCGGTCGCGTTGTGTTTTTCAACGTGCTGCATGCCCTTTGGCCGAGAACCCAAATGAACCGCCCCGCCGCCGCCGGATCCGATCCATTGCTCGAAAAAGCCTCTGACCTCTGCGCCCGCGCGCATCGGGTCATGGATCAGCTCGGCCTCGTCGAGCGTTGGGGCAAGGTCGGCAAGGTCTGCCTCGTCGGCTCAGTCCGTTTCGGCCTCATGGCGACCCCCAACATCGACTTCGAAATCTACGTCGATCGCCCCACGATCCGCGCCGGTTTCGAAACCATCCAATCTTTCGCCGAGGTCGAAGGCGTCAGGCAGATCCAATTCTGCAATTTCATGAACACGCCGACCGATCCCGGTCTGTATTGGCGCATCGATTACGAGGATAACGAAGGCGTTCTCTGGGACATCGACAACTGGCTCGTCCCGTTCGCTCATCCGCACGCCGGGCTCGCGGACGGCCTCGCGACCGCCATGCAGCGCGCCCTCACCGATGAGACCCGCCGCGCCATCCTCACGATCAAAAACGCCGCCTCTGCCAACGGGACCAAATTCCGCGGCATCGATATCTACAAGGCCGTCCTCGCCGGCGGCGTGCGCGCGTACGACGACTTCACAACTTACATCCGCGAACATCCCCCCACGCCCGAAATCGAAACCTGGCACCCATAGCATTCTCTTTTCGCTTTAATTTCGTCTTACTTTCGCTTATATTTCATCTGTTCGGATGTGCTGATTTTTTGCCGCATTCAGCACTCAGGACTCAGCACTAAGGACGAAGTACTATGTATCTGACCCGTCGCCAGCGCGAAATGATCGACTGCATCGACAGCTTCATTCGCGAGCTCGGCTACTCGCCGACCCTCGAGGAAATCGGCCGGCGCATGGGCCTCTCTTCGCTCGCCACCGTCCACAAGCACCTGCAAAACCTCGAAAGCAAGGGTCTCATCAAGCGCAACTGGAACCACAGTCGCTCGATCGAGCTCGTTCCCGCGGCCGCCGAGTCCGTCTCAGCCGCGACCGTCACGACCCTGCCGCTCATGGGCGAAGTCGCCGCCGGCCTGCCGATTGAGGCCATCGAAAACTCCGAGCCAATCGAGATCCCGCGCGACATGCTCGGCCGCTCGCGCGACAGTTTCGTCCTGCGCGTCCGCGGCAGCTCGATGATCGACGACGGCATCCGCGACGGCGACCTGATCGTCGTCGAAAGCCGCCGCAAGGCCGAGCCCGGCCAGACCGTCGTTGCCCTCATCGACGGCGCCGAAGCAACCGTCAAGCGCTTCTACCCCGAGGGCGACATGATCATGCTCAAGCCCGCCAACGAAACGATGGCCCCCATGCGCTTCCACGCCTCGCAAGTCCAAATCCAAGGCATCGTCATCGGCCTCATGCGCCGCTATCGCTGATTCTGATCTCACTACAGGCGGCAACCACGTTCGTGCTCGTGCTCGTAATCGTAATCGATCCCAATATTCCCAATATTCCCATAGGTCCCATCAGTCCCATAGGTCCCATCACCCCAATTTTTTAACCCCTCACGGAAACATCAAGCTCACGACTGTATCAACCACCGTGATCCAGATGAACGCGGCGACGAGCCCGCCGGTGATGGCGCTGGTTACCTCGGCCGGCGAGCGCTTCGGCCTCGCCCCGCCGCCGAACGCGATCAACGCGATCCCCGCGCCGATCAGCATTCCCTTAACGATCACAATGGCGATATCCCCGCCGCTTAAATGCACCGGAAAATCGTTCATGAAAAAATCCGGACCGATTCGAGCATGAGACAGCGGCGAGGCCAGCACGATCAGCGCCCCCAGCGCCCCGAGCCCGATTCCAGCGACCGCCAGCATCGGCACCGCCGCCACCAGCGACCAGAACAGCGGCGGGAAAAATCCGCGCTCCGGATCGACGCGCATCGTCCGCAGCACGCGGAACTGCCCCGAAAGCTGCATGTATCCCGTATGCGCGCTGATCGCCGATCCGCACCGCCCGGCCACAAGAAATCCCGTCAGGATCGGCGACAGCCGCAACAGGCTCAGCGCGACAAACTCCGGCAAATAACGCGATGCGCCATACCGCAGCAAACCCGCCTCCGACTGCGCCTGCATCACGACCCCGAGCAAGACAAATATTAATGCCGTCAGCGGGATCGACCCGACGCCCCACTGTACGAAATTCCTCAGCAGCAGTGCGATGCTTGGCGGCCACGCAAGGTTCGCCATGATCAGCCCCACCGCGCCGAGCCCATCGACGAACCGCATCGGCCACGATCGCAGGACATCGACGGGCGAGGGGAGTTCCTGCTCCAAAACATTCGCATTCGTCCGGCGCGCCATGTGCGCGTCGATCTGGTCGTGCATCCACAGCAGCAGCGACTTGTGCCGCTCCTCCGGCGACACCCCTTCCGGCGCCGGCCACCTCGGCATGCGCCCCTCGACCGGCGAGAAAAAATAGACCGGATACCCAAGCCGGCTCGCGCACGATGGGTCGTGCGTGATGATCACCGCGCTCATCCCGCGCTTGCGGATCAGGCTGCCAAGCAGATCGTAGATCGCCGCCGATGAAGCCGGGTCCAGTCCCGTCGTCGGCTCATCGGCGATCAGAACCTTCGGCCGCCTCACCAGTGCCCGCGCCAGCGCGACTCTCCTTCGCATGCCTCCCGACAATGCCGATGGCAGCGCCCGCCGAACCTGCTTCGGATCCAGCCGCACCTCGCGCAGCACCTCGTCGATCGCATGGTCGGTCTTCGCCGAAAACGGCCCGCTGAACAGGTCCGCGCGCTCCTCGATTGCCAGCGCGATGTTCGCTTCGACCGTGCGCTCGTCGAGCAGCGCGTCCTCCTGGAACATGACCGCCGCCTGGCTGAACAGTTCGCCATCCAGCCCCGGCCGCTCGACCCGCCCTTCATCCGGCGTAATCAGCCCCAGCAGCGTGTGCAGGAAAACCGTCTTCCCGCTGCCGCTGGGCCCGAGCAGCACGGCGCAATCCCCCGCGCGCAGCTCCCAGCAAAGCCCATCCAGCACGCGCCGCCCCGCCAGCGCCACCACGACATCCTGAAAATTGAAAAGAATATCGGCCATTGGAAAAATCCGAAATTCGAATATCGAAATACGAAGCAAACCCGAATATTAAAACATAAAATGCTTATCACAATACGAACGGATATTGCATCTTTTTCGGATTTCGAAATTCGGATTTCGGATTTCCGCGTGCGGCGCGGCTAATACTGCTTCATCTGCGTGACCTTGAGCACCGGATCGACGATGAAGTCGGGCCGGTTCTTCAGGAATCCCATCGCCTTGAGGTCGTGAATGTATTGCAGGCCGGGCTCGCCCTTGACGTCGAGGTTGTAGCTTTGCAGCGAAATCACGACGCGCGCCTCGAGCGTCTGGCTGACCGCCCCCATCCTCCCGCGCGAAATAATCGTGTATTCGCGCGACGACACGCCGAGCGGGCTTTGCAACATGCCCTGCAGCAGGACCGGATCAACCTTGGCTTCGGAAAGCTGCGCCGGGCTCATGAATCCGGTCCCGTTCTTGCCGCGCCGGTTCGTGAGGTCCTTGCGCAGTTCGTCGATCGCCGACGCCGCGCGCCTTACGTCCACGCGCCCCTGCTGCCCGATCGACAGCAGCGCGCCATACACTTCGACCGGCGCCGTGTTGATGTTCACCGGACCGCCCTGCCCGACCGTCAGGTAATCGACCAGCGCCGTCGAGCGTTTCTTCGAGTCAAGCCGGTCGATCGGGTTCAACGGCACCTTGCCGCTCTTGCCGTATAAAACCTCGCGCGTGAATCCCGGCACTTCCATCAATTCATCGATGTTCAGCAGCCGGTCGTTCTTCGGGCGGAACTCCCATCCCTCGGGCAGGCTGTCGGAGAATCGGCTCCACCCCTCGGCCGTGTAAAACTGTGCTTCGCTTTCGTCCTCGCCCGTGATCGGCTTGTTGTCGGTGTCCAGGAAATCGATGAGCGCGTTCGCCATCAGTTCCGCGTCGTCGTCCTTGACGTCGCTCACGTATTTGAGCAGGTATTTGATCGCGTTGATCGATTCCGGCCGCAGCATGTTGACGTCGATCTTTCCCTGTTCGTCGATGATGCGCACCGTGTAGGTCCCTTCGCCCAGCTTGACGTCGGTCTTGTCGTCCTCGAGCGCCCAGATGTCCTTCAGGTGGTCGTTGTTGTAAAGCCCTTCCGAGACCTTCAGCATCTGGTCGTTCTTGAGGTCCGTGACGCCCTTGGCCAGGCCCGCGCGCGCCAGCCCGAGCGCCTCCACGCGCTTGCGCCCCTGGCTCGTCATCTTCATCCCGATCCGCATTTCGTAGCTCAGCGAATAGGCCATCACCATCAGCACGATGATGAGCCACAGCGTCAACACAAGCAGCGCCCCGCGCCGCCCGTTGCCGTCAAGCATCCTCATTGAAGATTTCCCGCACCGTGTGATCATCATATTCTTTCGTTCGTGCTCGTGCTCGTAATCGTAATCGATCTCCCTGGTCCTTTGGGTCCTTTAAGTCCTTTCGCCATTCCCCTCGCTAATGCCTTCTCGAATAATTCCGCGATCTCGTCGAGTGTTCGAACCGTCCGGTCTTGTTCGAGTCGCGCCGCGAGTAGCGCCGCGTGCCGAGGTCCCGGTATCTCGGGTCCGAGTTGGCCGTCATCATCGAATCCTCGTCGAACTTCATGTCGGTTTCCTCGGCCAGCGGCATCGAGTGGAAAATCGTGAACGTGTAGAGCTTGCCCTTGAGCTCCGGCGAGCGGATGCCGATCTGGATCGCGACGTAGCCCGGCAGTTCGTCCGGCTGCTGCATCGACGGGTTCATCATCGACGCCGGCGAAACGTTGAAGTTCGTGTCCGCGCGATACCTGATGGCGTCATACGGGTTCATCGGGCTTCTGAAAAAGTTGTTGATGGCGTTCTGGTCCATCTGCCCGAAGAAGTCGCGGTCCAGCGTGCTCCGGTATTGCATCGAGTTGGAGTCCCACGTGTTGACCTCGACCCACTGCCCCTCGAGGAAGTAGCCGTACGAGATATTGAACGTCTCGACGCCCTGGCAGACCGGTTCCGTGTAATGAATCGACGGCGGAAGGAACTGCCCGCGGCTATCCTCGCCCTTGTCCGACGCCTCGACCGGCGGCGTGAAGAACTGCGTCAGTTGCGACAGCGGCGACTGGTTTCCCGTCGCGTAATTGCGGTTCGTCCCCGAATTGAACATGTCCATCGGGTTGAACGTCGGGTCGAGCGTGAAGATGAAATTCGAAATCCCCGCGCCGGGCCTGAAGCCAAACGGGTCGCCTTCCTCGCGATACAGCACCTTGTCCTTCACGTAATACGTGATGCGCCGCAGTCCCCACGTGCTTTCCGGCTGACTCCAGTCGGGATTCTGCCGCCGCACGAACGAAATCCGGTCGTTCGTGCCGCTGTCCGTCCCGCGCAGCGACAGGTCGATCGGCGGCGTGATCTCGTCCAGGAAAATCTGGTTTTCGTTTTCACCGTCCCGGCTGCGGCCTCGCCGGTTGCGCTGGCTCGGCAGGAATTTCTCGATCATGCGCGGATTGAAATTCTTGTACGGGTCGCGCGGATCGATCGCCGTCTGCGAGATGATCTCGGTTCCCAACCGCTCGATCTGGTTGCGGAACGTCTGGTTGTATTCGGTCTCGCGCCGGTAGCAGATATTATTCAGGTCGCGCACGATCACGTCCTGCGACACGCGCACGTTCTGCATCAGCTCCGAAAGCGCGTGCCCGATCGCCCACGACCGCACGCCCGTGCGCATCACCGTCGTGATCGCGATCATCGTCAGGCCGAAGATCGTCACGGCCAGGATGACCTCGATCAGCGTGAAGGCCGCGCGCGGCCGGCGTGTGGCGAACTGCTTGTTCATTGTCGTTCTTGTGAGTATGACTGCTTTGTCCCCTGCGAGAATTTCTCGAACCCCACGATCGCGGTATTGACGCGTGTCGCCACAAAGTCCTTGATCGTCGCGTCCTGGTAATGGATTTCGATTGTCAGCATGCGCGTCGCGAAGAATCTGTCGATGTCGTTCTTGCCCCCCGGCAGCCGGTAATGCGGCGTGACGTATTCCTTTTTCACCCGATACCAATAGTTCGGGTAGCTGTCACCGAATCCGGCGTCGGCCGATCTTTCCGCCGGCGGATAGACCTCGAATTCGTCCATCAGTTGCTGGGCGAGGAAGCTGGCCTGCGTCTGGATCTCCATGATCTTGGCCGCGCGAAACGATTGCGTGAACGACCGCATCAACGCCGCCACCGCCACCCCGAGGATCGTCAAGGAAACGATCACCTCAAGCAGCACAAACCCCCGCGCCATGGCCCTGTTATTCAGTAATTTCATTTATCGTTCGTGCTCTCGTTCGTGCTCGTGCTCGTGCTCGTAATCGTAATCGAGACTTATCTCCCGCCATTACCCACATCGATCCGGTCTTCTATCTCATCTCTCATCGCTTCTTTTTCATCTTTCATCTTTCATCATTTCTTCCTGCTCTTCGGTCCATAAAACAGCGTCCTCGTCTTCAGCTTGACCGGTGGCTTTCCGGCCTCGACCTTTGAAAGCCCCGTCGCCTTGTAGATCTCGACGCTGATCGTCCGGTCGCGAACGTCCTGGATGCTGATCGAGCCGCCGCTGGCCGAGCCGTCCGGGTAGAACATGAAACGCGGCCGGTGTTTGTCTTCCGTCGGCGGCGCCTGGGAGCTGATCTCCGCGAAGAACGTCCCTTCCGGCAGCGTGCGGATGCGCAGCGCCTCCGCCCCTGGAACCGACGTCAGTTTGTCCGGCCCCTTGTGCCAGCTGCGGCGTTGTTTCGCCTCGACGCGGTCCATTTTTTCGTCGAGCAGCGCAAGCTGGTATTGGTCCGGGCCCTTGTTGTTCATGTTCATGATCACTTCGACCGGGTTGCCGCGCACGACCGCGCTGTCGCGGGCCAGCCGCATCACCGCAGCCACGTCGCGCGCCGCCTGCTTGAGCCGCATGTGCTGCATCGTTCCGCGCATGCGCGGCATCGCCACCGCCGCCAGCGCCATCAGGATGACCACCACGACCGTGATTTCGAGGAAGGTGAAGCCGCCGTGTCGCCGCATCCGATCACATCCCCTTAGTCGGATCGATCGAGAAGATCGGCAGCAGCATCGAGAACACGATGTAGCCCACCACGAGGCCCAGGCACAGGATGATGATCGGTTCGATGAACGACGTCAGTGTCTTGATGTCGCGATCAACCTGCGTTTCATACGAATTCGCCACGCGCAGCAGGACTTCCGGCAGGTGGCCGGTTTCCTCGCCGACCGCCACCATGTTGACGACCAGCGGCGGGAACAGCGGGCTCCCGCGCAGCGACGACGCGATCCCCGAGCCCTGAGTGATCGAGTCCGGGATTTTCTCGATCTCCTTGCGAATCGGGCGGATTGTCGTGACTTCCGCCGCGATCGACAGCGAGTTCAGGATCGGCACGCCGTTGCGCAGCAGCGACCCCAGCGTCCTCGCGAACGCCGCCACCTCGCGCTTGGTGATCAGGTCACCCAACTTCGGCAGGCTCAGCAGCACTTTGTGAAATTGAAACGCGCCCTTGTCGGTGTGGACGAATTTGTAAAACGTGATCCCCGCGGTCGCGATCCCCGCGATCAGGAACAGGTAATAATTCTGCAGGAACGTGACCAGTGCCAGCAGCGTTTGCGTCATCAGCGGCAGCGTCTGGTCCAGTTCCTGGAAAATGATCAGCACCTTCGGCATGACGACCGTCAGCAGGATCGTGACCGCCACCACGCCGACGCACACCATGATCATCGGGTAGGCCATCGCAGACCTGATTTTCGCGTGCAGCTCTTCCTGCGATTCGCTGTAGTCGGCGACGCGCGACAAGGTCTGGTCGAGCAGGCCGCCGGCCTCGCCCGCGCGCACCAGCGCCACGTTCAGCTTGTTGAATTGCTTCGGGTGCTTGTCAAGCGCCCCGGCGAACGTTTCGCCTTCCTGCACGTCCGTCATGACCTGGTTCAGGATCGCGACGAGCGCCGGGTTGGGCGTCTGGTTCTTGACGATCCCGAGCGCCTTGACCAGTGGCACGCCCGCCCCGATCAGGTCCGCCATCTGCCGGTAAAAGTCGGCCATGTCGGTCGAGCGGATGCGCTTGGCTCTCCGGCGGCTGAGCGCGGCGACCACCCCGCCGCCGTTGTCCGCCCCGCCCGCCTCGCGGATATCGACGGGGAAATACCCCATCGACTGCAACCGCGCCCCCGCGGCCCCCCGCGTCTCGGCCTCAAGCTGCCCATTGATCAACTGACCCTTGCGGTCCTTCGCCTTGTATTGGAACTGTGGCATATGTAACTCTTAAGAAGGTAATTGCCCGAAAGCCTTGTGTAATCTTTTGACTTTCTCAAAATATCAAGTTCGATCCGATTCCGCATGTCGGCTTCAGCCGACACCTCTTTGCACCCTGCTTTAGCAGGGGTGCCAGCCTCAATTGAATTCAGAGAGCCGGCTTCCAGCCGGCTTTGTGAACCTCACGCCGGCCTTTCAATCCCCACCAGCTCATCCTTGCTCGCCTCGGCTTCCACCTGCTGCTTCTTCTCCGCTTCCATCTCGATCCCCAGCATTTCGTCTTCCATGGTGACGCGCAGGACTTCGTCGATCGTTGTCAGACCCGCCTTGCACTTGGCCCAGCCGTCGTGGCGCAGCGGCTGCATGCCCTGCTTGACCGCCAGCCGCTTCAAAATGTTCGCCGGCGCCCTCTCCACGATTAGCCGCCGGAATTCCTCCGTGATCTGCACGATTTCGTACACGGCCGTCCGGCCCATGAACCCGGTGTAGCGGCACTTCTCGCACCCGGCCGCCTTGTACAGATGCAGGCTCGCCGGATCGTCGCCGCCGACGTTCACTCTCCTCAGCAGTTCCGGCTCCGGCACGAAAGGCTTCTTGCAATACGGGCACAGCTTGCGCACAAGACGCTGCGCCAGCAGGCCTTCCACTGACGAGCTGATCAGGAACGGTTCGATGCCCATGTCCAGAAGTCGCGTCACGACCGAGCATGCGTCGTTCGTGTGAATGGTCGTGAAAACCAAGTGGCCCGTCAAAGCCGTTCGAATCGTGATTTCCGCCGTTTCGAGGTCGCGCGTCTCGCCGACCATGATGATGTCCGGGTCCTGCCGCAGGAACGTCCTCAGCAGCCGCGCGAACGTCAGGCTGATCGCCGGGTTGACCTGCACCTGCATGACGCCGTTGATGCGGTATTCGATCGGCTCCTCAATGGTGAGAATCTTCTTATCAATCGTATTGATCTCGTTCAGCGCCGCATACAGCGTCGTCGATTTGCCGGACCCCGTCGGGCCAGAAACCAGGATCACGCCGTGCGGCTTGTGGATCATCGACCGCAGCACCTTGGCATGGTGCCCGTCGAACCCGAGCTTCTCGAGCGTGATGAACTCGCTGTCGCGCGACAGGATACGAAGCACCACCGACTCGCCGTAAGGCGTCGGCACGGTCGAGACGCGCAGGTCATAGTCGGTCTCGCCCTTCTTGATCTTGATCTTGCCGTCCTGCGGCAGGCGCCGCTCGGCGATGTTCATGTCGGCCATGATCTTAAGGCGCGAAATGATCGCCGACTGATACCGGCTGACCGTCGTCGGCACGCTTGCCTCATACAGCAGGCCGTCGATGCGATACCTGATCCGCATCCGCTCTTCCAGCGGCTCGAAGTGAATATCCGTCGCGCGGTCGTCGATCGCCTCCAGCATGATCTGGTTCACGAACCTCACGATCGACGCGTCCTGCGCCAGGTCTTCGATGTTATCGACCTCGGCCCGCACCTCGCCGATCGAGATTTCCGTCGCCGTCTCTTCCTCGATCATCCCTTCCATCGTGTCCGCGCCGATGCCGTAGAACTTCTTGATCGAGTCGCGGATGTCCTTGGCTGTGGCGAAAACCGGGTCGATCTCCAGCTTGAGGTGCAGCCGCAGCTCGTCGATGATGTGCACGTCCAGCGGGTCGCGCATTGCCACCCGCAGCGTCGCGCCGTTCTTGGACAGCGGGATCACCTCGTACAAATTCACCAGCCGCGCCGGCACCGATTCGATCACGGCGCGGTCGATCGCCGAATCCGTCAGCGGCTCGAACGGAATCCCCAGCTGTTCCGAGAGCGTTTTCATGAGGTCGTCCTCACGGATCGCCCCCATCTTGACCAGCACCTCGCCGATCCGCTCGCCGCTTCGTTTCTGTTCCGTCAAGGCTTGGTCGAGGTCGTCGATATTGAGCAGTCCCTTGCCGACGAGCATCTCGCCCAGCCGTTTATGTGTGCTCAGCATCATCATCATGGAAGGTGTTCTCCCGTCTCAGCTTGCGGACGTATGGTCCACCACCAGCCCTTTCTCAGCCAGATCGATGCCGATTCCAGGCCGGTGCGGCATGCAGCCTTTTAGGATTCTAAGGCCTTTATTTTCAATTGCCAACACATTTATCCGAAATCCGTCCCGCCACCGATTCCAACGTCGTATCGCGATACCTCTATTGTGAAAACCTGTCATCCCTTGGGATGCGTCCACGTTTGCCTCTTTGGGGGTCCTTTGGGTCCTTTAAGTCCTTGGGGTCCTTTTCTCCACAACAGCACTCCGCACCCGCATTCCGCATTATTCTCATCTCTCATTTCGAATCGCTCATCGCTCATCGCTCATCGCTTATTCCCTTGGTGCTTGACTGTTTTTGCCATATAGTTTGTCTTAGCACGGTCGATAAGCTCTCTGAAGCGACGAACCGTTTATCAAGGCCGTCCCTTGACCAGCAAGACCCAAAAAACCGAACTTCCCGATGACCTCGCCGCGCCCGACGAGACCGGCTTGGGCGGCGCGCGCTATCTCGAGTTGTTCGAAAGCCTTGCACCCCTCGTCAGTTGCCTCGACTCGGCCGGGGTCTCCATGCGCTCCTGCCAGCTCATCGAGCGCCTCCTTGGCATCGAGGCCTGGTCGATTTTCCTCCAGTCCGTCGATGACCCCATCCTGCGCCTCGCCGCCGCCACGCACATCGCGCAAAAGGACTGGCCCACAATCTCGGTTCAGCCGGGCGAGGGGATCATCGGTCAGGTGTTCCAGTCCGGCCAGCCGCTCCTCATCAGCGGCCGCGAGGCCTTCCTGCGCCACATGGGCCGCGAGCCCGACCCGCGCTACCCCGTTCCGACCTGCATGATCATCCCGCTGTCGATCCGCGGCAAAATCGCCGGCGTCATCAACGTTACCAACCCGACCGGCCCGCGCGTTTTCCGCGAGCGCGACGCCCAGCTGGTCGGCTCGGCCGCGCTCCTCATCGGCGGCGCCCTGACCGCGGCCTCCCTTTACGAAGAGTCCCGGCGCCTTCAGGAAGGGCTCGAGGAAATTTTCGACAGCATGCAGATCGGCGCCCTGGCCGTCGATCAGAGCGAACATGTCACGCACCTCAACCACCGCGCGCGGCACATGTTCGAGCTTCCGGCCGAAAACGGCGACATGAAGCTCGCCGACGTGCTCCCCGATCCGCTCCTGCGCGCGTGCCGTTCGATGCTCACGGCGGAAAATCCCGACGACAAACCGTCCCATGAAAAACTGCGCGCCACGCTGCGCGGCGTCCCGGTCAACGTCCAGCTCACGGTCAACCCGATCCGCGGTGTCCGCGAGACGCTCGGCCGGCAGGTCGTCGTCATCGAGGACCTCACCGACCAGGAGGAAATCGTCCGCCTGCGCGCCGCCGAAAGCGCCAAGCACAGCTTCATGGCGATCATCAGCCACGAGTTGCGCACGCCGCTGACCGTCATCCGCGGCGTCCTGCCGATGATCGACCCCGGGCGCGTTGCCCAGGTCCAGCCGCAGACGCTGCACCAGGTCCACCAGCTCCTGGCCCGCAACTGCAACCGCCTCGGCGACGTCATTAATTCGATCCTCGACGTCACCGAGATCGAAAACGAGACGCTGCGCCTCGTGTTCCGGCCGACCGACCTCACCGAGTTGCTCAAGGAGTGCATCGAGCGGCTGGCCGACAACGCCCGCGCCAAGCGCGTCTCGATCGAAACCGAGCTGTGCGACCTGCCGATCATCGAGGCCGACGCCCGCCGCATCGAGCAGATCATCGGTGAGATCCTCAACAACGCGGTCAAGTTCTCAGACTCCGGCGCGCCCGTCCGCGTCAGCACGAAAATCGACTCACCCTGGGTCGAGATCAGGGTCACCAATACCGGCGCGGTCATTGACGACGCCCAGCGCGAAAATATTTTCGACAAGTTCCGCCAGTGCGACGGCTCGAACACGCGCACGGTCGGCGGCTGCGGCCTGGGCCTGTTTCTGGCGCGCCACCTCGTGCGCCTGCACGGCGGCCAGATCCAGCTGGCCGAGTGCCGGGAGAAAAAAACGACGTTCGTCGTGCGGCTGCCGCTCGAGCTGCCGCCCGAGATTCGCGCCTGGGCGGAACCGGAAATTTAAAGCTTGCATTGCCGGCCGATGCGCACTTCAATCGGCCCATCGAATGAGAAGGGAGTGGGGCTGCCATGACAACCAAGGTCCTGTTGGCTGACGACGAGGAAGATGTGAAAATCGTTCTCAAGATGTATCTGGAGACGAAGGGTTACGAAGTCGTGACGGCCTACGACGGGCTCGACGCCATCGACGTTGCGCGCCGCGAAAAGCCCAACGTGATCCTGCTCGACCTCATGATGCCGGTCATCGACGGCTTCGAGGTCTGCCGCCGCCTGAAGGCCGACGCGGCCACGCAGCAGATTCCGATCATCATGGTCAGCGCGGCCAGCCACGCCGAGTCGGTCCAGAAAGGCCTCGCCGCCGGCGCCGTCGATTACATCGTCAAGCCGTTCGAGCCCGAGTCGCTCGAAAAGCTCCTGTCCAACGTCCTCGCGCGCGCGTAAAGATTTTGGTCGCAGAGGCGCAGAGATCGGCAGAGCGCGCAGAGAAATGAAATCCGGCAATTCCGATTGCCGGATTTTGCATTGATGCAGTAGCCCGGGCGTGAGTGAGGGATCAGCGTTTCGTCTTCCGGCCCCAATCGATCTCGCCTTCAGAGACGCGAAGCGATTCGATCATTCGGCGCCACGCCATCTTTTGTTCAATTCCCCGCGACACCAATTTTCGCCCGCTTCAGCGGGCAGATTTGGTTGCCACCGGCTTCAGCCGGTGGTTTACTTGCTAACCAAAAGAATAAGCCGGCTTCAGCCGGCTTCTCGCTAACCGGCTTCAGCCATCTTTCAGGTATCCGCCATGCCCATCGCCGCCATCCACCAACTCGTTCACGATCTCTGCAACTCCCTGGACAATCTCCTCACCGCCTCCTTCTTTAACGATCATCTTTCCATCGTCGCCCATTACGCCTTGCTTTTGGCTGCCCCTCTTCATGCCGACCCTGAACTTCTCGAAATCGCGAGCTACCTTCACGACATCTCGGCCGTGCGCGATTTCAACACCCTCCCCACGCACGCCGCCGATTCAGCCATCCAAGCCGGCCAAATCCTTTCCGATCTCGGTTACCCCGCCGACAAAATCGCGATCATCCAGAACGCGATCGAGCTTCACGCTCAGCCGCTCAAAAGCGGTTCACCCGAAGCCGTCGCCCTCTCCAACGCCGACGCCATTGCCCAGATCTCGAACCCGTCCTACTGGCTCTTCTTCGCGTTCAAGATCAGAAACCTCGACTACGCTGTCGGCCGCCAATGGTATGCAACCCGCATCCAACAAAACTGGTCCGCCCTCATCCCCGAGGCCCAGGACTTGATTGAGCAAAAATACACGTCAGAGCTCGCGCTCTTCGATATCTAATCCCCTTTGAATCTTCGCAATCGGTCTGTCACGCCCATTTTTTTCTCATTTTTTCAGATTAAGTTTCCTAAGGGCCATAAGGGTCGCTAAGGGAATTCACAAAATCGAAACATTCATGTTAGCCTCGCACGCATAAGTCGGGGCGGCCCCCTCAGTAGGTCGCTTCGGCTCGAAGCGACATCGGCAACCAGTTCCACTGCCGAGCCCGATTCGTCACCGTTGACGCCCATCCCCAGTAGGCCGCGGTCGCCGACCGCGGCATGGCTCCGCGCCCCGATTACCGTTGCCGATTCGCAAGCGAGGACCGCCTCCCCGCCCCGGAGCCGGAATTTCAGTCAGGAGTTCAAACTTTAGTTTGCCCCGGCATCTCGCATCATCGACACCGCACCGACCCGATTGCCTTCGTGGTTTATTTTTCTGTTTCCGTGTATTCCGTGTATTCCGTGGTTGAAAGAATTATTTCCCGCATTCAGCACTCAGGACTCAGCACTTTGCTCACGGACCTCACCGACCTTTCTTCCTGCGCCGCGATCGGCGAGCACCTCCTCAAGCTCTGGTTCGAGGAGCTGGACTCGCTCGACCAATGCCCCGACGTCTGTACGCTGAACTACATGATCGACGACCTGGCCCGCATGACGGCGATCCACAAATCCCTGCTCCACATGTCCGCCCTCGCCCAAAAGCTCGCCAATCAACCATCAACCGATCAACCCTCGCCCACAACTCCCACAGCTCCCATAAGTCCCATGAGTCCCATAAGTCCCATGAGTCCCATGACTCCCATGCCTCCTATCAGTCCTATAGGTCCTATAGGTCCTATCTCCCCCACCGATCCGCTATTAACCAACCCGTCCGCCAAACGATCCACGACGCTCCTTTCCCCCTCGCTCCGCGAGACCCCGCTTCTCCGCGAGATCCCCATGCTCCGCGACCTGACCCCCGACCAGATCCGC